>DASPRX010000061.1:0-3921 GCA_035624235.1 Burkholderiales bacterium | reverse complement strand
GCGGCACGGGCGTTCTGGTCGACGAGGAAGATCGCCCTGTCGGCGCTGCGCAGCGCCTGCACGTGCTGGAAGATCTCCTCGACCAGGCGCGGCGCGAGCCCCATGCTCGGCTCGTCGAGCAGGAGCAGCCGCGGGCGCGCCATCAGCGCGCGCGCGATGGCGAGCATCTGCTGCTGGCCGCCGGAGAGCGTGCCGGCGGGAGCGCGACGCCGCTCGCGCAGCACCGGGAACATGCCGTAGGCGCGCTCGAGCATCTCCGCGGACTCGGCCGCGCTGCGCGTGTAGCCGCCCAGGCGCAGGTTGTCCTCCACCGAAAGCGGGGCGAACACCTGCCGCCCCTCGGGCACCTGCGCGATGCCGAGCCGCACGCGGCGCTCGGGCGCGGCGCGCGTGATGTCGGCGCCATCGAAGCGCACCGTGCCGCCGCTCGCGCGCTGCACGCCCGAGAGCGCGCGCAGCAGCGTCGTCTTGCCCGCGCCGTTGCCGCCCACCAGCGCGACCAGCTCGCCGGCGCGCAGCGCGAGATCGACGCCTTTCAGAGCCGGGATGCGCCCGTAGTGGCTCGTGAGCGCGCGCACCTCAAGCATCGCGCACCTCTGCGCCGAGGTAGGCCTCGATCACGCGCGGGTCGCGGCGCACCGACGCGGCGTCGCCCTCGGCGAGCTTGCGGCCGTAGTCGAGCACCAGCACGCGGTCCGACACGCCCATCACCAGGCGCATGTTGTGCTCGACCAGCACTACCGTGACGCCGCGCGCGGCGAGCTGCTGGATCAGCCGGTCGATCTCCTGCGTCTCGGTCGGGTTGAGCCCCGCCGCCGGCTCGTCCAGCAGCAACAGCCTCGGGCGCGCGGCGAGCGCGCGCGCGATCTCCAGCCGCTTGAGCGCCCCGTAGGGCATGCCCTCAGAGGCGTCGCCGGCGTAGCGCTCGAGGCCCACGAGCGAGAGCAGCTCGAGCGCTTCGGCGCGACAGGCGCGCTCGGCGCGCGCCAGCCTCGGCAGGCGCAGCATCGCGGCGGCGAGTCCGCAGCGCTCGTGCAGGTAGCGGCCGGCCATGACGTTCTCCAGCACGCTCATGTTGAAGAAGATCTGCAGGTTCTGGAACGTCCGGGCGATGCCCGCCGCGGCGAAGCGGTGCGGCGCGAGCCCGGTCAGCTCGTGCTCTTCCAGCCAGATGCGTCCGGCGCTCGGCCGGTAGATGCCGGTGATCAGGTTCAGGAGCGTCGTCTTGCCGGCGCCGTTCGGCCCGATGATCGAGAACACCGCCCCGGGCTGGATGTCGAACTCGAGCGCCTGCACCGCGTGCACGCCGCCGAATTCCTTGCACAGCCCCTCCGCGCGCAGCAGGCTCACGGTCGCGCCTTCGGCCTGAAGAGCCCCGCGAGCGTCGGCACGATGCCGCGCGGCATGAAGATCATGGTGAACATCATCACCGCCCCGAACACCACCATCTCGTAGTCCTTGAGCGGAGTGAGCAGTTGCGGCAGCGTGGTGAGCACCGCGGCGCCGACCACCGCCCCGAAGGTCGAGGCCATGCCGCCGAACACCACCATGGTCACCAGCTCGATCGAGCGCAGGAAGCTGCCCTGCGAGGGCGTGATGAAGCCGGAGTAATGCGCGGTCAGCGCGCCCGCCGCGGCAGCGAGCCCGGCCGAGAGCACGAATACGACCAGTTTGTGGCGGGCGCTGTCGATGCCGATCATCTCGGCGGCGACCTCCGAGCCGTGCAGCGCCCGCAGCGCGCGGCCGCGCGGCGATTCGACCAGATTCAGGGCGAACCACACGCAGGCGAGGAGCAGCGCCCCGACCATCCAGTACCAGACGCGCTCGCCTCTCAGTGCGTGACCGAACAGGGCGAGCGGCGGCACGCTCATGCCGTCCGGGCCGCCGGTGAAGCGGTCTTCGGTGGCGAGCACCACCGTGATGATCACGCCCAGGCCGAGCGTCGCCATCGCGAGGTAGTGCCCCTTGAGGCGCAGGATCGGCCGCCCGACCAGGAAGGCGAGCAGCGTCACGCTCGCGATCGATGCCGGCAGTGCGGAAAGCGGCGGCCAGCCGTAGCGCACGCAGAGGATCGCCGAGCCGTAGCCGCCCAACGCGAAGAAGCCCGCGTGCCCGAGGCTGATCTGGCCCGCGTAGCCGATCAGGAGATTGAGCCCGACGCACACGATCGCGTTCAGCCCAACGAGGATCGCGACGTCGTACAGATATTGATTGACGAGCGCGAGCGGCAACAGCGCCACCGCGAGCGCAAGCGCGAGCAGGCCTCCGCCGCGCGCCGCGCCGAGCCTCGCGAGCATGCGCGCTCAGACGCGCTCGGCGGCGCGCCGCCCGAGCAGGCCGCCGGGCATCAGCACGAGCACCGCGAGGATGATGACGAACGCGATGACGTCCTTGTAGGCCGAGGACACGTAGCCCGCGGCGAGCGCCTCGGCCAGGCCGAGCAGCAGCCCGCCGAGCACCGCGCCCGGGCCGCTGCCCAGGCCGCCGAGAATCGCGGCGGCGAAGCCCTTCAAGCCGAGCATCACGCCGACGTCCCAGGCGGTGAAGGTGATTGGGGCGACGAGTATCCCTGCGAGGGCGCCGAGCGCGCCCGACAGGCCGAAGGACACGAGCAGCACGCGCCGCACGCTGATGCCGACCAGCCGGGCGGCCAGCGGGTTGTGAGCGGTCGCGAGCATCGCCTTGCCGTGCAGCGTGCGGTTGAAGAACCACCACAGCGCCGCGAGGATCGCGAGCGAGACGCCGAGCACCCACAGGCTCTGAGGCAGCAGCGTCGCGCCGCCGAGCGCGATCGGCTTGTCGCCGGTGAAAGCGGGCAGCGCGTGGATGTTCTTGTCCCACACCAGGCTCGCCAGGCCGCGCAGCAGGATGGAGGCGCCGATGGTGATGATGATCAGCGTCACAACCGAGGCGCCGCGCGCGCGCTCGACGGCGAGCTTGTCGAGCGCGAGCGCGACCAGCGTGGTCGCAGCCACCGCGCCGAGCGCTGCGAGCGGCAACGGCAGTCCGAGGTGCAGGAACGACACCGTCGCCATGCCGCCGATCATCACGAACTCGCCCTGCGCGAAATTGATGACCTGGCTCGCGTTGTAGATGATCGAGAAGCCGAGCGCCACCAGTGCGTAGATCGCGCCCGCGGTGAGCCCAGCGAACAGGAACTGGAGCAGCTGTGCGCTCATGGCGCGAGCCTACCGCAGCCGGCGGCGCGGCGCCGCCGGCCCGGACTCGCTACTTCACCAGCGTCCAGTTGCCGTTCTGGATCTCCAGCATGCGGAACGCGGCGAGGCTCAGGCCCATGTGGTCGGTCGGCGAGAAGTTGAACTCGCCGTCGATCCCCATGAAGCCGTGAATCTGTTCGAGCGCGTCGCGCACCTTCGCGTCGTCGGTGGTGCCTGCGTTCTTCATCGCCCGGGTGATGAGCATCAGGGCGTCGTAGGCATGGCCGCCGAAGGTGGACACGTCCTGGTGGTAGCGACCCTCGTAGGCGTGCACATAGTCGAGCACCACGTGCTTCTGCGGATCGTTAAAGGGCATGGTCTCGGCCACCAACAGCGCCGCGGCGGGCAGGCGCACGCCGTTCGCCGCATCGCCGGCCAGCTTGATGAACTCCTTGGAGGCGACGCCGTGCGACTGGTACAGGGGCACGCTCATACCGATCTGGCGGAAGTTCTTGGTGACGATCGCCGGACCCGCGCCGAAGCCGCAGTTGAGGACGGCCTGGACCTGCGCGTTCTGCCGCAGCTTGGTGAGCTGCGCGGTCATGTCGGTGTCCTGCGCGCCGTAGGTCTCGTCGCCCACGATCTCGATGCCGTACTTGGGCGCGACCGCGATGCACTGCGCGCGCATCGACTTGTCGAAGGCGCCCGAGCCGGAGATGAGGCCGATCTTGGAGATCTTGCGGGCGTTCAGGTCCTGGAAGAT
>DASPRX010000182.1:0-8294 GCA_035624235.1 Burkholderiales bacterium | reverse complement strand
CGAGCGGAATCTGGCTCGCGAGCTCGTACTTGACGATGGCGCGGATCTTCGACTCGATCTGCAGGTAGCGCGCCGCCTTCTTGGGCGGCAAAGCCTTGAGCAGCTTGGCGGCCTCGCGCTTGCGCATGGCGGCTTCCGCCTGGTCGATCGCGATGCTTTCCTTGATCAGCTTGGTGGAGAGCGCGTCGGTCAGCTTCTTCTCGTTCCAGGCGTCGGAGTATTCGACGATCACGTTAGCGGTGCGCTTGTTGAGAACGTCGAGCTCCTTCTGATAGCTGTCGTACAGCGGCCAGAAGGCCTTCGCCTCGGCATCGGTCAGGTCCATGTTCGCGGCGACCAGCGCCTTCTTGTCGGCTTTGATCTTGTCGCGCAGGATCTGCATGTTGGTGTCGGCAGAGCTCTGCGATTGCGCGATCGCCGGCGCGGCGACCGCGAATGCGGCGAAGAGCGACAGGAGCGCTAACAGTTTCTTCATCTGGATACTCCGGTGAGGTTCGGGTCGGGGAGGACATGCTGAGGTCGATATGCGCCGGCAGACCCGGCGCGGGGCGGATTATACCCGCACCGCCATTTGGCTTACAGTTTCGGTCACCACGATGAAGTTGCGCCGACACCGTCTGCTCGCCGGCTTCGGGCTGCTTGTCGCGCTGGTCATCGGCCTTGCCGCGACGCTGCTTACCATCGAGCGCTCGATCCGGCTCGACGCGCTGCGCGGGCGGGTGGCCGCAGCGCTGGCGCTCGCATTCGGCAGCGAGGCGCACGTCGACGGCCCAGTGTATCTGCTCACGGGCATTCATCCCGGCGTGGAGGTCGAAGACCTGCGGCTCGAGGGCGCGGTCGGCGCGACGCGCTGGAGCGCGCGCGCACGCGAGGGGCGCCTGCGGCTGGACCTCCGGGCGCTGCTCGGACGACGGATCGAGATCTCGGCCGTCGATCTCGAGGGCGTGCAGCTGTGCGCAGCGCCGTCCGAGGATGGCGGCGCGCGGCGGGGGGCACGGGGCAGTTCGGGCTGGCGGTTCGCAGGCATCGAGCGGCTGCGCGCCGAGCGCGTGAGCGTCGTGGCGAATGCATCCTGCGCCGGCGAGCCGCTGGCGAGCATCGGTTCGCTCGAGGCGAGCCTGCTCGCGGGTCGGCCGCTGCGCCTGACCGTCTCAGGCAACGTGAACGCGGCGCCGTGGCGCGCCGAGCTGCGGGGCCCGCCGTGGGCCGAGATCGCCGAGGCCGGAGCGGCGCCGTTCGAGCTCTCCGCCGACATGGCGGGCGCCCGGCTGAAGGGCAGCTTCCAGCCCGCATCGTCGCCCGCATCGGTACACGCGCAGCTAGCGTTCGACGCGGACGACCTCCTGCCGCTGATGCGGCTCGTCGATGCGCCGTTCAAGGGCTTCGGTCCGCTGCACGCGCGCGCGCAGCTCACCGCGGATGCCGCGCACGTCGACCTGCGCCTGGAAGAGGCGCGCCTCGAGCCTGCGGCGTTCACGGGCCGGTTGACGCTCGAGCGCGGCGGCGCGCGCCCACGCGCTGGGATAGAGCTGCGCGCCGACACGCTGAATTCCCTCGCGCTGCAGCGCTGGCTCGACGCTTCGCTCGACCGGCCGCGCCTGCAGCCGGGCAGGCTGATGCGCAGGGTCATGCAGGCGGTGCGCGCGAGCGACGGCACGCTTTCGTTGCGTCTCGCGCGCCTCGATGCGGGACCGGTCGCGCTGGGGCAGGTCGGTGCCCAGGGCGAGTGGGCGGGCGGCGTGCTGCGCGCGAAGCTCGTCGCGCGCTACGGAAATTCCCCGCTGGACGGAACGCTCGAAGCTGACATGCGCGGCGAGGAACCGGCGCTCGCGCTCGAGACGCGCGCCGGGGCCGTGGTGCTACCCGAGGAAGCGGGCTTTAGCGGATCCATCGGCAGCGTCGAGGCGAAGCTTACGGCGCGGGCGGCGCCGGCTGCGCTCGCGCGGGCGGCGCGCGGAACTCTGCAGCTGCGCGACGCGCGCCTGCAGCTGCCCATTGCGGGAGGTCGCCTTCCGCCGCTCGTACTTGCGAGCGCGCGCGCCGAGTGGCACGCGGACGGAACGCTGCGGGTGAACGGGGCGGGCGGGCTGGGCCGAACGCGCGGCCGCTTCGAGGCTTCGCGGCCCCCGGCTGGAGCGCCGATCCTGGCGCGCGCCGAGTTCGAGCTGCTCGATGTCGCCGAGCTGGCGCAGGAGCGGCAGAAGGGGGATTCCGCGCTCTGGGGACGCGAGCTGTTGCCGCGCGGCGCGCGGCTGCCGGACGCCGACCTCGAGTTCTCGGCGGCGCGCGTCCTGTTGCCGCAGGACGGGAGCCTGCGCGCGAGCGGCAAGGCGAGCCTTCGCGCAGGACGCATCGCCGCGGCGCTCGAGGCGCAGGACCTGTCGCTGCCGCAGTTCGGCACCTCCGCGGGCCGCGTGACGCTCGACGCGTCGGCAAGCGGCGCGACGCTCGCCGACATGGCGGCGGACGCGAGGCTCGCGCTCGAGGCGCGCGACGCTCGCGTCGTGACGCAGCTCGGGGCTACGCCGCTGGAAGCGTCGGTTGACGAGGCGCACCTGGCGGCTGCGCCGGGCGCACGCACGACCTTGAATGCCACGGGCACATTCGTCGAATCGACGTTCGAATTGCAAGCGAGCGCTGCGCCGCTCGCCACGCTGCTGCCCGCAGCGGGCGGCGAGTTCGACGTCTCCGGCCGTCTCGGCGAGGTGGCAATGAGCGCCGCCTGGCAACGCGGCGCGCCGCTACGGGTGAAGCTCGACGCGCCGCGCCTGGACGCGTTCGACGCGTTGCTCGCGCGCGAGCTGCCGCAATCCGGACCCGTGTCGCTCGAAGCGACGCTGCACGGGCTGGGCGAAGCACAACGCTCCGCCGAGCTCGCGTTCGCGCTCGGCGAGAGCCGCCTGAACGGGCACGTCACCGAAGCGCGCGTGGAGAGCCGCCCCAGAATCGAAGCCGCGCTCGAGTCCCCGTTGCTGCGCCTGCAGGATTTCGGCCTGCAGCGGGGCGCGGAAGGAGCAGCCGGCGGCATGGAAGCGAAGCTGGCGCGGCAGCTCAAGCGCGCCGAAGCGCAGGTGGTCGCGCTGCGCCGGGCGCTGCGCGAGTTCGATGGCCATTTCACTCTCAGCGCCGCGCGCGTCACGGCGGGGGCCGCAGAGCTCGGGCGCGGCGAGCTGAACGCGACGCTCCAGCAGGGCCGGCTGCGCGTGGCACCGCTCAAGCTCGATTCGCCGAAGGGCAAGGCCTCGCTCGAGCTGGACGCGGACCTGTCGACCGAGGATCCGCGCTACCGCTTGGACGGAGAGCTCGACAAGTTTCAGTACGGCGCGCTGCTGGAGGGCGCCGGCGCGGCGCGCAAGGCCGAGGGCAGCCTGAGCATGAACCTCGCGCTCGCGGCGCACGGGCCGCTGGACGCGCTCGCCGCCCACGTCGATGGCAGGGCGGATTTCGCAGTGTTCCCGACCGACTACAGCTCGCGTGCCCTGGAACTCTGGGGCGGAGGGCTGATGCGCGCAATGGGTGCGGTGCTCGACAAGGAGCAGGGTGCCCGCATCAACTGCGCGGTGGCAGCGTTCAACGTCTCGGACGGTGTTGCCAAAAGCGCGGCGCTGATGCTCGACAGTACTTCCGTGCGCGCGGCGGGCGAGCTCGAATTGGATTTGCGCGATCTGCACCTGAAGGGCTTCATGGCGCCGAAGCCGAAGGCGCCGCGCCTGGTGAGTCCGCTCGTGCCGGTCGGCATCGGCGGCACGCTCGAGAAGCCCGAGGTCGGCGTCGACGTCGCGGGGATTCCGCGCGCCGCAGTGCGCACGTTTTACTTCGTGCCGGCGTATCTGTACGATGCATTTCTGAGCGGTGCGATGCCCGCCGACGGAAGCGAGGACTGCGTCCGAGCGTATCGCAGGATTTCGAGCAAATGACCGGGGAGGCCGCATGACCGGGCGCAGATTCGTTACCCTGTTCTTCAACGACGGTACGAAGCTCAAGCTGTCGTTTCCCAAGCAAGGGGGAAAGGACGCAGCGACCCTCGCGGCGAACGTCAGGAAGGCGATCGACGCCGACCGCCTGGTATTCGAGGTGGAGGGCAGCCTGTACATCATCCAGGTGCGCAACCTGAAGTACGTGCAGGTTTCGCCCGCGCCGGAGGCGCTGCCGGCGGGCATCTTCGTCGGCGCGCAGATCGTGGGCTAGACGAACCGATGGACGGGCGGCGGCTGGCGCGTCGCTGCGCGGGGTGGGCCTGCCTCGCGATCCTTTGTTTTTCCCTCATCGCGCCGGCGGCGGGCGCCGATCCCGCGCCCGCGAGCCGGCCACGCATCGGCCTGGTGCTCTCCGGCGGAGGCGCGCGCGGTCTCGCGCACATCGGCGTGCTCAAGGTGTTGCGCGACCTGCGCGTGCCGATCGACTGCATCGCCGGCACCAGCATGGGCGGCATCGTCGGCGCGGTCTACGCGACCGGCGCGCCGGTCGACGAGATGGAATCCAAGGTCGAGGCGATCGACTGGAAGATGGTGTTCCAGGACCGGCCCGACCGGCGCCTCATGACCCAGCGCCGCAAGGAAGAGGAGACCGGCTACCTGGCGCGCCCCGAGGTGGGCTTTGGCGTCGGCGGGGTGCGCTTCCCGGAAGGCGTGCTTTATGGGCAGAACATCGAGCGGGCGTTCGCCGACCTCGCCTACCGCGGCGAGGGCGTGGGCGATTTCACCAAGCTGCCGTTCCCGTTCAAGGCGGTCGCGACCGACATCGCGAGCGGCACGCCGTACGTGCTCGACAAGGGCTCGCTCCCCAAGGCGATGCGTGCGACCATGTCCGTGCCGGGCGTGATGGCGCCGGTCGAGATCGACGGCCATCACCTGGTGGACGGCGGCCTGGTCGAGAACCTGCCGGTGGATCTGGTGCGCAAGATGTGCGCCGACGTGGTGATCGCGGTGAACCTCGGCACGCCCTTGCTGAAGGCCGCCGAAATCACCTCAATCTTCTCGGTGAGCGAGCAGATGATCAACATCCTCACCGAGCAGAACGTGCGCGTTTCGCTGGCGCAGCTCAAGCCCGGCGACGTCCTGATCTCGCCCGAGCTCGGCGATATCGGTGCCGGCAGCTTCGACCGGGCGCACGACGCGATCGCGATCGGCGAGAAGGCGGCGCTCGCGCACGAGGCCGAGTTGCGCCGGCTGAGCCTGCCGAACGAGCAGTACCGTGCGCTGCTGCAGGAGCGGCGCACGGCCGTCGGCGGGCAGTCCTACCGCATCGACGAGGTGCGCGTCGCGCCGATGGAGCACGTCAATCCGCAGGCGGTCGAGAACGAGATCAAGGTGAAGCCCGGGACGACGGTCACCCCCGGGCAGATCGACCAGGACGTGCAGCGTGTCTACGCGACCGGCGACTTCGAGAGCGTGGGCGGCAGATTGCTGCGCGACGGCGACCGCACGATCGCGCTATTCGAGCCGAAGGAGAAATCATGGGGACCGAACTACCTGCGCTTCGGCCTCAGTCTGAGCGCGAACGTCGGCCACGATACCGGCTTCACGATCGTCGGGCGCTCCGACCGGCGCTGGATGAACTCGAACGGCGGGGAATGGATCAACCAGCTGCAGGTCGGCGAGATTGCCGGCTTTCTGAGCGAGTTCTACCAGCCCTTCGCGCCCGGCAGCCCATGGTTCGCGGCGCCGCGCGTGACCCTGTACCGCATGCAGAGCAACGTCTTCCTCGGGGACGATAAGGTCGCCCTGTACCGCAGGCAGTCGTCGCAGCTCGGCCTCGATCTGGGCCGAGAGATCGGCACGCTCGGGGAGGCGCGCATCGGGCTGGTCGGAGGCAGGCTGGATTCCAGCATGGACATCGGCCCTCCGATCCTGCCGAGCGAGAAGGTGCGCCTCGACGCGTGGACCGCACGGCTGGAGTTCGACAAGCTCGACGACTACAACTTTCCGAACGAGGGGCAGCGCGGGCGCATCGACCTGTTCGCCCCGCGCAAGTCGCTCGGCAGCGACCTGACCTTCGATCGGCTGCAAGTCGACTGGACCGGCGCCGCGACCTGGAACAACAACACCTTCACGGCCAACGCGCTGATCGGCCGCAGCCTGGGTGACTCCAAGCTGCCGTTCTTTGACAGCTTCACGCTGGGCGGCTTCCAGAAGCTTTCGGGCTACGACCGGGACCGCTTCCGCGCGCTCGACGTCGAATTCGGCTCGCTCGGCTACCGGCGCGTGATCCGCCCCCCGCTCGGCCTGCAACTGGGCGGCATTCTGGACCGCATGTACGCGGGCGCTTCCCTCGAGGCGGGGCGGATCCGCCAGAGCCTCGACCCGCTCACGCAGGATGGCACCTACTATTCCGGGTCGCTGTACGTCGGCGCCGACACGCTCATCGGGCCCATGTTCCTCGCATACGGGCAGGGGGAAGGAAACAACCGCGCGGTCTGGCTGGCGATCGGCCGGCCCTGGGTGCCGCGCTGAACGCGGCTCGCTAGGGCTTCAGGTCTTGCTCGATGCGCGCGGTGATCCGACCGAGCAGATAGGCGTAAAACGGGTTCGAGCGCAGCCGCAGCCGGTCCGCGGCCGGCACCACCATCACCTTACGCTCGCCGCGCAGCTCCAGGTTGCCGAGCGTGCGCAACGGTCCGTCCGGTCCGCGCGCTTCCAGGCCGTACATGGGGTCGTTCGGCGCGAACGGCAGCGCGACGTGCGATAGCGAATAGACGCCTGCCGGCCAGGCATAAGGCAGCGGGCGCGACACCGGAGCCTGGGCGCCCGGTGCCCAGACCCGCTCGACCACGTCGCTCGATTCCGGGCTGGCGTTGGTAATCAGCGTCAGGCGGTAGTCGCTGCGCGCACCGCGGCGCGTCGCGTCGTCGAGCGCCCGCTGCGAGAAGTCGAGGAATGGTCGCAGGCCGTCCAGGCGGTTGACGTCGAACAGCGCCAGCTCGCTCGCGCCGCCGCGCAGTACGCCGTACAGCCGGTTCACCACGGCGTCCGCGTTCA
The DNA here is from genome assembly GCA_035624235.1 of Burkholderiales bacterium. Lineage (GTDB taxonomy): Bacteria > Pseudomonadota > Gammaproteobacteria > Burkholderiales > SG8-39 > DAHVFK01. The sequence goes on along the minus strand of DASPRX010000182.1, from coordinate 1,317 downwards.
CCGTGTCGTCGACCACCGACTGAAAGCTCATGATGGGCGGCAGGCGGGCGGAGAGCCCGGAGCGCTCCAGTGCCCTGAGCTCGCCCGCGAGCGCGTCGGTCAGGTAATAGATCTGCGCGCCCGCATTCTTGGCAAAGGACCCGTATTTGTACGGATCGACCTCCAGGTCGACGTTGGTCCAGCGCGACTTGGGTGCGATGCCGAGATCGGTCACCAGGCGCTGCAGGTTGGCCAGCATCGCGACCGGCGCGACGCCGACGGCGGGCGAGATGAGGAACATGCGCTTCGGCAGGCGCTCATCGCGGCCTTGCTCGAGCGCATCTGCGGCGTACTTCAGGCCGAGCGCGGCACCGCAGGAGTAGCCCACGAAGTACAGCGGCAGCGCCGGATGGCGCGCGCGGATGTCGTTGAATGCCATTTCCACCGCGGCCATCCAGTCCTGCCAGCGCACCTGGTCGAGGCCGGCCGGAATCGTCCCGTGCCCGGGCAGGCGCAGGCCGTAGACCGTGACGCCTTCGGCCTGCAACGCAAGCGCCACCGAGCGCAGGGAATAGGGCGAGTCCGACAGGCCGTGCACCAGCAGTGCGACCGCACGCGCCCGCCGCGCCTCGAGCACGTAGCTGCGGTTCCAGCCGCGCGTCAGGCGCGCAGCGAGCATGCTGCCCGCCGGGTTGTAGCGGCTGAGCGACGCGTCCAGCCGCGCATCGTAGTCGCGCCGCTCGAGCGCCTTCACCTCGGCGAACAGCCGGTCTTCGAGCGCCATGTATTCCGCAAACGTGCGAGGGGCGTTCGGCATGCCGGCGTGGAATTCGTTCGCCAGCTCGGCAGTCTGCCAGGGGCGCAGGTCGCGCAGTCCGCTGGAGTAGAGCACGTCGCCGAGCAGCAGCACGACGAGGCCGCCCAGCGCGAGCACCGCCGCATATTTCACCAGCCGGAGCACACCACGCAGCGCGCGCAGCATCTTCACGCGCGCAATCGCTGCTACAGCACCTCGGCGGCGTAGTCCGCGAGGCGCGAGCGCTCGCCGCGCGCCAGCGTGACGTGCCCGGCGTGCGCCCAGCCCTTCATGCGGTCGACCACGTAGGTCAGGCCCGAGCTGCCCTCGGTGAGGTAGGGCGTGTCGATCTGCGCGATGTTGCCGAGCAATACCACTTTGGTGCCCGGCCCGGCGCGCGTCACCAGGGTCTTCATCTGCTTGGGCGTGAGGTTCTGCGCCTCGTCGATGATCAGCCACTTCTTGATGAAGGTGCGCCCGCGCATGAAGTTGAGCGACTTCACCTTGATGCGCGAGCGCACCAGGTCGCGCGTCGCGGCGCG
>DASPRX010000076.1:0-6009 GCA_035624235.1 Burkholderiales bacterium | reverse complement strand
AGAACGTTCCCGGCGGCGCGAAATTCTCGAAGCGAGTGAACTGGCCAAGGAACGTCAGCTCTACTTTGCCGATCGGGCCGTTCCTCTGCTTGCCGATGATCACCTCCGCGCGCCCCTTGGCTTCCGGCTTGTCCGGGAAGTACACCTCGTCGCGGTAGATGAACAGGATCACGTCGGCATCCTGCTCGATAGCGCCCGATTCCCTCAGGTCCGACATCATCGGGCGCCGGTCGTTCCTCTGCTCCACGGCGCGCGAAAGCTGCGACAGCGCGATGACGGGGACCTTGAGCTCCTTGGCGAGCGCCTTGAGCGAGCGCGACATCTCGGAGATCTCGGTCGCGCGGTTCTCGCTCGAGCGCGCATTGGCCGAGGACATGAGCTGCAGGTAGTCGACCACCACCAGGCCGAGCTTGCCGCCGAACTGGCGCCACAGGCGCCGCGCGCGCGTGCGCAGCTCGAGCGCGTTGAGCGCCGCGGTCTCGTCGATGAAGATCGGCGCGTCGTGCAGCCGGCCCATCGCCTCCGACAGGTCGTGCCACTCCTGGTCCGACAGTCGCCCGGTGCGCATCTTGTGCTGGTCGACGTGCGCGATCGAGCCGAGCATGCGCGTGGCGAGCTGCGTGCCGCTCATCTCCATGCTGAACACCGCGACCGGCAGCAGGCTGTGCAGCGCCACGTGCTCGGCGATGTTGAGCGCCAGGGCGGTCTTGCCCATCGACGGCCGCCCCGCGACGATGATCAGGTCGCCCGGCTGCAGCCCCGCGGTCTTGGAATCGAGGTCGTGGAAGCCGGTCGGCACGCCGGTGATGTCGGACGGATTGTCGCGGTGGTACAGATGGTCGATGCGCTCGAGCACGCGCGCGAGCACCGGCTTGATCTCCTCCAGCCCGACGGTGTGGCGCGCGCCCACCTCGCCGATCTCGAGAATGCGCGTCTCGGCCTCGTCGAGCAGTTGCGCGACCTCCTTGCCGCCGGGATTGAGCGCGTTCTCGGCGATATCGGTGGCGACCTGCGCGAGCTGGCGCTGTATCGCGCGCTCGCGCACCAGCTCCGCGTAGCGCCTGATGTTCAGCGCGCTCGGCGTGTTCTGGGCGAGCGCGCCGAGGTAGGCCGGACCGCCGGTCTTGTCCTTGTCCTCGCTCGCCTCGATCGACTCCGACACGGTGACGACGTCGGCGGGCTTGCCCGCCTCGACCAGCTTCGCCACGTGCCGGTAGATGCGGCGGTGGTCGTCGCGATAGAAATCGTCGGCGGAAACGAGATCCGCGATCCGGTCGAAGGCCTGGTTGTCGAGCAGCAGGCCCCCGAGCAGCGACTGCTCGGCCTCCACCGAGTGCGGCGGGACCTTGAGCGCGAGCAGCTGCGGATCGGCCTCGCCGCGCGCAGCCGGATTGACGGGGACGTTCTGTGGGCGAGCCATGGATCGATGCGGGGCCGGGCCCCGCATCATAACCGCATTAGGCTTCGCCGAGCACCGAGACGGTGATGGTTGCGACGACGTCGGTATGCAGCACGATCTGGAGCGGATAGTCGCCGACCTGCTTGAGCGGGCCCTGCGGCATGCGCACCTGGGAGCGCTCGATCTCGATGCCCTGCTTGCCCAGAGCCTCGACGACGTCGTAGTTGCCGACCGAGCCGAACAGCCGCCCGTCGACGCCCGCCTTCTGCGTGATCTGCACCATCAGGCCCTCGAGCTTCGCCGCGCGCTCCTGCGCCTTGGCGAGCGAATCGGCCTGCGCCTTTTCCAGCTCGGCGCGCCGCGCCTGGAACGCCTTCAGGTTGTCGGGCGTCGCGCGCTTCGCCTTGCCTTGCGGGATCAGGTAGTTGCGCGCGAAGCCGTCGCGCACCTTGACCACGTCGCCGAGGTTGCCGAGGTTGACGACCTTCTCCATGAGGATGACTTGCATCGCTTTCTCCTCAGTGCAGGTCGGTGTACGGCAGGAGCGCGAGGAAGCGCGCGCGCTTGATCGCTTCCGAAAGCTGGCGCTGGTAGCCCGACGACGTCCCGGTGATGCGCGCCGGGATGATCTTGCCGGTCTCGTTCACGAAATCCTTCAGGACCTCGATGTCCTTGTAGTCGATCCACTCGACCTTTTCGGCCGTGAAGCGGCAGAACTTGCGGCGCCGGAACAGCGCCTTCTGGCCGCGTTCCTTCTTGTCCTTCGCGAACTTCCCCTTGCCTTTGGCTTTGCCTCTTCCTCTTGGAGCGGGCATGTTCATTCTCCTTCAACGAATTCGATGTTTGTCACGTGCAGAACCAGCTTCTTCGAGCGCCGGCTCTTTGCGCACAGAAATCCTTCCAGCCTCAGCGCGCTGTCGGGTGCGCAGCCCGAGACCAGGCGGGCCTGGCCTTCGAACGCGATCGCCTCGATCTCCGCGCTCACTTTGCGTTTCGCTCCCGCCTCGACCGCCTCGGACTCGTGGCGCACGCGGAACTCGATCGCCGGAATGCCCGCGGGCGTGTGGCGCAGCGCGCCCAGCTCCGCAAGCCTTCCCGACAGCTCGACCCGGTTCGCCCCGTCCAAGCGGCGCTCAGTCGGCGCCCACCTCGGCCGGGCGTCCCTCGGCCGCGCGGGCCTCGCCGCCGCGCTCCATCAGCGACTTCGACTTCTCTTCCTTCATCATCGGCGAGGGAGAAGTCACGGCCTTGGTCATCCTGACGATGAGATGGCGCAGCACGGCGTCGCTGAACTTGAACGAGTGCTCGAGCTCGTCGAGGGTCTCCTGGTCGCACTCGATGTTCATCAGCACGTAGTGCGCCTTGTGGATCTTCTGTAGCGGGTAGGCCAGCTGCCGCCGGCCCCAGTCCTCGAGCCGGTGCACGGTGCCGTTGCGCGCCGCGATCAGGCCCTTGTAGCGCTCGACCATCGCGGGCACCTGCTCGCTCTGGTCGGGATGGACGATGAAAACGATCTCGTAATGCCGCATGCGCTCTCCTTATGGGTTAAGCCGCCCGCCATGCGCACGCGGTGCGGCAAGGAAAAGGCGCGGATTATAAAGGAGAAACTAGCCCCCGGGCAAGGCTCGGCGGCGCAGCGACTCGTACAGCACCACTCCCGCGGCGACCGAGACGTTCAGGCTCTCGACCGCGCCGCGCATCGGGATGCGCACCAGAGTATCGCAGCGCTCGCGCGTGAGGCGGCGCATGCCGGCGCCCTCCGCGCCGAGCACCCAGGCGATCGCGCGCGGCAGGTCCGCCTGGTAGAGCTCCTCCTTGGCGGAGGCGTCGGCGCCGACCACCCAGATGTTGCGTTCCTTGAGCTCGTCCAGGGTGCGCGCGAGGTTGGTCACCATGAAGTAGGGCGTCAGCTCGGCCGCTCCGCTCGCCACCTTGGAGACGACCGCGTTCACGCCCGCCGCGCGGTCCTTGGGCGCGATCACCGCGTGCGCGCCCGCGGCGTTCGCGACGCGCAGGCAGGCGCCGAGGTTGTGCAGATCGGTCACGCCGTCCAGCACCAGCAGCAGCGCCGCCTCGGCGAGCCCCTCGAGCAGCTCCTCCAGGCTCGCCGCGCCGCTTCGCGGCTCGATGCGCGCCACCACGCCCTGGTGGCGCGCGCCGCCGTAGAAGCCGTCCAGGCGCTTCGCCGGCACGCGCAGCAGCCGCACACCGGCGCGCTCGGCGGCCGACGCGAGGTCGCGCGCGCGCGCGTCGTTGCGCGCCTCGTCGACGAACACCTCGATAACCGAGCCGGGATCGGCGCGCAGACGCGCGAGGACCGCGTGGAAACCGAACACGACGCGCGGTTCGCGCCCGGAGACGCGGCTCATGCGGGCACCAGGTCGATCTTGCGCGACTCGAGGTCGACGCGCACCAGCTTCACCTGCATGCGGTCGGCGAGGCGGAATCTCTTGCCGGTGCGCTCGCCGAGCAGCATGTGGCGCGGGGCGTCATACTGGAAATAGTCGCGTCCGAGCTCCGAGATGTGCACCAGGCCGTCGACGAAGTAGTCGTCCAGCGTGACGAACAGGCCGAAGGGCGTCACGCCGGTCACGCTGCCGCTGAAGGCGCTGCCGACGTGGTCCTGCATGTAGAAGCACTTGAGCCAGTTCTCGACGTCGCGGCTCGCATCGTCGGCGCGCCGCTCGGTCTCGGAGCAGTGCCTGCCGAGCGCGTCCCACTCCAGCCCCTCGTAGCGCCGGCCTTCGAGGCAGGCGCGGATCGCGCGATGCACGAGCAGGTCGGGATAGCGCCGGATGGGCGAGGTGAAGTGCACGTAGGCCTCGAAGGCGAGGCCGAAGTGGCCGGCGTTGTCCGGGCTGTAGACCGCCTGCTTGAGCGAGCGCAGCAGGATCGTCTGCAGCAGCGCGAAGTCCTCGCGCGGCCGGATGCGGTCGATCAGCTGCGCGTAGTCCTTGGGCCGCGGCACCTCGCCGCCGGGCAGCTGCAGCCCGAGTTCGGCGAGGAAATCGCGCAGCGCGGCGACCTTGTCCGGCGCGGGCACGTCGTGCACGCGGTACAGCGTCGGATGGCTGCGCTCGACGAGCAGCGCCCCCGCGCACACATTGGCCGCGAGCATGCATTCCTCGATCAGGCGGTGCGCGTCGTTGCGCGGCTCGGGCACGATCTTCTCGATCTTGCCGCGCGCGTCGAAGATCATGCGCGTCTCGACGGTCTCGAAGTCGATCGCGCCGCGCCGCTTGCGCTCCCCCGCGAGGCGCTGGAACACCTCGTAGAGCGCTTGCAGCTGCGCCGGCGCCCTGCCCTCCGAGAGCATCGCCCACACCCCGGTGTAGGTGAGCCGCGCGTGCGAGCGGATGACGGCCGGGTGGAACTCGAAGCGCGCCACCGCGCCCCTCGGCGTGAGCGCCATCTCGCACACCATCGCCAGCCGGTCGACTTCGGGGTTGAGCGAGCACAGCCCGTTGGAGAGCTTCTCGGGCAGCATCGGTATCACGCGGCGCGGGAAATACACCGACGTGCCGCGCTCGCGCGCCTCCAGGTCGAGCGCATCGCCGTGCCGCACGTAGTGGCTCACGTCGGCGATCGCCACCCACAGCCGGAAGCCGCGCCCGTCGCGCTCGGCGTAGACCGCGTCGTCGAAGTCCTTCGCCGTCTCGCCGTCGATCGTGACGAAGGCGAGCGCGCGCAGGTCGCGCCGCTTCTTCGTCTCGTCCTCGCGCACCGCGTCGGGCATCGCCTGCGCGGCGGCGAGCGCCTTCTTCGAGAATTCGTGCGGCAGGTCGAACTTGCGCAGCGCGATCTCGATCTCCATGCCGGGATCCGCGTAGCGCCCGAGCACCTCGGCGACGCGCCCGACCGGCCCGGCGTGCTTGGAGGGCTGCGCGACGAGCTCGACGGTCACCACCTGGCCGGCCTTGGCGCGCCCGGCATCGGCGAGCGGCACGACGATGTCCTGCGCGATGCGCCGGTCCTCCGGCACCAGGAACAGCACGCCGTGCTCGGCGTGCAGCCGGCCGACGATGCGGCGCGTGGCGCGCTCGAGCACCTCGACCACCGCGCCCGCCGGGCGGCCGCGCGCGTCGCGCCCGGTGACGCGCACCGCGGCGCGGTCGCCGTGCAGCAGCTGGCGCATCTCGGCGTGCGGCAGGTAGATCGGGGCGCCGCCGTCGTCGGGCAGGAGGAAGCCGTGGCCGTCGCGGTGTCCCTCGACGCGGCCGGCGTGGGCCGCGATGCGCGTCGCGACCAGCAGGCTGCCCGCGCGGTTCCTGACGAGCGCGCCCGCGCGCTCGAGCTCCGCGAGCGCGCCGTCGAACATGCCGCGCTCGGGCGCGCGCACGCGCAGCCGCCCCGCGAGGTCCTCGGGCGTGAGCGGCGCTCCGGCCGCGTTCAGCGCTTCGAGTATGTCGCGCGCGTACGCGCCGTGCCCGCGCTCAGGGCGCTCGGCGCGCGCGCGTCTGCGCAAGGCGGTCTTGGTCGGCTTCTTCTTTGACACCGGTAGGCGCTGCAACTAGAATTGCGCTCCCCTGCCGAGGTGGCGGAATTGGTAGACGCACTAGGTTCAGGTCCTAGCGGTGGCAACACTGTGGGGGTTCGAGTCCCTTCCTCGG
>DASPRX010000032.1:0-8088 GCA_035624235.1 Burkholderiales bacterium | reverse complement strand
CCGAGGACATCGCGGCGGCGGTCCTCTACCTCGCCGCGCCGGCGGCGCGCTGCGTCACCGGCGTCGTGCTGCCGGTCGACAGCGGCTACCTCGCGCGATGAGCGGCTTCCTCGCCGAGACCTGGCGCCTGTTCTGGCGCGCCGAGCTGCCGTACCTGCTGCTCGCGAGCGCGGCGCTCGCCGCTCTGCTCGCGCGCGGCCTGAAGAGCGAGCGTTTCGTGATCCGCAACACGCTCGTGTTCCTCGGGCTGAGCCTCGCGGGCGAGCTGGTCGGCGCCGTGCTCGAGGCGGGCGGCGTGGCGGCCTCGGGCGCGATCGTGCGCGACGTGGCGATCCTCGCCACCGGCATCGCCATCATCCGCCTGGCGGGCCTGTCGCTGTTCCGCGTCGCGCTGCCTTCGATCGGCATGCGCGCGCCGCGCATCGCCGAGGACATCATCGTTTTGATCGTCTACTTCGCCTGGGGACTGGTGCGCCTGCGGCTCGCGGGCATGGACCTGGCGAGCCTGGTGACGACCTCGGCGGTGATCACCGCGGTGGTCGCGTTCGCCATGCAGGACACCCTCGGCAACGTGCTCGGCGGCCTGGTGCTCGGCCTGGACGAGTCGGTCGCGATCGGCGACTGGGTGCGGCTGGAGGACCTCTCCGGGCGCGTGGTCGAGATCCGCTGGCGGCACACCGCGATCCGCACGCGCAACAACGAGCTCGTCATCGTGCCGAACTCCGCGCTCATGAAGACGCGCTTCATCGTGATCGGAAATCCCGATACCGGACCGGTGCGCTGGCGGCGCTGGATCTATTTCGAGGTGGAATACGGCGTGCCGCCGGCGCGCGTGCTGGCGCTCGCCGAGCAGGCGATGGCCGGCGCCGAGATCCCGAATGTGGCGCGCGATCCGGCGCCGAGCTGCGTGCTGATCGAGTTCGCGCAGAGCTCCGGCCGCTACGCGTTGCGCTACTACCTCAGCGATCCGCGCTACGACGATCCGACCGACACGCGCGTGCGCCTGCACCTGTACGCGGCCCTGCAGCGCGCGGGAATCCGGCTCGCGCTGCCCGAATCGGTGGTGCACGCGGTGAGCGAGACGGAAGAGCGCAAGGCGCAGCGCCGCGCGCGTGAGATCGCGCGCCGCCTGGAGGCGCTGCGCGGCGTGGAGCTGTTCCGCGGGCTGGAGGAGGAGGAGCTGCGTACGCTCGCCGAGCGGCTGGTGTACGCGCCGTTCGCTGCCGGCGACGTGATCACGCGGCAGGGCGCGGTCGCGCACTGGCTGTACGTGCTGGTGGGCGGCGAGTGCGAGGTGTGGTTCGAGACTTCCGCCGGCGCGCGTCGCAGCATCGCCACCATCGCGCCGGGCAACGTGTTCGGCGAGATGGGCATGATGACCGGCGATCCGCGCCGCGCCACGGTGACCGCCAGGACCGACGCCGAGTGCTACCGCCTGGACAAGGCGGGCTTTCAGGACATCCTGCGCTCGCGCCCGGCGATCGCCGAGGAAATCTCGCGTGTGCTCGCCGAGCGCGAGACGCAGCTGGTCGCGGTGAGCGACGCGGCGCGCGCCGACGCTGCGAACGTGCGATCCCGCAGCGCCACCCTGCTCGAGCGCATGCGCAGCTACTTCGGGCTGAACGAGTCGGGACGGCCTCAGTAGCCCGCGCCGCGGTCGACCAGGCCGTGCGCGGGCTCGCCGCGCCGCACGCGCTCGATGTTCTCGACCACGCGCGCGAGCGCGGTGCGCGGCTCGGTGAGCGCGGCGACGTGCGGCGTGACGCTGACGCGCGGGTGCGACCAGTAGCGATGCCCCGCGGGCAGCGGCTCGACGTCGAATACGTCGAGAAACGCGTGCGCCAGGCGCCCGGCGTCGAGCGCCGCGAGCAGGTCGGCATCGACCACGTGCGCGCCGCGCCCGGCGTTTATCAGGCACGCGCCTTGCGGCAGCAGGCCGAGCGTGCGCGCATTCAGGATGCCGCGCGTCTCGCCGGTGAGCGGCAGCAGGCACACGAGCGCGCCGCTCTGCGCGAGCAGCGCGTCGAGCCCGTCCGGCCCCGAGAAACAGGCGACGCCGTCGACTTCGCGCTGGCGGCGGCTCCAGCCGCGAACGCGGAAGCCGAGCTGGAGCAGGCGCGCCGCGACGTGCCGGCCGAGCTCGCCCAGGCCGAGGATGCCGACCGTGCGATCGCCCGCCATGTACTGCCGCAGCGGCCGCCACAGCCCCTCGGCCTGCTGCGCACGGTAGCGATACAGGTGCCGGTGCCAGTCGAGCACGCGCGCGAGCACCGTCTCGCTCATCGCCGCCAGCATGCCCGGGTCGACCAGGCGCGCGAGCGGCACCCCGCGCGGCAGCGTCGCGTCGGCGAGCAGGCCGTCGACGCCCATCCACAGCGACTGGATAAGCTTGAGCCCGGGATATTGCGCGAGCGCGCCGGCAGGCGGCCGCGCGACCAGCGCGATCTCGACGCGCTCCGGGTCGTCGCGCTCGGGCCAGGCGAAGAAGTGGTCCTGCGGCAACGCGGCGCACAGGGCATCGAGCCAGCGCGCGCTATCCTCGTCCGGCGCGACCAGGGCGACGTGCACGGCGCGATGGTAGCATCGAGGCCACCCCGGCAGAACGAGGAGCGAGGCATGGCGATCCGCAATTTCACCGAGGAAACGCTCACCGTGGAGGTCCTGCGGCGCATCGAGGCTACGCCGAACGCGCGCCTGAAGGAGGTGATGACGAGCCTGGTGAAGCACCTGCACGCGTTCGTGCGCGAGGTGCGCCCCACGCAGGAGGAATGGTTCACCGGCATCGAGTTCCTGACCGACACGGGGCACTGGTGCGACGACAAGCGCCAGGAGTTCATCCTCATGTCGGACACGCTCGGCGTGTCGATGCTGGTCGACTTCATCAATTACGGCGAGACGGCGAACGCGACCGAGTCGACCGTGCTCGGGCCGTTCTTCGTCGAAGGCGCGCCCGAGCTGCCGCTGGGCGCGAACATCGCGCGCCCGGGCACGCCCGGCGAGCCCTGCGTGGTGGAGTGCAGCGTCTCGGGCGTCGACGGCAGGCCGCTCGCCGGCGCGCTGGTCGACGTGTGGGAGGCGGGCGGCGACGGCTACTACGACGTGCAGAAGAAGGAGGGCGTCAACCTGCGCGCGCGCTTTCGCACCGGCGCCGACGGCAGGCTCGCGTTTCGCTGCGTCAAGCCGACGAGCTACCCGGTGCCGCACGACGGGCCGGTCGGCAAGATGCTCGCCGCGACCGGCCGCCATCCGATGCGGCCCGGACACTTGCACTTCATGATCCAGGCGCCGGGCTACGACAAGCTGGTGACGCACCTTTTCGTGCGCGGCGACGAGTTCCTCGACTCCGACGCGGTGTTCGGCGTCAAGGACTCGCTGATCGTCGACTTCGCGAAGAACGCCAGGGGCGAGTACGCGCTGCGCTACGACTTCGTGCTCAAGCCCAAGGCGCGCGCGGCGAAGGCCGCGTGAAGCCGCCGTACCGCGCCGACCAGGTCGGCAGTCTGCTCAGGCCCGCCTGGCTCGCCGAGGCGCGCGCCAGGTGGCACGCGGGTGCGCTCGGCGCGGAGGCTCTAAGGGAAATCGAGGACCGCGCGATCCGCGAGGCGGTCGCGAAGCAGGAGGCGACCGGCCTGCAGTCGGTCACCGACGGCGAGTTCCGCCGCGACTGGTGGCACCTCGATTTCCTCGCGCAGCTCGACGGCGTGACGACGATGGCCAATCCCGGGCCGAAGTTCGGCGCCGCCGGCGAGCAGCCGCCGATCCCGACGGTCACTGGGAAAATCGGCTGCTCGCGGCCGGTCATGGTCGGGCATTTCGCCTTCCTCAAGTCGGCGACGCGGCGCACGGCGAAGATGACGATTCCGTCGCCTTCCATGCTGCACCTGCGCGGCGGGCGCGCGGCAATCTCGCGCGCGGCGTATCCGGAGCTCGCGGAGTTCTGGGACGACGTCGCAGCCGCCTACAGGAAGGCGATCGCGCAGTTCGCCGCCGCGGGCTGCAGCTACCTGCAGCTCGACGACGTCGCCTTCGCCTACCTGTGCGACCCGAAGATCCGCGCCAGATGCGTCGAGAATGGCGACGATCCCGCCGCCCTGCCGCGCACCTACGCCGACACGATCAACAAGGCGCTCGCCGGCCGGCCGCCGGGCATGACGATCACCATGCACACCTGCCGCGGCAACTTCAGGAGCGCCTGGGTCGCAGAGGGCGGCTACGAGCCGGTGGCCGAAGCTATGTTCTCGACCGACATCGACGGCTACTTCATGGAGTTCGACTCGGCGCGCGCGGGCGGCTTCGCGCCGCTGCGCCTGCTGCCGGCGGGCAAGAAGGTCGTGCTCGGACTGGTCACCACGAAGGTCGGCGTGCTCGAGTCGAAGGATCTGCTCAGGCGGCGCATCGACGAGGCGGCGCGCTACGCGCCGCTCGAGCGGCTGTGCCTGTCGCCGCAGTGCGGCTTCGCGAGCACGCACCACGGCAACGCGCTTTCCGAGGACGACCAGTGGCGCAAGCTCGCGCTCGTGGTCGAGGTGGCAAACGAGATATGGAGGTGAGCATGTCGCAGGAAAAGGAAATCCTCGCGCTGGAAGACGTGCGCTTCAAGGCGATGGTGTCGGCCGACGTGAAGCTGCTCGGAGATCTGATGCACGACGACCTGATCTACACTCACTCGTCGGCGGTGGTCGACGGTAAGGCGAGCTATCTCGAAGCGATTCGCAGCGGCAAGACTCGCTACAAGTCGCAGAAGCGCTTCGAGGAGCGCGTGCGCCTGTGCGGCGACTGCGCGCTCGTCACCGGGCGCGCGGAGATGGAAGCGGAAGTGAACGGCGTGCAAAAGACGCTGCGCCTGCGCTATCTCGACGCGTGGACCAAGACGCCGCAGGGGTGGAAGTTCATCGCCTGGCAGTCGACCTCGCTGCCGCAATAAGCTTGCACGCATGTCAGGAAGTGCGTTTGGTGTACACACCTCTTCAGGGAATTCGTGCGTTGGCGTCAAACTGGCGTAAGGTCCCCTGGTAGTTGGAAGTCCGTTTGATTTTGATTAAAGATTCGCGTGCACGCGCACGGGAAACTCGAACCGGAATTCAACCAATAGACGGGAGATCACCATGCAGCAAAAAAGATTCGGAGGAGTCGTCGCGGCGCTCGCGCTGTGCGCCGGCGCGATTCTGCTCGCGCCGACGGGCGCGCAGGCGGTGCCGAGCTTCGCGCGCCAGACCGGCATGGCCTGCGAAGCCTGCCACACGGTGTTTCCGGAGCTCACGCCATTCGGCCGGCGCTTCAAGCTGAACGCGTACACGATCGACAACCTGCCGCAGGTGAGCGGCATCACTCCGAGCAAGGATCAGACGCTGCTGCTCAACCAGCTGCCGCCGCTCTCGTTCATGTTCCAGATGTCGTACACGAGCACCAAGTCGGCGGTGCCCGATACGCAGGCCGGGACCGGGACGGTTCCGCCTGACGCGCTGGCGAAGAACGGCCAGGTCCTGTTCCCGCAGCAGGCGAGCCTGTTCTACGCCGGCCGCATCGCGCCGAACCTCGGCGGCTTCGTGCAGATGACCTTCGACGGCACCTCGGGGAGCTTCGGCTGGGACAACACCGACATCCGTTATGCCCGTCTCGCGAGCGACAAGTTCCTGTGGGGCGTGAGCTTCAACAACAACCCGACGGTGCAGGATGTGTGGAACAGCACGCCCGCCTGGCAGTCGCCCTTCGATCAGCGCAGCGCCACGGCACCGACGCCCGGCGCGGCTACGGCGCTCGACGGCCGCATGGTCGACGCGGGCGTCGCAGGCGTGAGCGTGTACGGCTGGTGGAACGACTCGATCTATGCCGAGGTCGGCGGTTACCACTCGGCGCCCGCGGCGTCGCAGCTCGACAGCAGCATTCCCAACCCCGTCCTCGACGGCATCGCGCCGTACTGGCGCGTCGCCTTCGAGCACCAGTGGGATCGGAACTCGTGGCAGGTCGGCGCCTACGGCACGACCGCCAAGTTCTTCCCCGCCAATGGCGCGCCGCTGTCCGGCCCCACCGACAAGTTCGACGACTGGGCGCTCGATTCGCAGTACCAGTACATCGGCGACCAGCACCTGTTCTCGGTCACCGCGACTTACATCAACGAGAAGCAAACCTACAACGCGACCGCGACCGAGAATCCGTCCGATACGTTGAAGACATTCAGGATCGGCGGGCAGTACTACTATCAACGCAGGTACGGCGCCGCCCTGGGTTACTTCTCGACCACCGGCAGCGAGGACGCGGTGCTCTACGCGTCGGGCACGCCGCTGAACGGCTTCGGCAACAACAAGCCCGACAGCAACGGCTGGGTCGGCGAGCTCGACTGGGTGCCCTACCAGAATACCAAGATCGCGCTCCAGTACATCGTGTACAGCAAATACAACGGCGCCAGCAGCAACTACGACGGTCTCGGCCGCAACGCGTCGGACAACAACACGCTGTACCTCCTCGGCTGGCTAAACTTCTAGGCGAACGACAATGAAAAAGATCCTTTCACTCGCAGCAGCGGTCCTGCTTGCCGGCAGCGCCGGGGCGGTTCTGGCACAAAGCGACGCCAAGTCGCTCGCCACCGGCGTGTGCGCCGCGTGTCACGGCCCCGAGGGGCACAGCATCTCGCCCGTGTTTCCCCGGCTCGCCGGGCAGCAGTCGGCGTACATCGTGCTGCAGCTCGACGCGTTCCGCGGTCACCTGCGCGCCGACCCGAACGCCCAGGCCTACATGTGGGGCATGGCCTCGCAGCTTAGCGACGCGACGGTCCAGGGTCTCGCGGACTACTACGCGGCGCAGAAGCCGTCCGCCGGGACGGCAGGCGCACCGGCGCTGATGGCCGAGGGACGCAAAATCTACGAGCAAGGCATTCCGTCGAAGAAAGTGCAGGCCTGCGCGGCCTGCCACGGCGCGAACGCCGAGGGCGCGCAGGTGTTCCCGCGCCTTGCTGGCCAGCACGTCGAGTATCTGATCGGGCAGCTCGAGGGCTTCAAGACCGGCACGCGCAGCAACGCGCCGATCATGATCAACGAGGTGCGCGAGATGACGGCTGAGCAGCTCAGGGCGGTAGCGACCTACGCCGCATCCAAGTAGCCGCATGGGCGCGCGGCCGCCGTTCGTCGTGCCGGCGCTGTGCGCCTGGGCGCTGCTCGGGAGCACGGCGGCGGCGGCCGAGGACCCCGAGGTCACCGCCCTGCGGCGGCAGGTGAACGCGCTCGAGCAGCAGGTGCGCGAGCTCAAGGCGCGCATGGACCAGTTCGACGGCGGCGCGCCGGCCGCCGCCCCGGCGGCGGCAGTTCCGCAGGCCGCGGCCGCCGCGCCCGCGACCGCTGTTCCGCAAGCCGCACCCGCAGCCGCCGTGCCGACTCCGGCTCCGGCCGCAGCCAGCTCGGCCGCTCCGGGCTACGTCAGCCCCGAGGCGCTGCTCAAGCAGCGCTGGTCGAGTATCAAGCCCGCCATGACGAGCGACCGCGTCACCGAGCTGCTCGGCGCGCCGACCACCAAGTTCAAGCTCGATGGCCGGGACGTCTGGTACTACTACTACCCCGGCGCCGGCGGCGGCTCGGTGTTCTTTACCGGGGAAGGAAAGGTGTCGAGCAGCCAGTCGCCCTTCGGTTGGGGTTGGTAGCCCGCACGCCTGCGGCGCGGTAATCTTGCGCCGTGAACATCGACTCGCGAATTTCCCGCCTGCACCAGGAGATGACAGCCTGGCGGCAGGACATCCACGCGCATCCCGAGCTCGGCTTCCAGGAGACGCGCACCTCCGAGCTGGTCGCCTCGAAGCTCGAGTCGTTCGGGCTGGAAGTGCACCGCGGCGTCGGCAGGACCGGCGTCGTCGGTGTGCTGCGCGCTGGGCGCAGCCCGAGGAAGCTCGGCCTGCGCGCCGACATGGACGCGCTGCCGATCCAGGAGGCGAACACCTTCGCGCACCGCTCGCGCCACGACGGCCGCATGCACGCCTGCGGCCACGACGGGCACACCACGATGCTGCTCGGTGCGGCCAAGTACCTCGCCGCCACGCGCGCCTTCGACGGCACGGTGCACTTCATCTTCCAGCCCGCCGAGGAGGGGCTGGGCGGCGCGCAG
>DASPRX010000266.1:0-20633 GCA_035624235.1 Burkholderiales bacterium | reverse complement strand
ACCACGACCACCTCGCCCTTCGCGACCTCGGTCGAGCAGTCGGTGAGCACCTGAAAACTGCCGTACCATTTGCTGACGCCGCTGATCTTGATCATGAAGTGGCTTTCCGGAGGGGTCAACGGACGATGGCGATGCGCGCCTGGAGCCTGCGCACCAGCTGCGACAGAACCAAGCAGGCGATGAAATAGACCACCGCGACGAAGCTGTACATCTCGACCAGGCGCCCGTCGCGCTCGGCGACCTTGCTCGCGGCGCCGACGAAGTCGGTAATCGACAGCACGTAGACGAGCGACACGTCCTGGAACAGGACGATGGTCTGGGTGAGCAGCACCGGGAGCATGTTGCGGAACGCCTGCGGCAGGACCACGTGCCCCATCGATTGCCAGTAGTTGAGGCCCAGCGCATAGCCCGCCCAGACCTGCCCGCGCGGAATGGACTGGATGCCGGCGCGCATGATCTCGCAGTAGTAGCACGCCTCGAACATGACGAATGTGAACAGCGAAGAGTCGAACGCGCCGACCTGGACCGGGGTGTCGGAGCGCACGATCCAGGCGCCGATGTACGGCACCAGGAAGTAGAACCAGAAGATGACCAGCACCAGCGGAATCGAGCGCAGCGTATTGACGTAGCTGCCTGCGATCCAGGCGAGTGGCTTGATGCTGGAGAGCCGCATCATCGCGAGCAGCGTGCCGAACACGATGCCCCCCGCCATCGCGAGCAGCGTCAGGCGCAGCGTAAACGACATGCCCGTGAAGAACAGGTAGCGCCACGAGCGCTCGATGACGTCGAAGTCGAAGCCGCCGAACATGTGCGCTCAGTGGCCCGACGCGGGCGCGCCGCCGGGTCCGATGTAGCCGGGCACCGCGACCCTGCGCTCGAGGTGGCGCATCAGCAGCACGACTACCAGATTGACGAGCAGGTAGATCAAAGTGGCCGCGGTGAAGGCCTCGAAGACCTGGAAGCTGTACTCCTGCATTGCGCGGGCGCGCGCGGTGAGCTCGACCACGTTGATCGTCAGGGCGACCGCGGAATTCTTGATGATGTTGAGGAATTCCGAGCCGAGCGGCGGAACGATGATGCGAAACGCCATTGGCAGGAGCACGTAGCGGTAGGTCTGCGGCAGCGTCAGGCCGAGCGCGGTCCCCGCCATGCGCTGGCCGCGCGGCAGCGAATTGATGCCGGCGCGCACCTGCTCGGCGACCCGCGCCGAGGTGAACGTGCCCAGGCACAGTACCGCAGGCACGAAGGAGCCCCAGGGCGGGGCCATGTGCTTGATCCAGTCGCCGAATCCCTTCGGCACCAGCTCAGGCATCACGAAATACCAAAGGAACATCTGCACCAGAAGCGGGATGTTGCGAAACAGCTCGACGTAGGCGTAGCCGAGTCGCTCGAGCCATTTCGCGGGCGTCGTGCGCAGGACTCCGACCACCACGCCGAGCGCGAGCGCGATCGCCCAGGCGAGCAAGGCGAGCGCGAGCGTCCAACCCAGTCCGACGAACAGCGTGTGCAGGTAGCTGCCGTCGCCGTCCGGCGACTGCTGCCAGAAGATGCTCCAGTTCCAGTGGTAGTGCACGGATGCGCGCGGGGTCGAAAATGCAACGGGGGCTGATGCCCCCGTTGCGCCGTGACGTCGGCCGAGCCGCTACTTGTAGACGTTCGGGTCCGGCGAGTCGGTCGGATGCTCGTATACGCGCTTCAGGGCATCGCCCACCGGGATGTCGAGATTGATGCCCTTGGGCGGGATCGACTTCATGAACCACTTGTCGTAGATCTTCATGATCTCCCCGCTGGTGTACAGCTTGGTCATCGTGGCGTCGACCAGTTTCTTGAACTCCGGGTCGTCCCTGCGCAGCATCAGGCTGTAGGGCTCCAGTCCCAGGCTCTCGGACGAGATCGTGAACTCGGACGGGTTCTTGGCGTTCGCGACCAGGCCCGAGAGCAGGATGTCGTCCATCAGGAACGCGCTCGCCCGGCCGGTCTCGACCATCAGGAATGCCTCGGCGTGGTCCTTGGCGGACAGGATGTTCATGCCGAAATTGCGCGTCGTGTTGAGCACGTTGAGCGCCTGCATGTCGGTGGTGCCGGCGGTCGAGACCACGGTCTTGCCCTTCAGGTCGTCGATCATGTCCATGTGCGCCGATTTCTTCGACACGTAGCGGTACTTGACGACGTAGTACGTCATGCCGAAATCGACCTGCTTCTTGCGCTCGGCGTTGTTGGTGGTCGAGCCGCACTCCAGATCGATGGTCCCGTTCGCCATCAGCGGGATCCGGGTGGCGGAGGTCACCGGCAGCAGCTTGACCTGGAGGTTCGGCATCTTCAGGTCGGCCTTTACGGCGTCGACGATCTTGTAGCAGATGTCCATCGCGTAGCCGACGGGGTGCTGCTTGTCGTCGTAGTAAGAGAACGGAATCGAGCTGTCGCGATGGCCGATCGTGATCGTGCCGCTCTCCTTGACCTTCTTCAGGGTTCCTTCGAGCGCCGAGGCGGGCGCGGCGAGCGAAGCGCCGGCGAGCAAGGCGAGGAAAATGGTCGTGCGTTTCAGGCTAGTCATCTGAGTCTCCCGTGTGGACGCGGGCGCCGCGAGCGGGCGCCTTCTTGCCGGGCCATTCTCAGCATGCCTGAAAGAGGTGTCAAGCATGCGAGCCCTTATAATGTCCGGCGCCGGTGGTAACGTCGCCGCGAGGAGGATCGGTGTCCGCGCCGCAAAAGCTCTGGGAGCCGTCGCAGGAGGCGATTGAGCGGGCGCAGATCACCGAGTTCGCGCGCTGGATCGTGCGCCGTCTGAAGCTCGAGCTGAATACCTATCCGGACTTCTACCGCTGGACGGTCGACAATCCCGATGAGTTCTGGAGCTCGGTGTGGGACTGGTGCCGCGTGGTCGCGTCGCGCAAGGGCCCCACGGTGCTGGTGGACGGCGACAAGATGCCCGGGGCCCGATGGTTTCCCGAGGCGCGCCTGAACTTCGCCGAGAACCTGCTCAGGCGCGGCGATCGCGGCGATGCGCTCGTGTTCTGGGACGAGACGGGTTTCCGGCGCCGCGTGTCCTACGCGGACCTATACAGCGACGTATCGCGCGCGGCACAGGCGCTCAAGAGCCTCGGGCTGCGCCCAGGCGACCGCGCAGCCGCCTTCATCCCGAACATGCCGGAGACCGTGGTGTTCGCGCTCGCGGCGATCTCGCAGGGCATCGTCTGGTCGTCCTGCTCGCCCGACTTCGGCGCCGACGGCGTGCTCGAGCGCTTCGGCCAGATCGAGCCGAAGGTGCTGTTTTGCGCCGACGGCTACGTGTACAACGGGCAGCGGCACGATTCGCTCGGGCGGGTGCGCGAGATCGCGGCGCAGCTTCCCAGTGTGCGCAAGGTGGTGGTCGCACCGCTGCTCGAACAGCGCCCCGACGTGTCCGAAATCCCGAATGCCGTGACGATGGACGAATGGCTGCGCCGCTTCACGCCGGGCGATATCGACTATGCGCAGATGCCGTTCGACCACCCGCTCTACATCCTGTTCACCTCGGGCACGACCGGCAAGCCGAAATGCATCGTGCACGGCGCCGGGGGCTCGCTGCTCGCGGGCCTGAAGATGTACAAGCTGCAGTTCGACGTCCGCCCGGGCGACCGCTTCTTCTACTACACCACCTGCAACTGGGTGATGTGGAACCTGCTGTTCGCGGGGCTGTCGGCGGAGGCGAGCCTGATGCTGTACGACGGATCGCCCTTCGCGCGTGGCGCGCGCATTCTGTTCGACTACGCCGCCGAGGAGCGTTGCACGCACTTCGGCACTTCGGCGAAATTCATCGACGCCGTCGCCAAGCGCGGCCTGAAGCCGCACGGGACGCACGACCTCGGCGCGCTGCGCATGATCATCTCGACAGGCTCGCCACTCGTGGCGGAGAGCTACGACTACGTCTACGCGCACGTCAAGCAGGACGTGTGCCTGTCCTCGATTTCCGGCGGCACCGACATCATGGCGGCGTTCGCCGACGCCAATCCGGTACTGCCTGTCTACCGCGGCGAGCTGCAGTGCCGCTCGCTCGGCCTGGCGGTCGAGGTATTCGACGAGCAGGGCAACTCGGTGGTCGGCGAGAAGGGCGAGCTGGTGTGCACCCGGCCGTTTCCCTCGATGCCGCTCGGCTTCTGGAACGACCGACATCACGAGAAGTACCACGCGGCCTATTTCGCCCGATACCCGAACGTCTGGTGCCACGGCGACTGGGTCGAGCTGACCGAGCGCGGCACGATGATCGTGTACGGCCGATCGGACGCGACGCTCAACCCCGGCGGCGTGCGCATCGGCACCGCGGAGCTCTACCGGCAGGTCGAAAGAATCGACGAGGTCGAGGAATCGGTCGCGATCGGCCAGCTCTGGCCGCCGGACAAGCCCTCGGATACGCGCGTGGTGCTGTTCGTCAAGCTGCGCGAGGGATTGGTCCTCGATGCCGAGCTGGAGGAGCGCATCCGCAAGGCGATCCGCGACAATGCGACGCCGCGCCACGTGCCGGCGAAGATCGTGCAGGTGGCGGACATCCCGCGCACCAAGAACAACAAGGTGGTGGAAATCGCGGTGCGCGCGGTGGTGCACGGCATGCCGGTCGCCAACACGGACGCGCTGGCGAACCCCGAGGCGCTGGAGCTCTACAGGGACCTGCCCGAGTTGCGGGACTGACTCAGTGCAGCGTCGCGTGCCGCCGCTCGAAGATGCCCTGCAGCAGGCGCAGCGAGCCGAGGCTGATCGCGCGGTGCGTGAGCGCGTGGCCGAGGTCCTCGACGATGTCGAGCGTCACCGGCACGTGCAGGCCGGCGAGCACGCGCGCCGCGCGCTCGGCATGCACGCGCGACACCACCGAGTCGAACTCGCCGTGCACCAGGTGGATGCGCGCGTCGATGCGCGTGCCGGGCTGCGGCAGGCGCGCGAACTGCGCCGAGAACGCGACGACCGCGCCTGCCAGGCCGCGCAGCTTCTTCACCGCTTCGAGGGCTACCGTGCCGCCCTGCGAGAAGCCGATCAGCACGGTTCGGTGCGCCGGTACGCCGAAGTTGGTCTGTTCGCGCCGCACCAGGTCCTCCACGTCGGGCAGCACTGCGTCGACGCGCTCGGCGCGGTTGTCGGCGTTCAGACCGCGCGTCGGGAACCAGTCCTGCGCTTCGCCGCCGCGCGCGCCGGGCGCGAAGCCGCTCGGCACCACCAGCGCCGCGCTCGGAAAGCGCGCCTGGAACTTGAACGCGATCGGGATCATCGACTGGGCTGTCGCGCCGCAGCCGTGCAGGAATACGAACAGGCGGTTTGCTTCACGCTCCGGCGGGGTGCCGAAGCGATAGACCCTGCCGGAGGACATGCGGGCCATTGTCGCCCCATCGCGCGCGTTCTGTAAACTCCCCGCCCTTCTTAAGTCCGATTCTTCGAAAGCGAGAGGAACACCATGAGCAGCAAGCAATTCATGTCCGCATTCTGGGCGCTGGCCAAGCCCTACTGGGTGTCGAAGGAACGGCGCACCGGGGTCCTGCTGCTCGTCGCGGTCGTGGCGATGGCGCTCGTGCTCGTCTGGCTGAACGTCCAGTTCAATCACTGGTACAACGACTTCTACAACACCTTCGAGACAAAGAACCAGGCCGAGTTCTACCGTCAGCTGCTGAAATTCACGCTGCTCGCTTTTGCCTACATCATCATCATGGTCTACCAGGTGTATCTACAGCAGATGCTGCAGATCGAGTGGCGCAACTGGCTGAACGAGCGCTTCCTCGGCGACTGGCTCAAGGACCGCGCCTACTACCGCCTGCAATTGCTCGACCGCGGCACCGACAACCCCGATCAACGTATTGCCGAGGACCTGCGCATCTTCGTCGATAGCACGCTTTCGCTTGGGCTCGGGCTGCTTTCTTCGGTCGTCACGCTGATCTCCTTCGTCGCGATCCTGTGGACGCTTTCGGGCGTGCTGGGCTTCGCCTTCGCGGGCATGCAGGTATCGATTCCCGGATACATGGTGTGGTTCGCGCTCGTCTATGCGATCGCGGGCTCATGGCTTACCCACGTGATCGGGCGGCCGTTGATCGGATTGAACTTCGATCAGCAGCGCTTCGAGGCCGACTACCGCTTCTCGCTCGTGCGCCTGCGCGAAAACAGCGAGGGCGTGGCGCTGTACCGCGGCGAGGGCGAGGAGTTCGAGAACTTCCGCGTGCGCTTCGGCAACGTGATCGCGAACTGGTGGGGCATCATGCGCAAGCGCAAGCAGCTCGGTTTCTTCACCATCTCGTACGCGCAGCTCGCGGTGGTGTTCCCGTTCGTGGTCGGCGCGCCGCGCTTCTTTTCGGGCGCGATCAAGCTCGGCGGGCTGATGCAGATCGCCTCGGCCTTCGGCCAGGTGCAGGGCGCGCTGTCGTGGTTCATCGACGCGTACACGCAGTTCGCGGCCTGGAAGGCGACCGTTGACCGGTTGACCGGCTTCACCGCCTCGCTCGCGCACGTGCGCGCGGAGGCCGAGCGGCTGGACGGCGAGCGCGTCGAGGGCGTCACGTCGACGCTCGCGCTCGACGGCCTCGCGCTCGCGCTGCCGCAGGGCCAGCCGCTGCTCGCGCCGAGCACGCTGGAGCTCAAGCGCGGCGAGCACGTGCTGGTCACCGGTCCCTCGGGCGCGGGCAAGTCGACGCTGTTCCGGGCGCTCGCCGGCATCTGGCCGTACTGGAAGGGCAGGATCTCGTTGCCCAACGGCAGTCGCCTGCTGTTCCTGCCGCAGAAGCCCTACCTGCCGATCGGCACGCTCAAGCACGCGGTGTGCTATCCGGGCGACCACAAGGTGATCGGCGACGAGGAAGTGCGCGAGGCCTTGCAGGCCGTCGGGCTCGGCTCCTTCGCGCGCGAGCTCGACCGGCGCGAGAACTGGGCGCAGGTGCTCTCCGGCGGGGAGCAGCAGCGGCTCGCGTTCGCGCGCGCGCTGCTCACGCATCCGGACTGGCTGTTCCTAGACGAAGCGACTTCGGCGCTGCCCGACGACGATCAGGCGGCGCTCTACCGCCTGCTCGGTGAGCGGCTGCCGAAGACGACGCTGGTGTCGATCGGCCACCGCGCGAGCCTGGCCGGCTTCCACGAGCGCCGCCTCGCATGGCAGCCGGCCGTCGGCGGCGCGCCGCGGCTCGCGCCGGCCTAGCGGCGCGCGAGTGCCTCAGGCCGCGGCGCGGCGGCGCGGTTCGCCCAGCGCCTGCTTTAGGTATTGCCCGGTGTAGCTCGCCTTGTCGGCGGCGATCTGCTCGGGGCTGCCCTGCGCGACGATGCGCCCCCCGCCATCGCCTCCCTCGGGGCCGAGGTCGACGATCCAGTCGGCGGTCTTGAGCACGTCGAGGTTGTGCTCGATCACCACCACGCTGTTGCCCGCGTCGCGCAGCCGCCGCAGCACCTCGAGCAGCAGCTTGATGTCGTGGAAGTGCAGCCCCGTGGTGGGCTCGTCGAGGATATACAGCGTGCGCCCGGTTTCGCGCTTGGAGAGCTCGAGCGACAGCTTGACGCGCTGCGCTTCGCCGCCCGAGAGCGTGGTCGCGGACTGCCCGAGGCGCAGGTAGCCGAGCCCGACGTCGATCAGGGTCTGCAGCTTGCGCGCGAGCACTGGCACGGCGGAAAACAGCGCGGCCGCCTCGCTCACCGTCATCTCGAGCACGTCGTGGATGTTGCGGCCCTTGTAGCGGATCTCGAGCGTCTCGCGGTTGTAACGCCGGCCGTGGCAGACGTCGCAGGACACGTAGATGTCTGGCAGGAAGTGCATCTCCACCTTGATCAGCCCGTCGCCCTGGCAGGCTTCGCAGCGCCCGCCCTTGATGTTGAAGGAGAAGCGCCCCGGGTCGTAGCCGCGCGTGCGCGCTTCGGGAACCCCTGCGAACAGCTCGCGGATCGGCGTGAAGAGGCCCGTGTAGGTGGCGGGATTGGAGCGCGGCGTGCGGCCGATCGGGCTCTGGTCGACGCTGATCACCTTGTCGAGCTGCTCGATGCCGGAGAGCGAATCGTAGGGCGCGGGCTCCACGCCGCTGCCGTAGAGCTGCCGCGCGACGGCCGCGTACAGCGTGTCGTTGATGAGGGTCGACTTGCCCGAGCCCGAAACGCCGGTGACGCACACGAGCAGGCCGAGCGGCAGATCGAGGTCGAGGTCCTTCAGGTTGTTGCCGCGCGCGCCGCGCAGCGCGAGGCGCCTTCGGCCTGGGCGGTTGCGCCGGCGCGGCACCTCGATCTGCAGCGCCCCGCCGAGGTAGCGGCCGGTCAGCGAGCGCTCGTCGGCGAGGATCTCGGCCGGCGTGCCGGCGGAGATCACCTGGCCGCCTGCCTCGCCCGCGCCCGGCCCCATGTCGAGCACGTAGTCGGCGGCACGGATCGCTTCCTCGTCGTGCTCGACCACGATCACCGAATTGCCCAGATCGCGCAGGCGCTTGAGCGTATCGATGAGGCGCGAGTTGTCGCGCTGGTGCAGGCCGATCGACGGCTCGTCCAGCACGTACATGACACCCGTTAGACCGGAGCCGATCTGGCTCGCGAGGCGGATACGCTGCGCTTCGCCCCCCGACAGCGTGTCGGCGGAGCGCTCGAGCGACAGGTAGTCCAGCCCGACGTTGACCAGGAACTCCAGGCGGCTGGCGATTTCGCGCACGATGCGCTCGGCCACCTGTCCGCGCGCTCCCGGCAGGCTGAGCTGCCGGAACAGCGCCAGGGTCTCGCGCAGGGGCAGGCGCGAGACCTCGTAGATGGCACGGCCGTCGAGCAGCACGTGGCGCGCCTCGCGCCGCAGGCGGGTGCCGCCGCAGTCCGCGCAAGCCTTGCGGTTCAGGTATTTGGCCAGCTCCTCGCGCACGACAGTCGAATCCGTCTCGCGGTGGCGGCGCGCGAGATTGGGGATGATTCCCTCGAATTCGTGCTCCTTGACGGTCGTGCGGCCGCGCTCGCCCGGGTAGCGAAAGGGGATCTTTTCCCTGCCCGAGCCGTACAGCAGCAGCTGCTGTACGCGGTCCTCGAGCATCTCCCAAGGCTGCTCGATGTCGAAGCGGTAGTGCTGCGCGAGCGATTGCAGCATGGAATAGTAGAAATGGTTGCGCCGGTCCCAGCCCTTGATCGCCCCGCTGGCGAGGCTGAGGTTCGGGTGAGCGACGACGCGTTTCGGGTCGAAGTATTCGACCGTGCCGAGACCGTCGCACGCCGGGCAGGCGCCCATCGGATTGTTGAACGAGAAAAGCCGCGGCTCGAGCTCGGCGAGCGCGTAGCTGCACGCGGGGCAGGCGAAGCGCGAGGAGAACAGGTGCTCCCTGCCGCTGTCCGTCTCGACCGCCACCGCGCGCCCTTCAGCGTGACGCAGCGCGGTCTCGAACGACTCGGCCAGACGCTGCTTCACCTCGGGCCGCAGCTTGACGCGATCGATCACCACGTCCACCGAATGCTTGACGTTCTTGGCGAGGCGGGGCGCCGCATCGAGCTCGAATACCTTGCCGTCGACGCGCACGCGCGTGAATCCCTGCGCGCGCAGCTCGTCGAGCAGCTCGCCCTGCTCGCCCTTCCTGCCCGCGACCACCGGGGCGAGCACCATCAGCCTCGTGTCCTCCGGCAGCGCGAGCACGTGGTCAACCATCTGCGCGACCGACTGAGCCTCGAGCGGCAAGGCGTGCTCCGGGCAGAAGGGCGTGCCGACCCGCGCGTACAGCAGTCGCAGGTAATCGTGGATCTCGGTGACGGTGCCGACGGTCGAGCGTGGATTGTGGCTCGCCGCCTTCTGCTCGATCGAGATCGCCGGCGACAGTCCTTCGATCAGGTCCACGTCGGGCTTTTCCATCAGCTGCAGGAACTGGCGCGCGTAGGCCGACAGCGACTCGACGTAGCGCCGCTGCCCCTCGGCGTACAAGGTGTCGAATGCGAGCGAGCTCTTGCCCGAGCCTGACAGGCCGGTGATCACGACGAGCCTATTGCGCGGCAGCTCGAGGTTGAGATTCTTGAGGTTGTGGGTGCGCGCCCCGCGTATGCGGATGGAGTCCATATGCCGCCGCCGCGCGGCGAGCGAAAAAGGAAACCTGCTACTATAACGAGTTCTCGGCAGGTCGTTCCACCCTTCCACTACTCCGGCATTGTCAGACGAGCGCCCATGGATTCCTCGCGCATGAGCCCAGAAGAGCGGCGCGCCGGCGCGTCGCTCGCCTCGCTCTTCGGCCTGAGAATGCTAGGGCTGTTCTTCATCCTGCCGCTGCTCTCGGTCGAGGCGCACAAGCTGGCCGGCGGTGAGAACTTGACGCTGGTCGGTCTGGCGCTCGGCGCCTACGGTCTGACCCAGGCGATCATGCAGATCCCGTTCGGCATGGCTTCCGACCGCTTGGGGCGCAAGCCCGTGATCGTGGCCGGGCTCCTGCTTTTCGCGGCGGGTGGCGTGCTGGCGGGCTCGGCGCACAGCATCTATATGGTGATCGCCGGCCGCGTCGTGCAGGGCGCCGGAGCGATCTCCTCGGTCGTCGTGGCGCTCGCCGCCGACCTGACGCGCGAGCAGCAGCGCACCAAGGCGATGGCGATGATCGGCAGCACGATCGGCCTCGCGTTCGCGCTGTCGCTGGTCATCGCCCCCGTGCTGGACAAGTGGATCGGGCTGAGCGGAGTGTTCTACGTCACCGGAGTGCTCTCGCTGGTCGCCATCTGGGTCCTGTTCGCGCTGGTTCCCCCGGCACCGCCGCCCGTGCATGCCGAGCCGCCGGTGCGCGGCCGCGATCTGCCGGCGCTGCTTGCGCAGCCTGAACTCCTGCGCCTGAATGTCGGCATCTTCGCGCTGCACGTGTCGCAGATGGCGATGTTCGTGGTGGTGCCGCCGATGCTCGTGGACGCGGGGCTTGCGCTGCCGGCGCACTGGAAGTTCTACCTGCCGGTGGTCCTCGCGTCATTCGTGATCATGGCGCCCGCCGTGCTGTACGCCGACCGGCGCAACCATCACAAGACCGTGCTGGTCGGCACGGTGCTGCTGCTCGCGCTGGTCGAGCTGGGGCTCGCCGCTGCGCCCGATCGGATCATGCCGCTCGCCGGGCTGATGCTCGCCTTCTTCGTCGCCTTTAACGTACTCGAGGCGCTGCTGCCCTCGCTCGTGTCGCGAATCGCGCCGGCGCGTGCGCGCGGCACCGCGATCGCCGTGTACAACACGACGCAGACGCTCGGCCTGTTCGCCGGCGGCGTGCTCGGCGGATGGCTCGCGCACGCGTACGGCCCCGCCACGGTGTTCAGCGCCTGTGCCGGCCTGGCGGCGATCTGGCTGCTTGCGGCGGTAGGCATGCGTCCGCTCGCGCCCGGGCATGTCAACGGATTGGCGCAGTCCGACGTTTCCCGCTCTGGGGGAGCTTAAGCCCGCAGGCCAGGTGGCCGCGGGAGGACTCGCGATGGGGAGGAATACATGGCTTCGGTAAACAAGGTGATTCTGGTCG
This sequence comes from Burkholderiales bacterium, assembly GCA_035624235.1. Lineage (GTDB taxonomy): Bacteria > Pseudomonadota > Gammaproteobacteria > Burkholderiales > SG8-39 > DAHVFK01. The sequence goes on along the minus strand of DASPRX010000266.1, from coordinate 9,222 downwards.
GCAATCTGGGACGCGATCCCGAGACGCGCTACATGCCGGACGGCGCGGCGATCACGAACGTTTCGGTGGCCACTTCGTACCAGTGGACCGACAAGGCGAGCGGCGAGAAGAAGGAGGAAACCGAGTGGCACCGGGTGGTGTTCCGGGGGCGACTCGCGGAGATCGCCGGCGAATACCTGAAGAAGGGCTCGCAGATCTACGTCGAGGGGCGGCTGCGCACGCGCAAGTGGCAGGACAAGGAAGGGCAGGACCGCTACACGACCGAGATCATGGGCGACACGATGCAGATGCTGGGCGCGCGCGGCGGCTCCGGCGAGCCGCGTGCGGAGCCGCGCACCGAGGCGCCTGCGGCGCCCGCGGCGCAAAAGGGCGAAGCCAAGACCGCGGCGAAGAAGCCGGCGGGCAAGTTCGACGACATGGAAGACGACATTCCGTTCTAGGACCTAGGGCCGCCATGCCGATCTACGACTACCGCTGCGCCGAGTGCGGCTTCGAGGAGGAGTACCTGCAGAAGATCTCCGAGCCGCCGCTGACTGTTTGCCCGAAGTGCGGTAAGCCTTCGTTCCGCAAGAAGTTGACTGCGGCGGGCTTCCAGCTGAAGGGCAGCGGGTGGTACGCCACCGACTTCCGCGGCGGCAGCAAGCCCGAGGCGAAGACCGACGCGAAGCCGGAGGGCAAGGCGGAGGCCAGGTCTGAGGCCAAGAGTGAATCCAAGCCTGCGGTGAAGAAGCCGGACACACCCGCGAGCGGCGGGACGACCACGTCCTAGCCAACGTGAGAAAATATTTTATAACCGGTCTTCTGATCTGGATCCCGCTCGTCATCACGATCTGGGTGCTCAAGATCGTGGTCGACACGCTCGACCAGAGCATGGGGCTCGTCCCAGCGGGCTGGCGTCCCGAGCATTGGCTGGGCGTACACGTGCCGGGCTTCGGTGTGGCGCTCACGCTGATCATCGTGTTCCTCACCGGCGTGCTGACCGCGAACTTCATCGGCGAGCGCCTGGTGCGAATCTGGAACGAGCTGCTGCAACGCATCCCATTCGTCTCGTCGATCTACTCGAGCGTCAAGCAGGTGTCGGACACGCTGTTCTCTTCGTCCGGCCAGGCGTTCCGCAAGGCGCTGCTGGTGCAGTGGCCGCACCAGGGCATGTGGACCATCGCTTTCCAGACCGGCCTTCCCGGTGGCGACGTCGTGAACTACCTGCGCGGAGAATTCGTCAGCGTGTACGTGCCGACTACGCCGAATCCGACCGGCGGTTATTTCGTCATGTTGCGGCGTGCCGATGTCATCGAGCTCGACATGAGCGTCGACGAGGCACTCAAGTACATCATCTCCATGGGGGTCGTCGCGCCGCCGGCCAGGCAAGAACGGGCGGGGGCCGAAGGCTGAGCCCGCTAGCGACATGCAGGATACGCGAACGCACTATTGCGGCGACCTGAACGCCGCGCTCATCGGCCAAACCGTCACGCTTTGCGGCTGGGCGCACCGTCGGCGCGACCACGGCGGCGTGATCTTCATCGACCTGCGCGACCGTGAAGGCCTCGCGCAGGTCGTGTTCGACCCGGATCGCGCCGAGGCCTTCACCATCGCCGACCGCTCGCGCAACGAATACGTGCTCAAGGTGAGCGGCAAGGTGCGCCGCCGTCCGCCGGGCACCGTGAATCCGAACCTGCGCTCGGGTGAGGTCGAGGTGCTCGCGCAAGAGGTCGAAGTGCTCAACCCGTCGGCGACGCCGCCATTCCAGCTCGACGACGAGAACCTGTCGGAGAACACCCGGCTCACCTACCGCGTGCTCGACCTGCGGCGCGAGCCGATGCAGCGAAATCTGCGCCTGCGCTACCGCGTCGCGATGACGGTGCGCCGCTACCTCGACGCGCACGGCTTCATCGACATCGAGACGCCGATGCTGACGCGCTCGACGCCCGAGGGCGCGCGCGACTATCTGGTGCCCTCGCGCGTTCACCCGGGGGAGTTCTTCGCACTGCCGCAGTCTCCGCAGCTGTTCAAGCAGCTCCTGATGGTCGCGGGCTTCGACCGCTACTACCAGATCGTGAGGTGCTTCCGCGACGAGGACCTGCGTGCCGACCGGCAGCCCGAGTTCACGCAGATCGATATCGAGACCTCGTTCCTGGACGAGCGCGCCATCCAGGACATAAACGAAGGGCTGGTGCGCACGGTGTTCAAGGAGGTGCTCGGCGTCGAGCTTCCCGCCGCGTTCCCGCGCATGACCTATGCGGAGGCGATGTCGCGCTACGGCTCCGACAAGCCGGACCTGCGTGTCGCGCTCGAGCTCACCGAGCTGACCGACCTGATGAAGACGGTCGAGTTCAAGGTGTTCCGCGGCGCCGCCGACATGCCCGGCGGGCGGGTCGCCGCGCTCAAGGTGCCGCAGGCGGACCTCACGCGCAAGGAGATCGACGACTACACGGCCTTCGTCGCCATCTACGGCGCCAAGGGCCTGGCCTACATCAAGGTCAACGATCGCGCGCGGCTGCCCGACGGGCTGCAGTCGCCGATCGTGAAGTTCCTGCCGCCCGAGGTGCTGGCGCGCATTCTCGAGCGCACCGGCGCCGAGAACGGCGACCTCATCTTCTTCGGGGCGGATCGCGCCAAGGTGGTGAACGACGCGCTCGGCGCGCTGCGCGTGAAGCTCGGGCACGACAAGGGCTACGCCGCCGAGGGCTGGCGCCCGCTATGGGTCGTCGACTTTCCGATGTTCGAGTGGGACGAAGAGCAGAAGCGCTGGGCGGCGATGCACCATCCCTTCACTTCGCCCAAAGACGGCCACGAGGACCTGCTCGCGAGCGATCCGGGCAGAGCGCTTTCCAAGGGCTACGACATTGTCCTGAACGGCTCAGAAATCGGCGGCGGGTCGGTGCGCATCCACCGCGCCGACGTTCAGGCGAAGGTATTCCAGGCGCTCGGCATCTCGACCGAGGAGGCGCAGGCCAAGTTCGGCTTCCTGCTCGAGAATCTCCAATTCGGTGCGCCGCCGCACGGCGGCATCGCTTTCGGCCTGGACCGCCTGGTCGCGATGATGGCGGGCACGGAGTCGATCCGCGACGTGATCGCGTTTCCGAAGACGCAGCGGGCGCAGTGCCTTCTGACCAGGGCTCCGAGCCCGGTCGACGACAAGCAGCTGCGCGAGCTCGGCCTGCGGCTGCGGGAGCAGCCCAAGGCGTGATGCGCCTGCTGGCGGCGCTCGTTGCGCTTGTCGTAGCGACGGGCGCCGCGGCGATCCGGCCGCCCCCGGGGATCGGTCTTGGGGAGCTGCCGCCGGAGGCACGCCACACCGTGGCGCTGATCCGCAGCGGGGGGCCGTTTCCCTATGAACAAGACGGGGCGGTGTTCGGCAATCGCGAGGCACGGCTGCCCGCGCAGCCGCGCGGCTACTATCACGAGTACACGGTGCGCACGCCCGGCGCGCGCGACCGCGGCGCGCGGCGCATCGTCGCCGGCCGCGACGGCGAGCTGTACTACAGCGGCAACCACTACCGCAGCTTCAGGCGCATCCGCGAGTGACATGAGCAAGCTGCTGGCCCGCCTGCAGGATGCGTCACGCTCCGGCGTCTACCGCGCGCCGCGCTCGGACGCCGTGCTCGACGCGCTGCGCGGCTCGGATTTCGACGTGGCGCGCATCGACCTGTCGGGCGTCTCGGACAAGGCGGCGCTGCTCGCGCGGCTGGCCGAGGCGCTTGCCTTCCCGCGCTGGTTCGGCGGCAATTGGGACGCGCTCGAAGATTGCCTGACCGATCTCGGCTGGCGCGCGCACGCGCGTCACGTACTGCTCATCGAGAACTTCGAGGCGCTGCGCGCTAGGCAGCCGGACGACTTTGGTGTGCTGCTCGACGTGCTGGCGAGCAGCGCGGAGTACTGGCACGAGCGCGAGCGGCCGTTTTTCACCGTGCTGGTCGATCCGGTGCGCACGCTCGCGCTGCCGGACCTGTACCGGTCCCGCGCCCCGTGAACTGGAAAATCCCCGTCTCGGTGCTGGTCGTGATCCATACGCCGGCGCTCGAGGTGCTGCTGCTGCAGCGCGCCGCGCGGCCGGATTTCTGGCAGTCGGTGACCGGATCGCTCGACCGTCCCGACGAGGCTCTTGAGGACGCCGCCGAGCGCGAAGTGCGCGAGGAAACGGGCATCGAAGCGCCGCGCGAGCGCCTGCTGCGCTGGAACCTGATCAACACCTTCCGCATCTGGGAGCAATGGCGCCACCGTTTCCCTCCCGGCACGACGCACAACACCGAGCACGTATTCAGCCTGCAGGTGCCCGGGCGCGTGCCGGTGCGCGTGGACGCGAACGAGCACCTCGCGTTCCTCTGGCTGCCGTGGCGAGAAGCGGCGGACAGGTGCGCTTCGTGGTCCAACCGCGAGGCGATCGCCATGCTACCGCAGCGCGTCCGGGTGCGCGCGGCGTAAAATCCCGCTCGTATGCAGGGACGCCCCAAGGCAGCGCCCCCGGGCGCGCAGCGCGTGCGCCGCGCGAGGGCGGATGCGCCGGCCGCGCTCGAGCTGCGTGTCGCGACGCTGAACATCCACAAGGGCCTGTCGCAGTTCAACCGCCGCATGGTGATCCACGAGCTGCGCGAGGGCCTGCGCACGCTCGCGCCGGATCTCGTGTTCCTGCAAGAGGTGCTCGGCCTGAACGAGCGCCATGCGCTGCGCTTCGCGAGCTGGCCGCACATGCCGCAATACGAGTTCCTCGCCGAGGAGGGCTGGCAGCATGCCTACGGACGCAACGCGGTCTACGACCACGGCCACCACGGCAACGCCATCCTTTCGCGCTTTCCGATCCTGTCGACCGCCAACGAGGACGTTTCCGATCACCGCTTCGAGCGCCGCGGCCTGCTGCACTGCGTGGTTTCGGTTCCGGGCTGGCGCAAGAATGTGCACTGCGTATGCGTGCATTTGTCGCTGCACGAGCGCGGTCGGCGCAAGCAACTCGACGCCATCGCCGAGCGACTTGAAGAGATCGCCGCGCGCGGCATGCCGATCATCGTCGCCGGCGACTTCAACGACTGGCGCCAGCGCGCCTCGTCGCTCCTCGAGTCGCGCCTGGGCATGACCGAGGTGTCGACTACGCACTCGGGTCGCGCGGCGCGCACTTTTCCGAGCCTGCTGCCGCTGTTGAAGCTCGACCGCATCTACGTGCGCGGATTCGACGTCGTCTCCTCGCGGGCCCACCGCGGCGTGCCCTGGTCGCTGCTCTCCGATCATCTCGCCCTGAGCGCGGATCTGCGGCGCGCGCCCGCGCCGGCGGCAAAGCGACGCTAGCGCAATGCAGTACGTCGGCGGCAACCGGCTGACGCTGCTGTGCAACGGAGTGGAGTACTTTCCCGCGCTCGTAGAGGCGATCGACGCGGCGCGCAGCGAGCTGTATCTTGAGACCTACATCTTCGCGGACGACGAGACAGGCAGCCTGATCGCGGACGCGCTCGCGCGCGCCGCCGCGCGCGGCGTCGCAGTGCGCCTGCTGCTCGACGGCTTCGGCGCGCGCGACTTCGCGCCGCGCTTCCGCGCGGCGCTGAGGAGCGCCGGAGCGGAGGTGCTCGTATTCCGGCCCGAGCGCAGCCCGTGGCGGCTGCGCCGGGGGCGTCTGCGGCGCATGCACCGCAAGCTCGCCTGCATCGACGGACGCGTCGGCTTCGTCGGCGGAATCAACGTGATCGACGACTACGAGGGGTCGGGGCAGACGCCGCCGCGCTACGACTACGCGGTGCGCATCGAGGGGCCGCTCACCGGACAGCTGCGCGCGGTCGCGGCCAGGCAGTGGGCGCAGGTTTCCTGGGCGACGTTCCGTCGCCGCTGGCCGGGTCTGCGCAGGCGCGCCGCCCGAGCCGTTCCTCCGGACCGGGGGTCGATCGCCGGCGGCCAGCGCGCGGCGCTGGTGGTTCGCGACAGCCTGCGCCACCGGCGCGACATCGAGGATGGCTACCTCGCCTTGATCGCGGGCGCGCGGGAGGAAGTCTTCATCGCCTGCGCCTACTTCTTCCCGGGGCGCCGGTTCCGGCGCGCGCTCGCGGAAGCGGCGGCGCGCGGGGTAAGAGTCGTGCTGCTGCTGCAGGGGCGCGTCGAGTACGCGTTGCTGCACTACGCCTCGCGCGCGCTGTACGGCACGCTGCTCGAGGCGGGTATCCAGATCCACGAGTACCACCTCAGCTTCCTGCACGCGAAGGTGGCGGTGTTCGACGGCCGCGTGGCGAGCGTGGGCTCGTCCAACATCGACCCATTCAGCCTGATGCTGGCGCGCGAGGCGAACGTGTTCGTCGACGACGCGGGCTTCGCGCAGGAGCTGCGTGCGAGCCTGGCGCACGCGCAGCAAGACGGCGCGCGCGCACTGCCGCCGCAGCAATGGAAGCGACAGCGGCTCTGGCTGCGCGTACGGATCTGGCTCGCCTACGGCATCGCCCGACTGCTGATAAGCCTGGCGGGCTACGAGGGCTATCACTGAGAGCGCGGCGCGCGCGCTCGGCGATTTCAGCGCGGGCGGCGCCCGAACATGCCCCAGGCTTCCATCGACAGCACCAGCTCGCCATGCTGGTTGACCGCCTCGGTGCGCGACTTGACCAGACCCGCCTGCGAGCGGCTTCCCGAGGGGCGCGCTTCGAGCACCACGCGCCGGTAGGTCAGCGTGTCGCCCGGACGTACGGGCTTGAGCCAGCGGATTTGATCCACACCGGGCGAGCCGAGGCTTATGCTGCGATTGATGTAGCTGTCGACCAGGATGCGCATCGCCACCGCACAGGTGTGCCAGCCGCTCGCGATCAGTCCGCCGAAGAATCCGCTCGCGGCCGCCGCCGGGTCGACGTGGAAAGGCTGGGGATCGTATTTGCGCGCGAACTCGACGATCTCTTCGGCGCTGAAGGTGTGCTTGCCGAGCTCCGCAGTCTCGCCGACCACGAAGTCCTCCCAATACATCGGCTCGGCCGCGCGCATTCTAGACGGTGGTGACTTTTTGCGGCAACATCAGAGCCTTACAAGAAATCCGAGTGTAAACCAAAGGAGGCTTCAATGCTGCGCAGGATGATCTTCGCGCTCGCTGCGGTGATGATTGCGCCGGCGGCGATGGCACAGGGGACGATCAAGATCGCCGTCATCGGCCCGATGGCCTACGTGCAGGGCGAGAACCACTGGATGGGCGCCGAGCTGGCGCGCGACGACATCAACAACGCGGGCGGCATCTCGGTCGGCGGCAAGAAGATGAAAGTCGAGCTGATCCGCGCCGACTCGAACGAGATCCAGTCCGTGTCCGATGCGACCAACGCGATGGAGCGAGTCATCACCAGCGACAAGGCCGATTTCGTCGTCGGCGGGTTCCGCTCGGAGGCAGTGCTCGCGATGCAGGAAGTCGCGATGGACTACAAAAAGCTGTTCCTCGGCTGCGGTGCTGCGGATGCCCTGCTCGGCAAGCACGTCGAGGACAACTACCAGCGCTACAAGTACTGGTTCCGGGTGACGCCCACCAAGGCGCCCGACCTTGCGCGCACGCTGTTCGCGGTCCTCGGCAGCATCGCCGGGCAGATCCGGACCGACCTGAAGAAGGATAAGCCGAAGGTTGCGATTCTGGCCGAGAAGGTGCTCTGGACGCAGGGCATCGTCGGCGCCCTGCAGGCCAACCTGCCGAAGATGAACATGGAGGTGGTCGGCCTGTGGCAGCCCTCGCCGACGGCCACCGACGTGAGCGCGGAACTCTCGGCGATCGAGCGCAGCGGCGCCGACATCGTGTTCACCGCCGTGTCCGGGCCGGTCGGTATCGTGCTCGGCCGCCAGATGGGCGAGCGCAAGATGAAGGCCATCGCTTTCGGCATCAACGTCGAGGCGCAAAAGGACGGCTTCTGGGAGGCGACCGCGGGCAAGGGCAACTACGTCTCGACGCTCGATACCTACGGCATGGTCGAGGTGACGCCGAAGATGATCCCCTTCGTGAAGGAGTTCGAGGCGCGCTTTCACAAGGAGCCGACCTACACCGCGGCGACCTACGACGCGATCATGCTCCTCAAGGACGCGATCGAGCAGGCGGGGACCATCAACGCCGACAAGCTGGTGCCGGTGCTGGAGGGCTTCAAGGACAACGTCGGCACGTCCGGCATCATCACCTGGGACAAGCTGCACGACCCGGTCTGGGCGGTCGGCAAGACCTCGGGCATCGCGGTTCAGTGGCAGAACGGCAAGAAGGTCCCGTTCTGGCCGCAGCAGATCAATGGGATGAAGCCCTTCCTGCTGCCCTGAGCAAGCGCGGCGTTCCCGGCCGATGCTGCAGGACATCCTGGTCACCGGCCTGGTGAACGGCGGCGTGTACGCGCTGCTGGCCATCGGCTTCTCGCTGATCTTCGGCGTCGCGCGCATCGTCAACATCGCGCACACCGCGTTCTACATGCTCGCGGCTTACTGCTTCTACACGCTGCTCGTGCGGCTGCATGTGCCCGGCGCGCTCGCCGCGCTGGTTTCGGTAGCCGCGGTGACGGTACTGTCGGTGCTGTGCTACCGCTTGGTGATCGAGCCGGTGCGCGAGCACGAATCCGCGGTGCTGATCGCGACCATCGCGCTGGCGCTCATCTTTCAGGAACTGATGCTGTACTCCTACGGCGGCAACTTTCTCGGCATCCCCTCGGCGGTGGATGGCGTTCTGATACTGTTCGGCGTGAGCATCCCGTATCAGCGGCTGCTGATCCTGGCGGTCGCGGCGGCGGCGCTGGTCGCCACCTGGTACCTGCTGTATCGCACGCGGCTCGGGCTCGCGATCCGCGCCACGGCGAACGACCTGGAGGTCGCCAACCTGATGGGAATGAACGTGCATCGCGTAGCGATGGCCACGGTGGCGATCTCCGTGGCGCTGGCGGCGATAGCGGGCGTGGTAGTCGCCCCGGTGTTCGTGGTGGATCCCTTCATGTGGCTCACGCCGCTCGTCACCATGCTGGCGATCGTGGTGCTCGGCGGGCTCGGCAGCCTGAAGGGCAGCCTCGTCGGCGCGCTGGTGATCGGCTACGTCGAGGCGATCACGGTGTTCGCGCTGCCGCAAGGCGCCTTTCTCAAGGGCGCCGTGGCGCTGTCGATCATGGTGCTGGTGCTGCTGGCCCGGCCGGAAGGCCTGTTCGGGGTGGCTTTCGAGGAGGAGCGTTGAGCAATCCGCTGCTCTTCGCCGCGCGCTGGTCGTGGGTCAACCTGCGCAACGAAGTGCTGGTGCTCCCGTCGCGCACGCTCGCGCTCGCCTGGGTCTTT
>DASPRX010000028.1:0-79786 GCA_035624235.1 Burkholderiales bacterium | reverse complement strand
GAGACCTGGAGCCCGCTCGCTCCCAGCCTGCGCGTCCTCATGCCGGCTAGTGCAGGCGCTCGAAGATGGCGGCGATGCCCTGCCCGCCGCCGATGCACATGGTCACCAGCGCGTAGCGCTTCTGGATGCGTACGAGCTCGTACAGCGCCTTCACCGTCAGGATGCAGCCGGTGGCGCCGATCGGATGGCCGAGCGCTACCGCGCCGCCGTTCGGGTTGACCTTCGCCGGATCGAGGCCGAGGTCCTTGGTCACCGCCATCGCCTGCACCGCGAAGGCCTCGTTCGATTCGACGACGTCCATGTCGGCGGGCCTGAGGCCGGCCTTCTCGAACACCCTCCTCACCGCCGGGATCGGCCCCAGGCCCATGAGCTGCGGCTCGACGCCCGCGTGCGCGTAAGCGAGGAGGCGCGCCATGGGCTTCGCGCCCGCCTTCTCGGCAGCCTTCGCCTCCATCAGCACCACGGCGGCCGCCGCGTCGTTTATGCCCGAGGCGTTGCCCGCGGTGACCGTGCCGTCCTTCTTGAACACGGCCTTGAGCTTCTGCAGGTCCTCGATCTTGGCGCCGGGACGCACGTGCTCGTCGAGCGTGAAGGGCTCGACGCCCTTCTTCGTCTTCAACTCCACCGGGACGATCTGACTCTTGAAGCGGCCCTCGGCGAGCGCGGCCGCGGCGCGCCGGTGCGATTCGAGCGAGAAGGCGTCCTGCTGCTCGCGCGTGAAGCCGTACTTGGCGGCGACGTTCTCCGCGGTCACGCCCATGTGCCCGTGGCCGAACGGGTCGTGCAGGGCGGCGGTCATCGCGTCGACGAGCGCGCCGTCGCCCATCCGGGTTCCCCAGCGCGCGCCAGGCATGAAGTACGCCGCGCGGCTCATGCTCTCCGCGCCGCCGCCGATCGCAACGTCCGTGTCGCCGAGCAGGATGTGCTGCGCCGCCGAGACGATCGCCTGCAGGCCGCTGCCGCACAGCCGGTTCACCGTCAGGCAGGGGGTGCCGACGGGGAGTCCCGCGTCGAGCGCGGCCACGCGCGACATGTACATGTCGCGCGCCTCGCCGTGTATCACGCTGCCGATCACGACGTGCCCCACGCTCGCCGGCTCGATCCGCGCGCGCGCGAGCGCCTCCTTGATCGCGGTCGCGCCGAGCCGCGTGGGCGCCACGTCCTTGAAGGCGCCGCCGTAGTCGCCGATCGCCGTCCGTGCTCCGCTCACCACCACCACTTCACGCGCTGCCATAGGGCCTCCTTGCCGAAAATTTCAGGCGGCCAGCCGGGCCGCCAGATCGTGCTCGAGCGCCTGCTCGACGACGACCTCGGCGAAATCGCCGGGCCTGAGCTTGCCGCCGTCGCGTACCCGCACCACGCCGTCGATCTCCGGCGCGTCCGCGCTCGAGCGCGCGAGCGCCGCGCTGCCGTCGACTTCGTCCACCAGCACCCGCAGCCGCCTGCCGACCTTGGCGGCGAGGCGCGCGCGGCTGATGTCCGCCTGCAGCGCCATCAGCCGGGCGCGCCGCTCCTCCTTCAACTCCTCTGGTACCGGATCGGGCAATTCGTTCGCCGCCGCGCCTTCCACCGGCGAATAGGCGAAGCAGCCGACGCGGTCAAGCTGCGCTTCCTCGAGGAAAGCGAGCAGCTCGCGGAACTCGGCCTCGGTCTCGCCCGGGAAGCCGACGATGAAGGTGCTGCGCAGCGTGATCTCTGGGCAAAGCGCGCGCCAGCGGCGCACGCGCTCGAGCATGTCGCCGGCGTTCGCCGGGCGCTTCATGAGCCGCAGGATGCGCCGCGCCGCGTGCTGGAACGGCACGTCGAGATAGGGAAGGATGCGGCCTTGCCCCATAAGCGGCACCACTTCGTCCACATGCGGATAGGGGTAGACGTAATGCAGCCTGACCCAGACGCCCAGCTCGCCGAGAGCGCGCGCGAGCTCGGTCATGCGCGTCTTCACCGGCCGGCCGCGCCAGAAGCCGGTGCGGTACTTCACGTCTACGCCGTAGGCGCTCGTGTCCTGCGAGATGACGAGCAGCTCCTTCACCCCGGCGGCGACCAGGTTCTCCGCCTCCTGCATCACCTCGCCGATCGGGCGCGACACGAGGTCGCCGCGCATGGAAGGAATGATGCAGAACGTGCAGCGGTGGTTGCAGCCTTCCGAGATCTTCAGGTAGGCGTAGTGGCGCGGCGTGAGCTTCACGCCCTGCGGCGGCACGAGGTCCGTGTACGGGTCGTGCGGCCTGGGCAGATGGGCGTGCACCGCGCGCATCACCGCCTGCACGTCGTGCGGGCCGGTGACGGCGAGCACGTCCGGGTGCGCCGCGCGCACGACGCCCTCCTTCGCGCCCAGGCAGCCGGTGACGATCACCTTGCCGTTCTCGGCGAGCGCCTCGCCGATCGCACCGAGCGACTCCTCCACCGCCGCATCGATGAAGCCGCAGGTGTTGACCAGCACCAGGTCGGCGCCGGCGTAGCTCGCCGAGGTGGCGTAGCCCTCCGCGCGCAGCTGCGTGAGGATGCGCTCCGAGTCGACCAGGGCCTTGGGACAGCCCAGGGAAACGAAGCCGATGCGCGGCGCTTCCCCGGCGGACGTCCTAGGATTGCTTGTCCGGACCGCCTTGGTCTTTCTGCTGGGCACCTGGGAAACCGGGGAAGGAAAGGCCCGCGAACATGTTGCGCGCCTGGCTCTGCATCTGCTCCTGGAACTGCGAGAACACCTTCTGGCTCTGCTCGATGTAGGCCTGCATCAGGCTCTGCATCGCCGGGCCCTGCAGGTTCATGAACTGCGCCCACAGCTCCTGCGAGGCGCGCGGTGTGTCGCCGTACATGCGCTGCGACTGCTCCTGCAGCGACTTCTGCATCTCCTGGAAGGCGTGGATGTTCTTTTCCAGGTAGGAGCCCATCAACCCCTGCATCGCGTTGCCGTAGAAGCGGATCAGATGCGCGAGCAGATCGGAGGAGAACATCGGCAGTCCGCCAGACTCCTCCTCGAGGATGATCTGCAGCAGGATCTGGCGCGTGAGGTCGTCGCCCGTCTTGGCGTCGACCACCTGGAACTCCTCGTGCTTGAGCACCATCTGCTTCACGTCGGCGAGCGTGATGTAGCTCGAGGTCTTGGTGTCGTACAGACGCCGGTTCGGGTACTTCTTGATCAGGCGGGCCTGGGTTTCCATTTACTGCTCCTCAATACATGTGCTGTCCGCCGTTGATGGAGATGTTCGCGCCGGTCACGAACGCCGCCTCCTCCGAGCAGAGATAGATGATTAGGCCCGCCACTTCGTCCGGCTTGCCGAGCCGCCCGAGGGGAATCTGCGGCAGGATCTTGGAGTCCAGGATCTCCCTGGGGATCGCGGTCACCATCTTGGTGCCGATGTAGCCCGGCGAGATGGTGTTTATCGTCACGCCCTTCTTCGCCACTTCGAGCGCGAGCGCCTTGGTGAAGCCGTGGATGCCCGCCTTGGCCGCGGAGTAGTTCGTCTGCCCGAACGCGCCCTTCTGCCCGTTCACCGATGACACGTTTATCACGCGCCCCCAGTTGCGCTCGGTCATCGCGTCCATGACCTGCTTGGTCATGTTGAAGCACGAGTCGAGGTTGGTGCGCATCACCGCATCCCAGTCCGCCTTGGTCATCTTCTTGAACGTCATGTCGCGCGTGATGCCGGCGTTGTTGACCAGGATGTCGATCGGGCCGCATTCCTTGACGATGCGCTCGGACTTCGCCGCGCAGTCGTCGAAGTCGGCGACGTCGACCGGATAGGCGGCGAAGTCGTAGCCGTGCCCTTTCATCTCCTCGAGCCAGGACTTCCACTTGGTATTGGATGGCGAATAGGTCACCACCACGCGGTAGCCGGCGTCGGCCATCTTGGTCGAGATCGACTCGCCCAGCCCTCCCATTCCGCCGGTCACCACCGCCAGCCTTCTGTCGTTCATCTCCCCCTCCTGGAGTCCGCGCGTCGCACGCTCAGCTCATGTACATGCCGCCGTTGATCGCGACATTCGCGCCCGTAATATACCCGGCTTCCTCCGATGTCAGGAAGGCGATAAGCGCCGCGATCTCCTCTGGCTTCGCGAGTCGTCCCATCGGGATGCCGGCGACGATCTTGTCGAGCACGTCCTTGCGAATCGCCTTCACCATGTCGGTCTCGACGTAGCCCGGCGAGATCGAGTTCACTGTCACGCCCTTTCGCACCACCTCCTGCGCGAGCGCCTTGGCGAAGCCGTGCACGCCGGCCTTGGCCGCCGAGTAGTTGGTCTGTCCGAACTGCCCTTTCTGGCCGTTCACCGAGGAGAGGTTGACGATCCGCCCCCAGTTGCGCTCGGTCATGCCGTCGATCACGTGCTTGGTGACGTTGAAGGCGCTGTTCAGATTGGTGTTGATCACCGACAGCCAGTCCGACGGCGACATCTTTTTCAGCATGTTGTCGCGCACGATGCCGGCGTTGTTCACCAGGATGTCCACCGGCCCGATGTCCGACTCGATCCTGCGCACCATCGCGCCCGCCGACTCGTAGTCCGCCACGTCGCCTTCGGCCGCATGCACGTTCTCGAATCCTTCGGCACGCATGCGCGCAAGCCATTCGTCCTTGCGCTCGTAGGCGGGCAGGCAGTTCGCCACGACCGCGTTGCCGTTCATGCTCGCGAGGCGCCGGCACACCGCTGTACCGATGCCGCCCATCCCGCCCGTCACAAGTGCTACACGTCTGGTCATGCTGGTTTCTTCCTCCGGTCTGTCGGGCAGGATCAGCGCTCGACGGCCAGGGCCACGCCCATGCCGCCGCCGATGCACAGGGAGGCGAGCCCCCGCTTCGCATCGCGCTTTTGCATTTCATGCAGCAGCGTCACCAGGATCCTGCAACCCGATGCGCCAATCGGATGGCCGAGCGCGATCGCTCCGCCGTTCACGTTCACCTTGGAGGTGTCCCAGCCCATCTGCCGGTTCACGGCGATCGCCTGCGCGGCGAAGGCCTCGTTTATCTCCATCAGGTCGATCTCGCGCGGCGTCCAGCCGGCGCGCGACAGGCAGCGCTTGGAGGCCGGCACCGGGCCCATGCCCATGTACTTCGGGTCGACCCCGGCCGAAGCGAAGGACTTGATGTGCGCGAGGGGCTTCAGGCCGAGCTCTTTCGCCTTGCGCGCCGAGGCGAGCACCACGGCCGCGGCCCCGTCGTTGATGCCCGAGGCGTTGCCGGCGGTGACAGTGCCCGCCTTGTCGAACGCGGGCTTGAGGCCCTTGAGCGCGTCGAGGGTGGCGCCGTGGCGCGGGTACTCGTCGTCGGCGAACATCACCGTTCCCTTCCGCGACTTGATCTCGAAGGGGATGATCTCGTCCTTGAATTTGCCGGCCTTCTGCGCCGCCTCGGTCTTGAGCTGCGAGGCGAGCGCGAATTCGTCCTGCTCCTCGCGCGTGACCGCATACTCCTTGGCGACATTCTCCGCCGTGACGCCCATGTGGTACTGGTTGAAGACGTCCCACAGGCCGTCGACGATCATCGAATCAATCATCTTCCCGTCGCCCATGCGATAGCCGTCGCGCGATCCGGGGAGCACGTGCGGCGCCATGCTCATCGACTCCTGGCCGCCGGCCACCACGATGTCGGCATCGCCGTTGGCGATCGACTGGGCGCCGAGCATCGCGGCCTTGAGCCCCGAGCCGCACACCTTGTTGATCGTCATCGCGGGAATCATGTCGGGCAGGCCCGCGGCGATCGCAGCCTGGCGTGCCGGATTCTGGCCGCAGCCGGCAGCCAGCACCTGCCCCATGATGACCTCGGAGACCTGCTCCGCGGGCACGCCAGCGCGCTCTAGCAGCTTGCGGATGACGTGCGCGCCGAGCTCCGCGGCCGGCGTGTGCGCGAGCGTGCCGGCGAACTTGCCGATCGCCGTGCGCGCGGCCCCTACGATCACGATCTCTTCCATGGCGTGTGCCTCCTAGCTGACGGGTTGGGACGCGACCAGCGCGGGCGCCTTCTGCTTGACGTAGCGGCCCGGCGCGGGCTCGATCGCCTTGTGCTTCGCGTTGCCTGCCTTGGACGGCGCATTGCGCTCGCCGCCCTTGAACGGCTCCATCCAGCGCGACCATTGCGGCCACCAGCTGCCGCGGCGCTCTTCGGCGCCGGCAAGCCACGCGTCGGGCTGCGCAGGATAGTCGCTCCCCTGCCAGTAGCTGCGCCGGTTCTTGTCGGCCGGATTGATGACGCCTGCGACGTGGCCGCTCGCGCCCAGCACGAAGGTCTTGTCGCCGCCGAGCAGGCCGATCGAGCGGTACGCCGCGCGCCACGGAACGATGTGGTCCTCGCGCGTGGCGAGGATGAACGAGGGCAGCCGCACGCGCCCGAGGTCCACCGGCACGCCGCAGTTGGTGAGCGCCCCCGGCACGCGCAGCTTGTTCTCGAGGTAGGTGTTGCGCACGTAATAGCAGTACATCGGCCCGGGCAGGTTGGTGCTGTCGGCGTTCCAGTAGAGCAGGTCGAACGCCGCCGGCGTGCCCCCGAGCAGGTAGTTGTTGACGACGTACGGCCACACGAGGTCGTTGGCGCGCAGCGCGGAGAACACGAAGGCGAGGTCCGAGCCCGGCAGCACGCCGCCGCGCCCGATCATCGCCTCGCGCGCCGCGAGGCTCGGCTCGTCGACGAACAGCCCGATCTGCCCGGGCTCCGCGAAGTCGAGCATGGTCGTGAGGTAGGTGACGCTCTCGACCAGCGCCTCGTCGCGCGCCGCGAGCACCGCCAGCGCCGCGCCGAGCAGCGTGCCGCCCACGCAGAAGCCGAGCGCGTTCACGCGGTCGCTGCGCGCGATGTCGCGCGCGATGCGCAGAGGCAGCAGCACGCCGCGCTCGATGTAGTCGTCCCAGGCGAGATGGCCGAGCTCCGGACCGATGTTGCGCCAGGACACCATGAACACCGTGTGGCCCTGCGCCACCGCGTAGCGCACGAACGAGTTCTCGGGCTGCAGGTCGAGGATGTAGTACTTGTTGATGCACGGCGGCACCATGACCAGCGGGCGCTTGCCGACCTGCGCGGTGGAGGGCGAATACTGGATCAGCTGCGCGAGCTCGTTCTCGAACACCACCGCGCCCGGCGTCGTCGCCAGATTGCGCCCCAGCTCGAACGCCGACTCGTCGGTCTGGCTCAGGCGGCCCTTCTGCACGTCGCCGATCAGGTTCGCCAGACCGCACGACAGGCTCTCGCCCTTGGTCTCGAGCGCCTTGCGCAGGGCTTCGGGATTCGTGGCGATGAAATTGGCCGGCGACATCGCGTCGACCCATTGCCTGAGCGCGAAGCGCACGCGCTCCTTCGCCGACCGCGCGAGCTCGGCGTGCTCGATCAGGTCGTTCAGGTAGCGCGTGGCGAGCAGGTAGGACTGGCGCACGTAGTCGTAGAAGCGGTTCTCGCGCCATTCGCGCGCGACGAAGCGGCGATCGCCTGGCTCGCTGTCGACCAGCGTCTGCGGCGCGAGCCCGGCGCTGAGCGAGCTCCAGAGCTGCGACTGCCTTTCCAGATACGCGCTGTGCAGCTGCGCGACGCGCGCGGGATCGATCCCCAGTTGCCCGAGCCACGCCGCCGAGTCGCCGGCGGGCGGCGGCGAGGACAACAGCTGCATCCAGCCGCGCGTCAGGTCATTGCCTGCTTGCGCGATGGCGGCGACGAAGGCTTCGGAAGCACCGGATTGCTGCACAGCGATGAAAGGGCCCACTGAGGGGGCGATTTTGCGACGCACAATGGCGGTGCGTCAAATCGGCGCGCGGGCGCCGTCAGCTTGGCATCTAAGTGGCTGTATCTAGGTACTTTCCAGCCATATCAGGGCTGCCATGCGGCCCGTCTTCGGCTCGCGCCGGTACGAATAGAAGCGCGCCGGGTCCGAAAAGGTGCAGAAACCGCCGCCGTAGACGCGCGCCACGCCGCTCGTGGCGAGGCGCTGGCGCGCGACCGTGTACAGGTCGAGCAGCCAGCGGCCGGGATGCGTCGCGCGAAATGCGCTCGCCGCGGCGGCATCGCGTGCGAGAAAGGCCGCGCGCACCTCGTCGCCGACCTCGTAGCGGCTATGCCCGATCGCGGGGCCGAGCCAGGCGATGAGGCGCTGCGGGTCGACGCGCATCGCGCCCACCGTCGCCTCGAGCACGCCTGCGCTCAGGCCGCGCCAGCCCGCGTGCGCGGCCGCCACCACCGTTGCCGCGTCGTCGGCGAGCAGCACCGGCATGCAGTCCGCAACCAGCACCGCGCACACCGTCGCGCGCGCGCGCGCGACCGCGGCATCCGCCTGCGGCTCGAGCGCCTGCTCGCGCGCGCGGTCGGCGTCGATGACTTGCGTGCCGTGCACCTGGCGCAGCCAGACCGGCGCCGCGGGCAGCAGCGCCGCCAGGCGGCGCCGGTTCTCGTTCACCGCGTCCGGGTCGTCGCCGCTGCGCACGCCGAGGTTCAGGCTCGCGTAAGGGCCTACGCTGCAACCGCCGGCGCGCGTCGTCGCGAGCGCGCGCACGCCGCGCGGCGCGGGCCAGTCGGGCTCGAGCGGCTGCATCAGATCTTCTCGCGCAGCGCCTGCAGCAGGCGCGCGAAGTCCGGCGGCAGCGGCGCGCGCCAGGTCAATTCCTTGCCGCTGCGCGGATGCGTGAGCGTCAGCTCGCTCGCGTGCAGCGCCTGGCGCGCGAAGGCGAGCCGCTGGCGCGCGCCGCGCCGGTACACCGGATCGCCCACCAGGGGATGGCCGATGTGCTGAAAATGCACGCGGATCTGGTGCGTGCGCCCGGTCTCGAGCCGGCACTCGACCAGCGCCGCGCGGCCGAAGCGCTCGAGCACGCGATAGCCGGTGCGCGCGGCCTTGCCGCGCCGCGACACCGTCATGCGCGTGCGCACGCGCGTGTCGCGCCCGACGGGCGCGTCGATCGTGCCGCTCGGCGGCGGATCGCCCTCGACGACGGCCAGATAGGTGCGGCGCATGCTGCGCGCGGCGAGCTGGGCGGCGAGCGCGGCCTGCGCCTCGACGTTCTTCGCCACCACCAGCAGTCCGCTCGTGTCCTTGTCCAGGCGGTGAACGATCCCGGCGCGCGGCACTGCGGCGAGGCGCGGCGCGTGCGCGAGCAGCGCGTTCAGCAGCGTGCGGTCCGGGACTCCGGCGCCGGGGTGCACGACCAGGCCCGCCGGCTTGTCGATGACGATCAGGTCGCGGTCCTCGTGCACGATCACGAGCGGCATGCGCTGCGCCCGGGGCGGAGCGGCCTCGGGCATCTCCGGCGGCGCGAGCTCGACGCGCTCGCCGCCGATCACCGCGCGCCTGGCCGCCGCGGCCGCGCCGTCGACGCGCACGTGGCCGGATTTCAGCCAGGCCTGCAGCCGGCTGCGCGAATATTGCGGGAACAATCTGGCGAGCGCCTGATCCAATCTCAGCCCGCCCATCGACGGCGGCACGGTGACGTTATAATTCTCCGCCTCTGACGCGCCACGCTGCCCCATGCGCACAAGTTTACTTGCTCCCCTGCTCCTCGTCGTCGCGTTCGGCACGACCTCGTGCGCCTGGCTCTCGAGCCAGCAGGACGAGACGGTCGGCTGGTCCGCCGACAAGCTGTACGGCGAGGCGAAGGACGAGATGGCCTCGAAGAACTGGAGCAAGGCGGTCAAGTACTTCGAGAAGCTCGAGGCGCGCTATCCGTACGGCCGCTACGCGCAGCAGGCGCAGCTCGAGATGGCCTACGCGTACTGGAAGGACGGCGAGCGCGCCTCCGCGATCTCCGCGGCCGACCGCTTCATCAAGCTTTACCCGAACCATCCGAACGTCGACTACGCGTACTACCTGAAGGGGCTGGTCAACTTCAACGAGGAAGACGGCTTCTTCATGAAGCTGGCGAACCCCGACATGACCGAGCGCGACCCCAACGCGACTCGCGAGGCGTTCGAGGCCTTCAAGGAGGTCGCGACGCGCTTCCCGAATTCGAAGTACGCGAAGGACTCGGCCGATCGCATGCACTACCTGGTCAATTCGCTCGCCTGGCACGAGGTGCACGTCGCGCGCTACTACATGCGCCGCGGCGCTTACGTGGCGGCTGCCAACCGCGCCCAGTCCGCGATCAAGGAGTATCCGCGCGCGCCGGCCACCGAGGAGGCGCTCTTCATCCTGATCAAGGCCTACGACGCGCTCGGCATGGCCGATCTGCGCAACGACGCCGACCGCGTGATGCGCGCCAACTTCCCGCACAGCAAGTACCTGCAGCCCGGCGGCTACAACCCGAGCGCGCCGTGGTGGAGGATCTGGGACGCGAACTGGTACTGGTGAGACAGCCGCTGCGGCGGCGCGCCTCGCTCAGCCGACGCGGATGCCTTCGTCGGCGATGTAGTCGCGGATCACCGTCTCGACGTCTGTGTCGGCGCGAAACCCCAGCGACAGCGCGCGCGGCGTCTCGAAGCGCACCGGCCAGGTCCTGACGATCGCCTGAATGCGGGCATCGGCCTTGAATGCCACGCGCTCGGCGGCCGCCCGCCCCGCGACGCGCCCGAGCGCGTCCAGCATCTGCGCCACCGTGGCGGTGATCCCCGGCAGGTTCACCACGCGCCGCGCTCCCCAGGCCGCGGCGGGCAGCTCGTGCGCGTGCACGAACGCTTCGACCACGCGCTTGGGCGAGAGCAGCCAGACGCCGGTCGCCTCGTCCACCGGGCACTCGCAGGCGACCCCGTTCAGCGGCTCGCGCACGATGCCGCTCGCGAACGAGGATGCCGCCGCGTTGGGCTTGCCCGGACGCACGACGATGGTCGGCAGGCGCAGCGACCTTCCGTCGATGAAGCCCTTGCGCGAGTAATCGGCGATCAGGTACTCGCCGACGACTTTCTGCGTGCCATAGGACGTTTGCGGGAACGGCGTGGTCGAATCGTCGAGCACCGGCGGAAGCTCCCCGCCGAAGGCCGCCACCGAGCTCGTGAACACCACGCGCGCAGCCCGGGCGCAGCCGCGCAGGCGCTCGAGCAGCAGGCGCGTGCCTTCGAGGTTTACGTGCATGCCGAGATCGAAGTCCGCTTCCGCCGCTCCGCTCACCACCGCAGCGAGGTGGAACACCGACGCGGTGTCCGGTGAGACCGCGCGCGCGATCGTCTCCGGATCAGAGATGTCGCCGACGATCGCCTTCAGCCGCGGATCGTCGGGGACCGGCGTGGGGAAGGCCGCGTCGAGCAGCACCAGCGAGCTGAGCGTCTGCTGCGCGCCCGCGACCGTGCTCAGCTTGCCGCGCGCAAGCAGCGCGCGCGCCAGGCGCAGGCCGAGGAACCCGCCGCCTCCCGTGATCACGACCTTCATGCACGACCCTGCGCTGTATGGTTGGAGCGCGCGATTGTAGCCTGCGCGTGCCCCGAGAAAAACGCCTCGACCTCGGCGAGCTCGCGCGTCGGGCGCATCGGCGGCAGGCTCGAGCGGATCAGGCGCCCGTAGGGCCGCGTGTAGAGGCGCGGATCGCACAGCATCAGCACGCCGCGGTCGGCCTCGTCGCGTATCAGCCGGCCAGCGCCCTGCTTGAGCTGCAGGATCGCCTGCGGCAGCTGCAGGGCAGTGAAGGGATTTCCGCCGCCCGCGCGCAGCGCCTCGATGCGCGCGGCGAGCACCGGATCATCCGGCGGGGCGAAGGGCAGCTTGTCGATCACCACCAGCGAGAGCGCCTCGCCGCGCACGTCGACGCCTTCCCAGAACGACTGGCTCCCGAGCAGCACGGCGTTGCCGAGCGCGCGAAAGCGCGCGAGCAGCTCGCTCCTCGAGCCCGTTCCCTGCACGAGCAGCGGGTAGTCGAGCCCGTCCTCCGCGAAGCGCGCCGCGAGCAGCTCGTGCGCGCGGCGCAGCGCGCGCAGTGTGGTGAACAGCAGGAACGCGCGCCCGCCGCTCGCGCGCAGCACGGGATAGGCCGCGTCGATCACGGCGGCGGTGAAGCCGGCATCGTTGGGATCCTCGGGCAGGCCGCGCGGCACGTACAGCAGCGCCTGGCGCGCGAAGTCGAACGGGCTTTCCCAGCGGCGCGCCTCGGCGCTCTCCAGGCCGAGCTCGCGCGTGAAGTGGCCGAAGTCCTCGCCCACGGCGAGCGTCGCCGAGGTGAAGACCCAGGCGCGCGGATGGTCCGCCATCTGCTTGCGGAACAGCTCGGCGCACGAAAGCGGCGTAACGCGCAGCTGCGCGCCATGCGCGTACACCTCGATCCAGCGCACCTCCTGCGCGCCGTCCGCCTCGCGCAGCCGCGCGAGCGTCGCCTGCGCGCTCGCCGCGCGGCGCTGGCAGGCGGCCAGCCCCTCCGAGCGTTCCGCCTGCGCGGCGAGCGGCTCGGCGAGCGCCGCGAGCGAGCGCGCCAGCGCCTCGAGCGCCGCCCCGAAGTCCGGCCGGCGCAGCGCCTGCGACCAGGCGAGGCGCGCGGCATCGTCGCCGAGCGCGAGGCGCAGGTCGCGCGCCGCCTTGTCCAGGCGCAGCGCGAGCTGGTCTGTGTCTGGCGAGGCGCCGCCCGCCGCGCGCAGCTCGACGCGCAGGTCGCGCGCCAGCTCGACCAGCTGGCCGCTCGACACGCTCTGGCCGAAGAACAGCCGCGCCGTCTCGGGCAGCTGGTGCGCCTCGTCGAACACGAGCGTGTTGCACGCGGGCAGCAGCTCGGCGACGCCTTCGTCGCGCAGCACGACGTCGGCAAAGAACAGGTGGTGATTGACCACCACGACGTCCGCCGCGAGCGCGTTGCGGCGCGCCTGCATGACGAAGCAGTCCTTGTAGCGGCTGCATTCCTGGCCCAGGCAGTTCTCGCGCGTCGAGGTCGCGTGCGCCCACACCGGCGCGTCTTCTGGCACCTCGGCGAGATCGGCCCGGTCGCCGGTCGCGCTCAGACGCGCGAAACGCTCGATGCGGCGCAGCTGCTCCACCTCGCCGCGCGAGGCGAGCCGCGCCTCGCCGGCGGCGCGCTCGAGGCGATAGAGGCAGACGTAGTTCGCGCGCCCCTTGAGCAGCGCGGCGCTCGCGCCAGAGGCGAGCGCTTCGCGCACCGCCGGAAGGTCCCGGTCGAAGAGCTGGTCCTGCAGCGTCTTGGTGCCGGTCGAGACGATGACCTTGCCGCCGGAGAGCAGCGCGGGAACCAGGTACGCGAACGTCTTGCCGGTGCCGGTGCCGGCCTCGGCCACCAGCACGCCGCTGCGCTCGATCGCACCGAGGACCGACTCGGCGAGCTCGACCTGCTGCGCCCGCCTGCGGAAACCGGGCACCTGCGCGGCGAGCGCGCCGTCCTCGGCGAAGGCGCGCCTCAGGATCGCGACTGAGCGCGCTGCCGTGGCCGTCAGGGCCGCACCTCGTCGACTCTCACCCAGATGCGGCCCGCCTGCTCGCGCCGCGCGGCGCCCGAGTAGCCGATGCCGCCCTCGGCGCCGTAGGCGCGCTCGAGAGCGCCGCCGACCTCGAGCCAGGAGCCCAAGGGGCCGCTCACGGTGCTCACGGCGCGCCCGCCCTGCACGCTGCCGGGCAGCGCGCCGGGCGACTCGCGCTGTGCGTCGAGCTCGAGGATCACGTTGCCGCCCGCGAGACGCGGCACGACTTCGAAGCCCGTCATGCGCTCGCGCGCGTCGGGCGAATCGCTGTCCAGCGACGCGATGAAGGCGTGCCCGCCCTCGAGCACCTGGACGCGCTGGTCGACGGCCTCGCCGAGCGCCGCGTCGGACGCTCCGGCACCCACGGTGACGCGCGCGCGCCCGCTGGAGCTGATCCTGCCGGAGGCCTCGAGCGCGCGCCGCTCCTCGCTCGCCGCACGCTCGAAGCGCACCGAGATCACGAGGCGCCGCGCGGGCGTATCGATCGCCTCGAGCGCGGCGCGGATTTCGGCCAGGTTGCGCGGGCTGGTGCGCACGATGAGCTGGTTCGCCTGCCCGCTCAGCGCGCCGCCCGGCTCGACGAGCGGGCGCAGCGCCGGCAGCACCTGATCCGCGGTGCGGTGCCGCAGCGTGATCACTTCGAGCGTGTCCTGGGCGCACGCCGGCGCGCTGGCGAGCGCGGCGAGCGCAATCAGCAGGGGCGGCAGGAGCTTCATCGAGCGTCTCGCATGTCGGCGATCCTAGCCGAGCAACGCGCGGCGCGCGCGGGCGCCGACAGGCGCCGCTTTACTTCGGCCCGGCCGTCGCCTACATTGACCGCACAATGCATCGTAATACCCTGTATTCGATTGCATTTCTGCTCGCGGCCGCAGGCTGCGCCACGGCGGTCCCCCCGCCCGACGCGGCCGGCCCCCCGGACGCCGCGCTCAGCGCCGAGCGCTCGGAGGCTCTCCTGCAAGCGGTGCTCGCGCTCGGCGACGACTACCGCTACGGCGGCGCGTCGCCGCGCACCGGCTTCGACTGCAGCGGCCTGGTCGCCCACGTGTTCGAGCAGGCCTGGGGCCTGCACCTGCCGCACAGCGTCGAGGCACAGAGCGAGATCGGCACCCCGGTGAGCCTGGCGCGGTTGCAGCCGGGCGACCTGGTGTTCTACGACACGCAGCACCGGCCGTATTCGCACGTCGGCATCTACATCGGCGACGGGCGCTTCGTGCACGCGCCGAAGACCGGCGCGCAGGTGCGTATCGAGGAGCTGCGCAGCCGCTACTGGGCGAGCCGCTTCGACGGCGCGCGCCGCATCCAGCCGCCGCCCGAGCGCTAGGACTCGGGCGTCTCCAGGCTGAACACCACCGGGATGTCCACCGTGAAGGCGGTGCCGCGCAGGGTCGCGGGGATGGGCGTCAGGGGCTTCGCCCTGCGGATCATGTCGAGCGCCTCGCGATCGAGGATCTCGTGCCCGCTGCTCGCGCGCACGCTCAGAGCGGAGATCGTGCCGTCGGTGCCGATCGCCATGCGCACCTCCGCCCTGCCCTGCCAGTTGTTGTCGAGCGCGACGCGCGGGTAGCGCTTGTAGCGGCGCGCCGCCTCGATCACCGCCAGGCGGTATTGCGCGAGCATGGCCTCGCTTGGCTGCTCGGCGATCGGCGCGGGCGCGGCCACGGCCGCCGCCGCCGGCTGCACCACCGGTGCGACCGGCGCCACCTCGGCCACCGCCGCCTCCGGCTGTGGCGCAACGGGCGCGGGCGGTGGCGGTGCTTTGCTCACGGGCATTGCGCCGACCACCGGCTTGGCGCGTGGCCGCCGCACAACGGGCTTTGCCAGCGGCTTCTCTTCCTCGGGCGGCGCGACGACCGGCGCCTGGGGCACTGCCGCTGGGGCGGGTTGCGCGGGCTCCAGCCGCGCCACGAGGGGGGGCTGTTTCGGCGGCGCAAGCGACGCGAAGTGCACCGCGGGGAAGACCACGAACAGGGCGAGGTGCAAGCCAAGCGACGCGACGAGCGCGTATTCGAGCGTGCGTCCGCTCGCGCCGTGCGCGGATATGTCGCCGTCCAACAGCGCCGCCGCCATGCGTGCTCACCTCGCCGAGCGCGCCACTATACACCGGCAAGGCGGGCCGGCCGGCGCCTCAGCGCCCGCCTTGCAGCGCGCGCCAGACCTTCTCGGCCGTGAGCGGCATCTCGAGGTGCAGCACGCCGCGCCCGGCAAGCGCGTCGAGCACCGCGTGCACCACCGCCGGCACCGCGCCGATGGTGCCGAGCTCGCCGCAACCTTTCACCCCCAGCAGGTTGGTGGTGCAGGGCACGCTCTCGTCGAATGCGGTCGACATCGATGGAAACTGGTCGGCGCGCGGCAGGCCGTAGTCCATGAACGAGCCCGTGAGCAGCTGGCCGCTTTCCGGGTCGTACACGGCACGCTCGTAGAGCGCCTGGCCGACGCCTTGCGCGATGCCGCCGTGAATCTGGCCTTCGACGATCATGTGATTGATGACCCGCCCGATGTCGTCGACGCTCGCGAGGCGCGCGACCCGCACTTCGCCTGTCTCGGCATCGACCTCGACCTCGCACACCTGGGCGCCGTTCGGCCACGAGGGCGTCGATGGCGTCTGCGTGGCGGAGACGCGGATGAAGCGCTCGGCCTGGCGCGCGGCGAGCTCGTCGAGCCGGATCGCGCGATCCGTTCCCGAAATGCGGAAGCTGCCGTCGCGGTACTCGATGTCGGCCACCGCCGCCTCGAGCGCGTCGGCGGCGAGCTCCTTGCCGCGCACGATCGTCTTGTGCCCCGCGGCCACCACCGCCGAGCCGCCGACGAAGGCGGAGCGCGAGCCGACGCTGCCGACGCCGTTCACCCGGTCGGTGTCGCCCTGCACGATGCGGATGCTCGCGATCGGAACTTGCAGCACCTCGGTGACGAGTTGCGCGTAGGTGGTCTCCAGGCCCTGCCCCATCGCCTGCGTCCCGGAGAACACCGTCACCGCGCCGTCGGCGTCCACCTGAATGTCCACCGTCTCGGTGGGCAGGGCGCCGGTCCATTCGAGATACATCGACAGGCCGCGCCCGCGCAGCTTGCCGCGTCGCCGAGACTCCTCGCGCCGCGCGGCGAAGCCGTTCCAGTCGGCGCGCGCGAGCACCGCGTCCAGGACGTGCGGGAAGTCGCCCACGTCGTAGACATCCCCGAGATGCGTGCGATGCGGGAAGTCCTTCGCCTGCAGTAGATTGCGCCGGCGGATTTCCGCCGCATCGAGCTTCATCTCGCGCCCCGCCTTTTCGATCAGGCGCTCCATGAGGAAATTCGCTTCCGGCCGCCCGGCGCCGCGGTAGGCGCCGGTCGCCATGGTATTGGTCAGCACTGCGCGTACGTGATAGTCGACCAGCGGCACCCGATACAGCGTGGTCTGCACCTTGGGGCCGAGCGCGAGCGGGATGATCGCGGAGGAGCCGACCGGCACCGAGCCGATGTTGGCGAGCATCCGCATGCGCAGCGCGAGAATGCGCCCCTCCCCGTCGAGCGCGAGGCTCGCCTTGAAATGCTGGTCGCGGCCCATGTGCGCGCCGAGGAACTCCTCGCTGCGCTCGGCGCGCCATTTCACCGGCCGCCCGAGCTTCTTCGCCGCGTAGCACGCGAGCGCATCCTCGGGCGTGAGGCCGGTCTTCATGCCGAAGCCGCCGCCGATGTCGCCATTGACGATGCGGAAGTCCTCCTGCTTCGCGCCGAACACGGCGCCGAGCAGCTCGCGCGCGCCGGTCGGCGTCTGGTTCTGCGTGTAGAGCGTCGTGCGGCCGGCTTCGAACACCGCGATCGCGCAGCGCGGCTCGAGCGCGTTGGCGATCAGGCGCTGGTTATGGAGCTCGAGCTCGGTGACGTGCGCCGCACGGGCGAACGCCGCGTCCACCGCCTTGGCGTCGCCGTAGCGCGCCTCGGCAGAGACGTTGCCCGGCGCCTCGGGCCAGATGAGCGGCGCCCCTGCCTGCACCGCGCGCACGGCCTCGACCACGCACGGCAGCTCCTCGTACTCCACCGCAGCGAGCTCCGCCGCGTCCTCCGCCTGGTCGCGCGTCGCGGCGACGATCGCGACCACCGGCTGGCCGGCATAGAACGCCTTGCCTTCGGCGAGCGGCGTGCGCGGCGGCGCGGCCATCGGCGAGCCGTCGGCGCGCTTGAATAGCGGCGGGAACGGAATGTGGCCCACGCCGTCCTGGCGCAGATCCCGCATCGACCAGGCCGCCAGCACGCCGGGCGCCTGGCGCGCCGCGGACAGGTCGAGCGAGGCGATCTTCGCGTGCGCATGAGGCGAGCGCACGAGAACCATCCACGCCACGCTGGGGAAGGCCCGGTCGTCGCTGAACAGGCCCTTGCCGACGAGCAGGCGGTCGTCTTCGAGGCGCTTTTGCGTGCGCGAAGCGCCGAAGCGGGCGGCTTGCGGGTCGAATTGAACTGCTGGTGCGTTTTCCATGATCTCCTGAAACCTCGATCAGTAACCTATTGCGGCGCCGTCACTGCGCGGATCGGCGCCGCCGATGCGCATCCCGTTGCGCGGATCGACGCTGATCCCGTTCGCGTGGCCCGCCTTTTCCATCCAGTCCGGCCACAGGTTCACTTGGTGGCCGCGGCGCTCGAGCTCGGCGACCGTTGCGGCGGGGAAGCGACCCTCGATGTTGAGCAGGTCGCGCGGCTCGCCGATGCCGAAGCGCCCGGAAAGCCAGCGCGGCGCGTCGATCGCCTCCTGCACGCTGCGGCCGAAATCGAGCATGCCGACGTAGCCCTGCAGGTGGATCTGCGGCTGGCCGTCCGCGCCCATGCAGCCGAACACGTGCCGCAGCCTGCCCTCCGCAAAAGCCATCGAGGCGATCAGCGTGTGCAGCGGCCGCTTGCCCGCCTGCAGCCGGTTGGGATGCGCCGGGTCGAGCGAGAAATACGCCGAGCGGTTCTGCAGCACAACGCCGGTCGCGCCGGCGACCACGCCGGAGCCGAAGAGCGAGTACACGCTGTGGATCAGCGACACGGCGTTGCCCTGCGCGTCGACCACGCACACGTATACCGTGTCGCCGGCGAGGGACCCGTAGGACGGCACCTTGTCCCAGGCGAGCACGCGCTCGGTAGAGATCAACGCTCGCCGCTCGTCCGCATAGCCCTTCGAGACGAGCCGCTCGATCGGCACCGCGGCGAAGTCCGGGTCCGCCAGGAGCGCGTCGCGGTCGCAGAAGGCGATCTGCTTCGCCTGCACGAGCAGGTGCGCCACGTCGGGTCCGAGCGGATCCATCCTGCCGATCTCGAAGGGCTCGATCAGGTTCAGCATCTCGAGCACCGTGAAGCCCTGCGTCGGCGCGGGCGTCTCGAAGATCTCGAGGTCGCGGTAGCTGCCGCGGATCGGCGCGCCCCATTGCGAGCGCTGCCGCTCGAAGTCGGCTTCGTCGAAGAAGCCGCCTTCCGCGCGCGCGAACGCCGCCAGCTCGCGCGCGGTGTCGCCCGCGTAGAAGCCGTCGCGGCCCGCGTCGCCGATGCGCCCGAGCACGCGCGCAAGGCCGCGGTTGACCAGGTGCTCGCCCGCGCGCGGCGGCCGTCCCCCGGGCAGGAAGACGGCTTTCGCCGCCGCGTTGAACACGTTCGCCTCCCGAGCGCTTTCGATCGCGCCCGCGACGCGCTCGGTGACAGGAAAGCCGTCGCGCGCATATTCGAGCGCCTGCGCGAGGTTGCGCGCGAGCGGCAGGCGGCCGTAGGCCGCGTGCGCCGTGCACCAGCTGTCGACCGAGCCCGGCACCGTGAGCGTCGCCGGCAGCACGCCGGTGAGCGGGATCTCCCGCATTGCGCGCGCCTCGAACCAGGCGAGGTCCCCGTTGCGGCTCGCCCGGCCGCCGCCGGCCAGGTACCTCACCTTCCCCGACCCCGCTTCGTGGATCAGCCAGAAGGCGTCGCCGCCGATCCCGGTCATGTGCGGGTAGAGCACGGAAAGAGCGGCGCTCGTCGCGATCGCCGCGTCGACGGCCGAGCCGCCCGCGCGCAAGACATCGACGCCCGCGGCCGACGCGAGCGCATGCGGCGAACACACCATCGCTTTGGGCGCCAAAGTGGGCGGGCGCACGAGCATCGATTTATCCAACGCTTATGGCCTGCTTCAGGTCTTGGTCAGGGGCTTGACGATGTGATCGCGCAGCAGCCGGTGCTGGATCTTGCCGGTCGCCGTGCGCGGCACGTCCTTGTCGCGCATGAAGGAGATCGAGCGCGGCCGCTTGTAGCCGGCGATCTTGTCCCGGCACCATTCGAGCAGCTCGGCCTCGCTGACGGCACCGGCGGCGTTCAGCACGACGACGGCATGCACCGCTTCGCCCCACTTCTCGTGCGGAACGCCGACGACGGCGACGTCCCTCACTGCCGGATGCTGCGCGAGCAGATTCTCGACCTCCGACGGGTACACGTTCTCGCCGCCGCTGATGATCATGTTCTTCTTGCGGTCGACGAGGTGATAGAAGCCGTCGGCGTCGCGCCGCGCCATGTCGCCGACGGTGCAGTAGTCTGCGCGGAACGCCTCGGCGGACTTCTCCGGCAGGTTCCAGTAGCCGTCGAAGGTATACGGCGTGCGCGAGTACAGCTCGCCGATTTCGCCGTCGGGCACCTCGTTGCCGGCCTCGTCCAGCAGTCGTACGCGGCCGGTGCCGGTGAACTCGCGGCCGACCGAGCCGAGCTTGGTCAGCTGCTCGTCGGGCCGCAGCAGCGTCACCCACCCTGCCTCGGTCGAACCGTACAGCTCGTACAGCCGCGAGTTGCGGAAGTGCTCCATGATCGCCAGCTTGGTCTCGCGGCGAGCCGGCGCCGACGAAATGAGCAGCTTGTTGACGCTCGCGACGTCGTACTTGTCCTTCACCGCCTGCGGCAGGCCCAGGGTCATGATGTAGTGCGTAGGCACCAGCGAAGTGAAGCTCACGTGCTGCGCCGACAGCGTCGCGAGCAGATGTTCGGGATCGAAGCTTTGGCGGTCGTAGACGCCGCAGGTCGCCCCGCAGTAGGCGAACGTGGAGAAGAAGTTGAGCGAGTTGGCGTGGCACATCGGCATCACCAGCAGCCCCGCGTCGCCGCGCGAGAAGCCGAAGTCGAGCGCGGTCACGAGCGCCATGAGCGCCTGGCCCGCGTGACTGCGAATCGCGCCCTTCGGGTTGCCGGTGGTGCCCGAGGTGTACATCAGCGCCCAGGTGTCCTGCGGCGTCACCGTCACGCCGGGCGCGCCGGCCGCCGCCCGCGCGAGCAGCGCCTCGTAGCCGACATAGCCGGCCGGCGTCGGTTGCCTGCCGAAGTGCACGTAGTTCGTATCGGGGATCTCTAGGCCCGCGCGGACCGACCCGACGCTGCCGAGCAGCTCGTCCTGGACGATGAAGGCGCGCGCGCCCGAGTCCCGAGCGATGTAGCGGATCTCCGGGCCCACCAGCCGGAAGTTGATGGGCACCGCGATCAGCCCGGCCTTGCCCAGGCCGACGTACATCTCCGCCCACTCGATGCAGTTGTAGGCGAGGATCGCCACGCGCTCGCCCTTGCGCAGCCCCAGGCCGAGCAGCGCGTTGGCGAGCCGGTTCGTGCGCTCGTCCCACTGGGCGAAGCTGAGCGTGCGCCGCGAATCCTTCGCCGCGGCCCTGTCCGGGTCGATGCGCGCGTGCGCGGCGACCGCCTGGGGAACCGTCAGCAGCGGCGTCATGCGCCCTGCGCGCGGCGCCGGCGCTCGGCTTCGTCCCAGGCGGTGAGCGCCTGGTAGTCGGGCACCCAGCCCAGGCCCTTGCCGGCATCCGACGACAGCGCATGCTGCGTCACCACCACGTCGAGCAGAGCGGGCGCCTTGGCAAACGCCTCCTCGAGCGCCGCCCGCAGGCGCGCCGGATCGGTCACGCGCTCGCCGTGCAGCCCGAATGCGCGCGCCATGCCGGCGTAGTCGCTCCAGGCGAGCGTCGTGCCCACCACGCGGCCCCCGTAGTTCAGCTCCTGGTCCAGGCGCTCGATGTTCCAGGCCGCGTTGTTGGCGATGATGAATACCACCTTGGCGCCGTGGCGCTTGGCCGAGTCGATCTCCATCGCGTTTATGCCGAACGCCCCGTCGCCGCTGATCACGGCCACCTGGCGCTCCGGGTACAGCAGCGCCGCGGCGACCCCGAACGGGACGCCCACGCCCAGGCAGCCGAAAGCGCCGGCGTCGAGATAGCTGCGCGTTTCCAGGCCCATGCGGGCGAAGCTCAGGATGTCGCCGCCATCGGCGATCGCGATGGCATCGGGCCGCAGCACCTGCCTGAGCGCCCCGAAGATGCGGTTGGGATGCATGTGACCGTCCTTGCCCGCCGACGCCGTCGCCAACGACTCGACGTGCTTGCCCGAGCGGCGCAGGTGCTCGGCGCGCAGCGCTGCGCACCAGTCGCGGTCGAGGTTCGGCGACGGCTTCGGCAGCGCGGCGGCGAGCGCCGCCAGGGCGCGCGCAGGATGCGCGAACAGCTCGACTTCGCCGCGGCGATTCTCGCGCAGCTCCTCCCAGTTGTCCGCGATGCGGATCAGCTTCGCGTTCGGCAGCACCGCAGGCGAGCCGTAGCCCATCTGGTAGTCGAGCTTGCGCCCGGCCACGATCACCAGGTCGGCCTCCTGCATCGCGCGGCCGCGCATCGCTCCCACCACCGACGCATGGGCGGGCGGCACCAGCCCGCGGCTCTCCTGCGTATCGAGATACACCGCGCCGCTTCGGTCGAGCAGCTCGACCAGCTCGGCGGAGGCACCCTGCGCGCCGCGGCCGGTGACCACCAGCGGGCGGCGCGCGGCGTCGACGACGCGCGCGGCCCGCTGCACCTCGGCCGGGTCGGGCGGGACGCGCCGTTGCGGCTTCGGCCGCAGGTACTCCTCGAGCACGAGGCGCGGCGCTACCTGCGCGCGCAGCACGTCGGTGGGGAACTCGACGTAAACGGGCCCCGGCAGCCCGCCGTCGCCGATCGCAGTGCTCCAGGCCTTGTCCAGGTCGCGCGCAACGTTGTCGGGGACGCGCAACGTGCGCGACTGTCGCGTCACCGGCCTCATGATCGAGACGTGATCGATGCCCTGCAGGGGGCCGAGATCGTCCTGCGGTACCGGCGCGCAGCCCCCGATGAGGACGACCGGCACGCGCTCGAGCTGCGCGTTGGCCATCGCCGTCACGCAGTTGGTGACTCCCGGACCGGCGGTCGCGCAGGCGACGCCGACCCCTCCGGTCAGCACCGCGTGCGCGTGCGCCATGTGAACGGCGGCGCCTTCGTCGCGCACATCGACGATGCGCACGCCGCGCTGCGCCAAACGGTCCCAGATCGGCTGGATGTGCCCTCCCTGCAGGCCGAAGACCCGGTCGACGCCATGCTCGATCAGGAACTCGACGATCCATTCAGCTACCGTGCGTGCCGCGGTGGTTTTCATCGTCAGCCTCGAGGGAAGTTCGCATGAGAGGGTTCATGCATTTGAGAGTGCAAACTCTGGTGCGAACGCGCTGTCGCGCCAAGGGACTTGGCGGAGAGAGAGGGATTCGAACCCCCGGTACGGTTACCCGTACAACAGATTTCGAGTCTGCCGCATTCGACCACTCTGCCATCTCTCCGCTTTCGCGATCGGTCGACGCGAGGCGCGGATTCTATCAGGCCCGGGCGATCTTCTGCGCCCCGCCCATGTAGGGGCGCAGCGCCGCGGGGACCGCGACCGAGCCGTCCGCGTTCTGGTAGTTCTCCAGGATCGCGACCAGCGTGCGCCCGACCGCGAGCCCCGAGCCGTTCAGCGTGTGCGCGAGCTCGGGCTTGCCCTTGCCGTTCCTGAAGCGCGCCTGCATGCGGCGCGCCTGGAAGGCCTCGAAGTTGGAGCAGGAGGAGATCTCGCGGTACGCGTTCTGCCCGGGCAGCCACACCTCGATGTCGTAGGTCTTCGCCGCGGCGAAGCCCGTGTCGCCGGTGCACAGCACCACCGTGCGGTAGGGCAGCTCGAGCTTCTTCAGGATCGTCTCGGCGTGCGCGGTCAGCTCCTCGTGCGCGCGGTACGACTCCTCGGGGCGCACGACCTGCACCAGCTCGACCTTGTCGAACTGGTGCTGGCGGATCATGCCGCGCGTGTCCTTGCCCGAGGCGCCGGCCTCCGAGCGAAAGCACGGCGAGTGGCACACGAACTTGAGCGGCATGCGCTCGAGCGGAACGATCTCGTCGCGCACAAAGTTGGTGACGGGATACTCGGCGGTCGGGATGAGATACAGGTCGCGGCCCTCGAGCTTGAACAGGTCGTCCTTGAACTTGGCGAGGCTCGACACGCCGTTGGCGCACTCGCCGCTCACCATGTAGGGCACGTACACCTCGGTGTAGCCGTGCTCCGCCGTATGCACGTCGAGCATGAACTGCGCGATTGCGCGGTGCAGGCGCGCCACGCCCGCGCGCATCACCGCGAAGCGCGCGCCGGCGAGCTTGGCCGCGGTCTCGAAGTCGAGCATGCCGAGCGCCGCGCCGACGTCGACGTGGTCCTTCACCGGGAAGGCGAACGTGCGCGCCGTGCCCCAGCGCCGTTGTTCGACGTTGTCCTCGGCGCTCGTGCCGCGCGGCACGCTCTCATGCGGCAGATTCGGAATCACCTCGAGGAATTGCCTGAGCTCATCCTGCAGAGCGCTTACCTTTACTTCCATTACTTTGAGCTTGTCGCCGAAGTCGGCGACTTCTCCCATGATCTCCTTCACCAGCTTTTCGTCGCCACGTGCCTTCGCCTGCCCAATCTCCTTGGACTTGGCATTTCGCTGGGACTGCAGATACTCCATGGATGTCTGCTCGCGTTTACGTTGTTCTTCCAGCTCCCTGAACCTGGAAGTATCGAGCTCGAATCCACGCGTTCTCTTAAGACGTGACGCGACCCCATCCAGGTCGCTGCGGAGCAATTGAATATCCAGCATTTGTCTTCCTAACTTCAACCCTTCTTGGCCTTGCGATCGAGCTCGCGCAACTGCTCGAGCTTGTCGCGGATCTTCGCCTCCAGCCCGCGCTCGGTCGGCCGGTACCATTCGACCTCGGGCATGCCCTCCGGAAAGTAATTCTCGCCCGCCGCGTACGCGCCTTCCTCGTCGTGCGCGTAGCGGTAATCCCTGCCGTAGCCGAGGTCCTTCATCAACCGGGTCGGCGCGTTGCGGATGTGCAGCGGCACCGGCCGCGTACCGTCGCGCCCGACGAAATCGCGCGCCGCATTATAGGCGGCGTACGCAGCGTTCGACTTCGCCGCGCAGGCGAGGTAGAGCACCGCCTCGGCGAGCGCCAGCTCGCCTTCGGGCGTGCCCAGGCGCTCGTAGGTCTCGCAGGCATCGAGCGCGAGGCGCAGCGCGCGCGGATCCGCGAGGCCGACGTCCTCGGTCGCCATGCGTACGATGCGCCGCCCGAGGTAGAGCGGATCCGCGCCGCCGTCCAGCATGCGCACGAGCCAGTACAGCGACGCATCGGGATCCGAGCCGCGCACCGCCTTGTGCAGCGCCGAGATCTGGTCGTAGAACTGCTCGCCGCCCTTGTCGAAGCGCCGCAGGTTCCTGGCGAGCGTCGACTCGACGAACGCGGCGTCGATCGCGCCGGAGGGGCGCGCGTTCTTCAGGATCTCGACCGCGTTCAGCAGGCGGCGCGCGTCGCCATCGGCGAAGCC
The DNA here is from genome assembly GCA_035624235.1 of Burkholderiales bacterium. Taxonomy (GTDB): domain Bacteria; phylum Pseudomonadota; class Gammaproteobacteria; order Burkholderiales; family SG8-39; genus DAHVFK01. Next base: position 54,878 of record DASPRX010000028.1, on the reverse strand, counting down.
GATCAGGCGCTCGCGCGCGCCATCGTCGACCTCGAGCCCCGTGCGCGCGAGCAGCGTCGCCAGGTCCTCGGTGGAAAGGCTCTCCAGCACGTAGACCGTGGCGCGCGACAAGAGCGCGCTGTTCACCTCGAAGGACGGGTTCTCGGTGGTCGCGCCGATGAAGGTGAGCAGGCCGCGCTCGACGTACGGCAGGAAGGCGTCCTGCTGCGCCTTGTTGAAGCGGTGCACCTCGTCGACGAACAGGATGGTACGCCGGCCCGAGCGCGCCAGCACCGCTTCCGCCTGCTGCACGGCCTCGCGGATGTCCTTCACGCCGGAGAACACGGCCGACAGGGCAATGAATTCGCAGTCGAAGGCGGTCGCCATCAGGCGCGCGAGCGTCGTCTTGCCCGTTCCGGGCGGCCCCCAGAGGATCATCGAGTGCGGCTTGCCCGATTCGAAGGCGAGGCGCAGCGGCTTGCCCGGGCCGAGCAGGTGGCGCTGCCCGATCACCTCGTCGATCGAGCGCGGGCGCAATGCCTCGGCGAGCGGTGCCACGGGCGCGGGGCTGCCGAAAAGATCGCTCATGGCGCTGGAGCTACGGCTCGCCGAGGACGTCGGCGCCCTTGGGCGGCGTGAAGCGGAAGTCGCGCGGATCGAGCTTCGGATTTCGAACGAGATTGGAGAACCGCAGCACCGTGGTCTGCCCGAAATGGTCGTACAGCTCCATCGCCTGCACGCCCTCCGGCCCCATGCCGAGCAGGATGCGGCTGAACCCCGCCTCCTGCTCGCGCGGCTTGGCTTCGAGCCATGCCAGCCCGCCTCGCTCGCCGGCCTCGCTCAGGTGAAAGGCCTGCTCGACCTCCTGGCTGCCGGCGAGCAGCGCCGCGGGGGTCGAGCCGAGCGCGTGCGCCATGCGCCGCACGGTGACCTGGTCGAGGTCCTGGTCGTAAATCCAGACCCGCTCGCCGTCGCCGACGATCAGCTGAGGCATGGGCGAGGCGTAGATCCAGCGAAAGCGACCCGGACGCTGGAAGACGAAGCTGCCCTTCGATTCCTGCTCCAGCTTGTGATTCTGGTCGTAGACTTTCTGCACGAAATCCGCGCTCGCGGCAGGGGTCGAGCGCACGAAGGCGCGAAAGCGCTCGAGCGCGGAAGCGTGCGCCGCCAGCGCCGCCAGCGAGAGCGCGGCAGCGAGCAGCACTCGTCCGGCCAGGCCGCGCACCGGCCTACTCCACCTTCGCCGGCACCAGCACCTCGCGATTGCCGTTCGACTGCATCGGCGAGACGAGCCCAGCGCGCTCCATGTCCTCGATCAGCCGCGCGGCGCGGTTGTAGCCGATGCGCAGATGGCGCTGCACGAGCGAGATCGACGGCCGCCGCGTACGCAGCACGATCTCCACGGCCTGGTCGTACAGTGGATCCTTCTCGCCCGAAGGCTCGCCGCCCCCTCCCTCCAGCGCGTCGAGACCCTCCGCCGGCTCGAGCACGCCGCCCAGGTACTCGGGCAGGGCGAGGCTCTTCAGGTGATCGACCACCCTGTGCACCTCGTGGTCCGCGACGAAGGCGCCATGCACGCGCTGCGGCAGGCCCGTGCCCAAGGGCTGATAGAGCATGTCGCCCGCGCCAAGCAGCGCCTCGGCACCGGAGTGGTCGAGGATGGTGCGCGAATCCACGCGGCTGGCGACCTGGAAGGCGATGCGAGTCGGGATGTTGGCCTTGATCAGGCCCGTGATCACGTCGACCGAAGGCCGCTGGGTGGCGAGAATCAGGTGTATGCCCGCAGCGCGCGCCTTCTGCGCCAGGCGCGCGATCAGCTCCTCGACCTTCTTGCCGACCACCATCATGAGATCGGCGAGCTCGTCGATAACCACGACGATGTGCGGCAGCGTCGTGAGCGGCTGAGGGCTGCCCGATTCGATGGTCGCCGGATCCTCGAGCGGCTTGCCCGCCTTCTCCGCGTCGGCCACCTTGTGGTTGTAGCCCGAAAGGTTGCGCACCCCGACCCAGGACATCAGCTTGTAGCGCCGCTCCATCTCGGCCACGCACCAGTGCAGCGCGTTGGCCGCCTGCTTCATGTCGGTGACCACCGGGGCGAGCAGGTGCGGGATGTCCTGGTAGACCGACAGCTCGAGCATCTTGGGATCGACGAGGATCAGGCGCACGGCGCGCGGCTCGGATTTGTACAGCAGCGACAGGATCATCGCGTTGATCGCGACCGACTTGCCCGAGCCGGTGGTGCCCGCGACCAGCAGGTGCGGCATCTTGCCGAGATCGGCGACCACCGGATTGCCCGCGATGTCCTTGCCGAGCGCGAGCGCGAGCGGCGAGTGCGCGTCGTGGTAGACCTCCGAGCCGAGAATCTCCGACAGTCGCACCGTCTGGCGGTGCGGATTGGGAATCTCAAGGCCCATGCAGGATTTGCCGGGAATCGTTTCGACCACGCGGATCGAGACCACGGACAGGGCGCGCGCCAGGTCTTTCACCAGGTTGACAATCTGGCTGCCCTTCACGCCGACGGCCGGCTCGACCTCGTAGCGCGTGATCACCGGGCCGGGATAGGCGGCCAGCACCTTGACCGAGACGCCGAAATCCGAAAGCTTCTTCTCGATGAGCCGGGAAGTGAACTCGAGCGTCTCGGGTGTGACCTGCTCGCCCTCGTGGCTCGCTTCGTCCAGCAGCTTGAGCGGCGGCAGCGGCGTATCCGGAAGGTTCTCGAACAGTGGCGCCTGCTTCTCCTTCTGCACGCGCTCGGACTTCTTGATCTCCACGATCGCCGGCTCGATGCGCAGCGGCGGGTGCTCCTCCTCGCGCTTGCGCTCGGTCTCGACGACAAACTCGCGCTCTTCGCGCGCGATCTCGCCCAGCTTGCGGTCCTTGCGCCGGTCCCAGGCCCGCACGGCGAGCGAGTAGAGCCCCTCGAGCAGGAAGCCGAGCATCTCCGAGACGGTGAGCCAGGAGATGCCGGTGAACAGGCTGAGGCCCACCGCGAGCAGCGTGACGAGCGCAAGCGTCGCCCCGGTGAAGCCGAGCGCACCGGAAACCAGTCGGGCCGAGGCCGCGCCGATCAATCCGCCAGGCGCCAGCGGCAACTCGGCGGCAAGTGAGTGCAGGCGCAAGGCCTCGAGCGAAGCGCTCGCGCCGAGCAGCACGGTAAAGCCCGCGAGCGCGACCGCCAGCGGACGGTGATCGATGAGCGTGGAGCCGTCCAGGCGGCGGTACCCCCACACCACGACGTAGATGCACAGCGCCGCCCACCAGTAGGCAGACAGGCCGAACAGATACAGCAGCACGTCGGCCAGCCAGGCGCCGAAGCGCCCGCCCGCGTTCTGCGTCACCGCGTGCGTGACGCTGTGCGACCAGCCCGGATCGGTCCGGTGGTAAGTGGCCAGGATCAGCAGCAGGTAGGCCGCGAGCGCGACCAGCAGCAGCCACTTCGCCTCGCGCAGCAGGTTCGCCAGCTTCGCCGGGAGAGGAGCGACCGTAGATTTCTGTGCTGCTGCCATTGCGGCCCGCGGGAGAGTGGGCAATTGTACCGTACGCGTGCAGCCAGCCCGGCCGGTCGGAAACGAAAACCCCCGCCGATGCGGGGGCTTAGCGATGGATCAGCCGGAAGCGCGCCTCAATCAGGCAACATGATCGAATCGTGCAGAACGATGTTCGAGCCGCGCATCTCGATGTAGCCGCCCATCTGCAAGTCCTTCATCACGCGGCTGACCATCTCGCGCGATGCGCCGATCATCTTGGCGATGTCCTGCTTGGGCAGGCGCTTGGTGACGATCTTCTGTCCGTCGACGGTGTCGGCCATGTCGAGCAGCAGCCTGGCTACCCTGCCGTACACGTCGAGCAACGCCAGGCTGCCGATCTTGCGATCGGCCTCGCGCAGGCGGTGCACCAGCCCGCGCATGACCGCCATTGCCATCTCGAAGCTGTCGGACAGGCATTTATTGAAGTCGCGCTTGGCGATCGACAGCAACTCGCATGCCTCGATGCAGACGACGCTGGCCGACCGGGGGGCGTCGTCGATCAGGCCCATCTCGCCGAAGAACTCGCCCGGACCGAGGATGCTGAGGATGACCTCCTTGCCGTCCGCATCGCTCATCATCACCTTGAGCCGGCCCGAGATCACGATGTACAGCGAATCGGTCGGATCGCCCGCCGCCATCACCATGGCGCCGCGCGGCAAGCTCTTACGATTGACCATGGTCGTGAGCGTACGCAGCTGTTCCTCCGGAAAGCCGGCGAACAGCGGCACCGCCCTCAGCACCGCAGTCGAGACGATTGCAGGTGTGCCCGCCATAGATTCTCCCCGCCCATGTACTTTTGGTTGGCTCACAACATGTTAGCAGAATCCTGTGCACACTCGCCTAGTCCCTTGGCACCGCTCGCCGGTGGCCGCCGCCCGCCTTTATAATTTGACGCGCCGCGAAACACGTTGAACAGCCGCCCAGAACTATGAATTCCCGCCATGTTCGCCTGCTCATCATCGGTTCCGGGCCAGCCGGCTACACCGCGGCGGTGTACGCGGCGCGCGCCAACCTGCGCCCCCTGCTTATCACGGGCCTGGCGCAGGGCGGCCAGCTGATGACCACCACGGACGTCGACAACTGGCCCGCCGACGCCGCCGGCGTCCAGGGGCCGGACCTGATGGAGCGCTTCAAGAAGCACGCCGAGCGCTTCGAAACCGAGCTCGTCTTCGATCAGATCCACACCGCCCGGCTCGCGGAGCGCCCGTTCGTGCTGGAAGGCGATTCCGGCCGCTACACCTGCGACGCCCTGATCATCGCCACGGGCGCGTCGGCCAAGTACCTGGGCATCGAGTCGGAGCAGAAATTCATGGGGCGCGGCGTTTCGGCCTGCGCCACCTGCGACGGCTTCTTCTTCAAGGGGCAGGACGTCGCCGTGGTTGGCGGGGGCAACACCGCGGTCGAGGAGGCGCTCTACCTCTCGAACATCGCTCGGCGCGTGGTGCTCGTGCACCGGCGCGACAGGCTGCGCGCGGAAAAAATCATGATCGACAAGCTGCTGAGGAAAGCCGCAGGAGGCAACGTCACCATCGAGTGGAATCACGTCCTAGACGAGGTGCTGGGCGACTCGCGCGGCGTGACCGGGATTCGCATCCGCGACGTCTCGGGCAAGGCGGCGAAGGAGCTCGAGGTAAGCGGCCTGTTCGTCGCCATCGGGCACTCGCCGAACACGACCATCTTCGCGGGCCAGCTCGAGATGGAGAACGGCTACATCGTCACGCGCGGCGGCCGCAACGGAAGCGCCACGGCGGCGAGCGTGCCCGGCGTGTTCGCCGCCGGCGACGTCCAGGACCACGTCTACCGGCAGGCGGTCACCAGCGCGGGCAGCGGATGCATGGCGGCGCTGGACGCCGAAAAGTACCTCGACGACCTGGCTGCGCACGGGTGAGGCGACCGTGCCGGGAGACAAGTCGAACGCGGACGACGACGCCGAGTTCCGTCGCGCGGTGGCGGACGTCAAGCCGCTCGCGCCTGCGCGGCGCGTGACCCTGCGCCCGCCCGCGCCCGAGCCGATCGCGCACCAGACTCGCAGGGACGAGCAGGCTGCGCTGGCCGAGACGCTCAGCGGCCCGGTCTCGCTGGACGACGCGCTCGAGGGAGGCGAGGAGCTCAGCTTTCTGCGCGAAGGGCTGTCGCGCCAGGTGCTGCGCCAGCTGCGGCGCGGGCACTGGGTGGTGCAGGACGAGCTCGATCTTCACGGCCTGAACCAGGCGCAAGCGGCGCTGAGCGTGGCGCAGTTCCTGCGCCATTGCAGCGCGCACGGGCTGCGCTGCGTGCGCATCGTGCACGGCAAAGGGCTGGGCTCGCCGCGGCGCGAGCCCGTGCTGAAGGCCAAGCTGAGGAAGTGGCTGATGCCGCGCGACGAGGTGCTCGCCTTCTGCCAGGCGCCCCCTGCGCACGGCGGCAGCGGCGCCGTGCTCGTGCTGCTGAAGGCGCGGCGCTAAGGCGCGCGCCTAGACAGCGGCCTCGTTCGTTTCGCCCGTGCGGATGCGCACGACGTGCTCGACGCCGGTGACGAAGATCTTGCCGTCGCCGATCTTGCCCGTGCGCGCCGCGCGCACGATGGCGTCGATCGCACTGTCCACGCGATCGTCGGCAACGACGACCTCGATCTTGACCTTGGGCAGGAAGTCGACCACGTATTCGGCACCGCGGTAGAGCTCGGTATGGCCCTTCTGCCTGCCGAAACCCTTCACCTCGGTGACGGTCAAACCGGTGACCCCGACTTCCGAGAGCGCCTCGCGCACTTCGTCGAGCTTGAACGGTTTGACGATGGCTTCGATCTTCTTCATCTGCTTCTCCCCGCGGCCTGTCTGCCGACCGTGCCGATTATAATCGAGCCATGGCCGTCAGGGCGGCGCGGCATTGAACCGACTGAGCATCGTTGACTCGCTGGCCGGCGTCGATGCGGGCGAATGGAACGCCCTGTGCGGCACGAGTCCCTTCGTTACGCACGAGTTCCTGAGCGCACTGCTCGATACCGGCTGCGCGAGCGCGCGCACCGGCTGGCAACCGAAGTTCCTGCTGCTGCGGCGCCACGGCGCGCTGGCGGGAGCCATGCCGCTGTTCGCGAAGACGCATTCGTACGGCGAATACGTGTTCGACTGGGCATGGGCCGACGCCTACGCGCGGCAGGGGCTGGATTACTACCCGAAGCTGCTCGGCGCTGTGCCCTTCACTCCCGTCACCGGCCCGCGCTTGCTGGCCGCCGCGGACGACGTGCGCGAGGCGCTGCTCGCCGCCGCGCTCGAGCTGGCGCGGCAAGCGTCCTCGCTGCACGTGCTCTTTCCGACCGAGGGCGAGGCGCAGCTCATGGCGCGCCAGGGCATGATGCTGCGGCGCACGGTCCAGTTTCACTGGCGCAACGCCGACTACGCCGACTTCGACGCGTTTCTCGCGCGCATGTCGCACGCCAGACGCAAGAACATCAAGCAGGAGCGCCGCCGCGTGCGCGAAGCGGGTGTCGGCTTCCGCTGGCTGCGCGGCGCGCAGATCGAGCGTCGGCACTGGGAGTTCTTCCACCGCTGCTACCGGGCGACCTACGCGGCGCACGGCTCCAGCCCCTATCTGAACCTGCAGTTCTTCCTGCGCCTGGGCACGAGCCTTCCACAGCACACGCTCATGGTGCTCGCCGAGCGCGGCGGCGCACCAATCGCGGGCTCGCTGTTCCTGGTCGACGAGAGCGCCGTCTACGGGCGCTACTGGGGCGCGCTCGAGCACGTGCCGCTGCTGCATTTCGAGTGCTGCTACTACCAGGCGATCGAGTACGCGATCGCCCACCGCCTGGACAGGTTCGAGGGCGGCGCGCAGGGCGAGCACAAGCTGTTTCGCGGGCTCATGCCGGTGGAGACCGTCTCGGCGCACTGGCTCGCGCACGCCGGATTCGCGCGCGCGATCGAGGACTATCTGGCGCGCGAAGCGCGCGGCATCGCCCGCTACGTGAACGAACTCGCCGAGCATTCGCCATTTCGCGATAATTGAACGACAGGGAGGCATCTGCGCATGCGACTGAAGAACAAGGTGGCGATCGTGACCGGCGCGGGCAGCGGCTTCGGCGAGGGCATCGCGAAGCGCTTCGCCGAAGAAGGCGCCAAGGTCGTCGTAAACGACATCAATCGGGACGGCGGCGAGCGCGTCACGCGGGAGGTCCGCGCGGCGGGCGGCAGCGCGCAGTTCATGCTGGCGGACGTCACGCGCGACGCGGACTGGGCGCGGCTGGTGCAGGCCGCCGCCTCGGCTCACGGCGGACTGGACATCGTGGTGAACAACGCGGGCTGGACGCATCGCCGCAAGCCCTACCTGGACGTGACCGAGGAGGAATTCGACCGGGTCTACGCAGTGAACGTGAAGAGCGTGTATCTGTCCGCGCGCCATGCCTTGCCGGCGTTCCGCAAGCGCGGCGGCGGCTGCTTCGTGAACATCGCCTCCACGGCCGGGCTGCGGCCGCGTCCCGGCCTGACGGTGTACAACAGCTCGAAGGGCGCCGTGATCCTGATGAGCAAGTCGATGGCCGCCGAATTCGGCCCGGACAAGGTGAGGGTGAACTGCGTCAATCCGGTGTTCAGCCCGGACACCGCCCTGTCGGCGGACTTCGCCGGCGGCGCGCTGACCGCGGAAGCCAAGGCCGCGTTCCTCGCCACCATTCCGCTTGGCAGATTCTCCACGCCGCTCGACGTGGCGAACGCCTGCCTCTATCTCGCGTCGGACGAGGCCGCGATGATCAGCGGCACGTGCATCGAGGTGGACGGCGCGCGCTGCGTCTAGCCGCGCGCGCGCTTCAGTCCCCCGAGCAGCGCCGCAACCTGGCGCGGCTTGCCGCGGGGCGCGGCGGCGGGTCGCTCCTGCGGCTCAGCTTGCGGCGCCTCCGGCGGCTGCGCGGGCTCGTAGGGCTTCGAGAAGATCGGATCGGCCGGCAACCGGGCACGCGGCGGCGCAGCTTCGCGTCGCGGCGCGTGGCGCTCGCGCGGCTCCCTCGTCTCCCTGCGCCCGCCGCGGCCTCCCTCGCGGCCGATCAGAGCCGCCACGGTTCCGCCGTCAGTCGCAAAGCCCGGCACGATCGCGCGCTCGATCTTTCGCTTGATGAGCTTTTCGATGGCGCCGAGCTTTTCGTGGTCCTCCGGCGCGACGAGCGAGATCGCCTCGCCCGTCATCCCGGCGCGCCCGGTCCTGCCGATGCGGTGCACGTAGTCCTCGGGCGAGTGCGGCACGTCGAAATTGATGACCTGCGGCAGGCCCTCGATGTCCAGCCCGCGCGACGCGACGTCGGTCGCCACCAGCACGGCCACCTTGCCCGCCTTGAAATCCTCGAGCGCAACCAGGCGCTCGGCCTGCGACTTGTCGCCGTGGATCGCGTCCGCATGGATGTGCTCGCGGCGCAGCTGGTGCGCGAGGCGGTTGGCGCCGATGCGCGTTCCGGTGAACACCAGCACCTGCGTCAGATTGCGCGAGCGGATCAGGTGGCACAGCAGCTCGCGCTTCTTCTCGCGCGCCACGGGGTGCACGACGTGCGTCACGAGCTCGGCGACCGCGTTGCGCGCCGCGACCTGCACTTCTGCCGGGTTCTTCAGGATGGTGGCCGCGAGCTTGCGTATCTCTTCCGGGAACGTCGCCGAGAACATCAGGTTTTGCCGCGCCGCGGGCAGCAATGCGATGATGCGGCGGATGTCGGGCATGAACCCCATGTCGAGCATGCGATCGGCCTCGTCCAGCGTCAGCACCGACACCTGGCCGAACATGACCGTCTTGTTCTGCACGTGATCGAGCAGCCTGCCGGGCGTCGCCACGAGGATCTCGACGCCTTGGCGCAGCTGAGCGATCTGCGCGTTCATGTCGACGCCCCCGTACACGACGGCGCTGCGCAGCGGCAGGTGCCTGGCGTACTCGCGAAAGCTCTCCTCGACCTGGATCGCGAGCTCGCGCGTGGGCGTGAGCACGAGGGCCCGCACGGGGTGACGCGCCGGCGACGCGCTCGCGCTCGCGAGCGGCGCCAAGCGCTGCAGGATGGGCAGCGCGAAGGCCGCCGTCTTTCCGGTGCCGGTCTGCGCGCCCGCCATTAGATCGCGTCCCTGCAGCACCAGGGGGATTGCCTGTTCCTGGACCGGCGTGGGCTTTGTATAGCCGAGGTCGGCTACCGCTGCGACCAGCGGCGCGATGAGGCCGAGTTGTTCGAATTCCGAGCTGATAACGAGCCGCCTTGCGGAGCAGGGCGTCGCAAAAGGGCGAATTATACTCCGATCCCTCACGGAATCCCCGCATGATCCTGCTTCGCAATCTGACCCTCGCGCGTGGCGTGCAGCGCCTGTTCGCCGGCGCCTCGCTTACGCTCGAGCACGGATGGAAGGTCGGCCTGGTCGGTGCCAACGGCAGCGGCAAGTCCAGCCTTCTCGCCCTGATCGCCGGCGAGCTAGCGCCGGATGCGGGCGATTGCGAGCTGCGGCCGGGCACGCGCCTCGCGCGCATCGAGCAGGAGGCCCCCGCGCTAACGCAGAGCGTCCTGGACTACCTGCTCGATTCCGATGCCGTGCTGCGCGCGGCGGAAGGCGAGATCCTCGCGGCGGAGGCCTCGGGCGACGGGGCGCGCCTCGCGCTCGCCCACGAGCACTACGCGCATGCGGGCGGCTACACCGCCCAGGCGCGCGCGTTCGCGCTGCTCGCCGGACTGGGTTTCTCCCAGGACGACGGCGCGCGCCAGCTACGCGAGTTCTCGGGCGGCTACCGCATGCGCTTGAATCTCGCGCGCGCGCTGATGCGCCCCTCCGACCTCCTGCTGCTGGATGAACCGACGAACCACCTCGACCTGGACACGATCCTATGGCTCGAAACCTGGCTGCGCGGCTACCCCGGCACGCTGCTCGTCGTGTCGCACGACCGCGACTTCCTCGACCGCGTCTCCGATCACACGCTGGCGATCCGCAGCGGCTCGCTGCGCCTGTACGCCGGCAATTACTCGCTCTACGAGCGCCTGCACGTCGCGGAGCTCGAGCAGCAGGCTGCGCTCGCGGCGCGGCAGGAGCGCGAGGTGCGGCGCATCACGTCGTTCGTCGAGCGCTTCCGCGCCAAGGCGACCAAGGCGCGCCAGGCGCAAAGCCGGCTCAAGCAGCTCGAGCGCATGGTCCGGGTTGCGCCCGTATACGCCGAGGAGACGTTCCGCTTCGCCTTCGAGGAGCCCGAGCGCCGGCCGGAGCGCATCGTGAGCCTGGAGGACGTTCGCGCCGGCTATGGGGAGCGCCAGGTGCTGGCGCAGGTATCGCTTGCGATCGCGAACGGCGACCGCCTCGCGGTAATTGGCGCCAACGGCGCCGGCAAGACCACGCTGGTACGCCTGCTGGCGGGCGAGCTCGCCCCGCTAGAGGGCCGGCGCAGCGAGGGCCGCGGCGTCGTGGTCGGATACTTCGCGCAGCACCAGATCGAATCGTTGCGGTCCGATGAGACGCCGCTCGGCATGATGCTGCGTCTGTTTCCGCGCGAGCGGGAGCAGCAGCTGCGCGACTTCCTCGGAGGCTTCGGCTTTGCGGGAGAGCGCGCGCAGCGCCCGATCGGACCGCTATCGGGCGGCGAAAAGTCACGCCTCGCGCTGGCTGCGCTCGTCAGGCGGCGTCCGAACCTGCTGCTGCTGGACGAACCGACGAACCACCTCGACCTCGAAATGCGTCGCTCACTCGCCTTTGCGCTGCAGAGCTTTACCGGTGCGCTGGTCGTCGTGTCGCACGATCGCCATCTGATTTCGACCTGCGCCGACCGCATCCTGCTCGTTGCCGATGGCAGGGTGTCGGAATTCGACGGGGACCTGGACGACTACCGCCAGCTGCGCCTGAAGGAGGAGCGCGGTGCCCGCAAGGAGGCCGCGGGTGCGAACCGCCGCGACCTGCGCCGCGCCGAAGCCGAGGCGCGCGCGCGCAAGCGAGTGCGAACGCGGCCCCTGGAGAAGCAGCTCGCCGATCTCGAGGCGCGCATTGCCGCGCTGACGCGCGAGGCCGACGCGGTGCGCGCCGCGCTTGCCGAGCCGGCGGCCTATGCCGAGGATGCGCGCGACCGGCTGCGCGAGCTGACGCAGAGCGAGGCGCGCCTGAGCGCCGGGCTGGCCGAGGCCGAGGAAGCGTGGCTGCATGCCGCCGCCCGCCTCGACGCCTTACGCAAGGAAGAAGCCTAGCCGAGCCGAGTCAGTTGATCGTCCGCGGCGCGCGCTCGACGACTTCGCGCGGCTCGCCGCCCGGCAGCTTGAGCTCGACGTCCCAGTTGCTCTTCTTCACCGCGGCCTGCAGCAGCCGGCATACCGAGTGCAGCAGCACGGAGTCGAAGGTGAGGGTGACGCCCTGCCCCTCCGCGGGGTGCAGCGCGACCACCGGCTGCCCTTTGCGGTCGTGGCCGGTCTGAATGCGCGCGAGCAGCAGCGGCGATTCTCCGAGCGGCGTGGCGCGCGCCTGCGCTTCGTACGGCTTGGCGAAGTTCGCGCGCGACACCGCCTGCTCGTGCTCCAGCCCGAGCAGCGCCTTGCGCGCCTCGGGGTTGGCCTGCGTGCGGATGCGCGGGCTCGCGTCTTCCGCGAGCTTCACCAGCAGCGGCCACAGCAGCTTCACGAAGCGGCGCGTCAGCCACAGCCGCACTTCGACGCCTTCGCTGGTCGAGACCAGCATGAGGAGCCGGTCCTCCTCCGCCTGGTAATCGATCTTTATCTGGTGCAGGCGCATGCAAATAGTATCGCTACTGCGGCCCGGCGGCGCAACGGCGGCTGTGCACTACTGCGCGCGCCGGACGATCAGGCGCCGCGGATGCGCTCCAGCAGGCGCGTGGTCGAACGCTGGTGCTCGAAAGGGATGGAGTACACCTTGCCGCCGCGCGCCAGCACCTCGCGCGCACCGACGATGCGTTCGACCGGCCAGTCCCCGCCTTTGACGAGCACATCGGGGAGGCAGGCATCGATCAGGCGCGCGGGCGTGTCGTCGTCGAACCAGGTGACCGCATCGACGGACTCCAGCGCCGCCACGACCGCCATGCGGTCCTCGAGCGCGTTGATCGGCCGATCGGCGCCCTTGCCGAGGCGCCGCGCCGAAGCGTCGCCATTCAGGGCCACCAGCAGGGCGGCGCCGAGCGCCCTCGCGCGCGCCAGATAGGTCACATGGCCGCGGTGCAACAGGTCGAACACGCCATTGGTAAATACGAGCGGCCGCGCGAGCGCGCCGAGCCGGATCGCGAGCTCGTCCGGCGCGCAGAGCTTGCGTTCGAACGCCGGCGGCAGCGTCGCCATGCGCATTCGGCCGGGCGCAGCCTCAGCTCTTCGACGGTTTCGCCTTGGGTTCCTCGCGCGGGCGGCAGGCTTCGTCAGTCGGCTGGCAGTATTCGAAGACCTTGACCACCTTGAGAACGCCGCCCGTCGTGCGAGCGATCTCGACCGCGTCGGCCGCCTCTTTCTCGGTCACGATACCCATCAGGTACACCGTCCCCGCCTCGGTCACGACCTTGACGTGCAGCGGATCGAACAACGCCGCATCGAAGAAGCGCGTCTTGACCTTGCTGGTGATGTACGTGTCGTTGCTGCGCGCCGGCAGCGACGAAAGACCGGCGATCTGCAGCTCGTTGACTACTGAACGCACCTTCGGCACGCCGAGAGTCAACTTCTCGCAATTTTCCCTGGTGGCCTGATCGGGCACTTCGCCTGTCAGCAAGGCCGTGCCGTTGTACGACGTGACGTTGACGTGCACCCTCTCGCCGTAGGTGTCGCCAATCCGCGCGCTGGCGCGCAGCTCGATGCTCTCGTCGTCCACCTGCGCGCCCGTGCTGCGCCGATCATTCGCCGACACCGCCGCCGCGCCCGCTCCCACCGCGACCGCACCCAAGCAGCCCTGCAGCGACACCGCCGCCACGGGAACCAGGATCGCAAGCAGCAGCTTGTTTCTGTTCATCGCTTCGCTCCAAAAAGCAGTTCGTCGATGCCGTCGCACAGGCAGTGCAGCGCCAGCAGATGGACTTCCTGGATGCGCACCGTCCTGTCGTGCGGCACGCACACATGCACGTCTTCGGGCCCGAGACGAGCCGCGATCTTGCCACCGCGCCTGCCGGTAAGCGCGACGACCCGCATGCCCGTTTCGTGCGCGGCGACCATCGCCTCGATCACGCTCGCCGAATTGCCGCTCGTCGAGATCGCGAGCAGGACGTCGCCCCGGCGCCCCAGCGCGCGCACCTGCTTGGCGAACACCTGCTCGTAGCTGTAATCGTTCGCGATCGAAGTAAGCGTGGACGAGTCCGTGGTCAGCGCGAGCGCAGCGAGGGGCGGGCGCTCGATCTCGAAGCGGTTGACCAGCTCGGCCGCGAAGTGTTGGGCGTCGGCCGCCGAGCCGCCATTGCCGCAGGCGAGCACTTTGCCGCCGTCGCGCAGCGTCCGCGCCATGAGCGCAACGGCGTGCGCGATCGGCATGGAGAGGGAGTCTGCACAGGCCGCCTTGAGCCGCGCGCTCTCGGCGAAATGCGCGGCAACGCGCGTTGCGAGTCCAGCGGTCTGTTCAGCGTGACCCATGGCGCATCTTACACCGGCCGCGCGTACGCGATCGCCGTCGGGGCGACGCGACGACCCGCCTAGGCCTCGAATGCGTCCCGCAGCCATTCGATGCGCGCCGCGTCGGGGTCGTCGAGCAGGAGTACGTCGAAACGGCAAGCCATTTCGCCGCGACCGGCCAGGTAGAGGCGCGCCGCGGCCACCAGCCGCCTGCGCTTGGCAACGGTAATGCTTTCGCCCGCGCCGCCGAAAAAAGCGCTGCGGCGCAGTCGCACCTCGGCGAACACCAGCGTGCCGTGGTCCTCCGCGATCAAGTCGATCTCGCCGTGCCGGCAGCGCCAGTTGCGCGCCAGGACGCGCAGGCCGGCCCCGCGCAGGAATTGCGCGCACAGGTCCTCGGCTCGCGCGCCGGCCCGGTTCATGGCAGGCTTAACGTTCGGCGACAGACCGCGTTGACCTACCGTGAACCCAGGCACCCTTTACGTCGTCGCCACCCCGATCGGCAATCTCGCCGATGCCAGTCCGCGCGCGCTCGAGGCACTCGCCAATGCCGACCTGGTCGCCTGCGAAGATACGCGCACCTCGCGCACGCTGCTGGCGCGCCACGGCATCGCCGCGCGCACCGTTGCGCTGCATGCGCATAACGAGCGCGCCGCGACGGCACGGTTGCTCGACGCGCTGCTACAGGGCAAGAACGTCGCCCTAGTGAGCGATGCCGGCACGCCCGCGGTGTCCGACCCGGGAGCGGTACTGGTGGCGGCCGCGCACGCGGCCGGGGTGCGCGTGCTGCCGCTGCCCGGACCGAGCGCCGCGATCACCGCGTTCAGCGCGGCCGGCTTCTCGGCCGACCGCTTCCTGTTCGTCGGCTTCCTGCCATCGGCGCGCCCGGCGCGGCGCAAGGCGCTCGCAGCGCTCGACATGGCCTGCCCCGTCATCCTGTACGAGGCGCCGCACCGGGTCGCGGAAACAGTGCAGGATCTCGCCGAGCGCTATGGCGGCGCGCGCGAGATCGTCATCGCGCGCGAGCTCACCAAGAAATTCGAGGAGATCGCGCGCCTGCCGCTCGCCGCGGCGGCCGAGTGGCTGGCCGCAGCCCCGCACCGCCAGCAGGGCGAATTCGTGCTGGTACTGGGTCCGGCGACCGCGCAGCCCGGCGTGGACGAGACCGAAGCCGAGCGCGTGCTCGCCGTCCTGCTCGAAGCGCTGCCGGCGAGCGAGGCGGCCAAGCTCGCCGCGCGTATCACCGGGGCATCGCGCAAGGCGCTCTACGAGCAGGCGCTGCGCAGGGCCGGCAGGGAGCGCCCGCGCCCAAGCTAGAATTCCCGCATGAACCAGATCACGTTCGTCCGTCCGGACGACTGGCATCTCCACCTGCGCGACGGCGCTTCGCTCGCAGCGGTGCTCGCCGACAGTGCGCGCCGCTTTGGACGCGCGATCGTCATGCCGAACCTAAAGCCGGCGGTGCGCAGCACGCAGCAGGCGCTCGGCTACCGCGAGCGCATCCTCGCGGCGCTGCCCGACGGCGCGCGCTTCGAGCCGCTCATGACGCTGTATCTGACCGACGACACGCCTCCCGAGGAGATCGTGCGCGCCAAGGCGTCCGGGCAGGTGCACGGCGTCAAGCTCTATCCCGCGGGTGCGACGACGCACTCGGACGAGGGTGTCACCCGGCTGTCGCGCTGCTTCCACACGCTGGAGAAGATGCAGGAGCTTGGCATGCCGCTTCTGGTCCACGGCGAGACGACCGATCCAGCCGTCGACGTCTTCGACCGGGAGAAAGCGTTTATCGAGGACATGCTCGGTCCGCTGGTCGCGCGTTTCCCGGACCTGCGCGTCGTCCTGGAGCACATTACCACCCGCGATGCGGTGCAATACGTCGAGGTCACCGGGCCAAACATCGCCGCCACGATTACCGCGCATCACCTGCTGATGAACCGCAATGCGTTGCTCCAGGGCGGCATCCGGCCGCACCACTTCTGCCTGCCTGTGCTCAAGCGCGAGGAGCATCGCGAGGCGCTCGTCGAGGCGGCAGTATCGGGCAATCCCAAGTTCTTTCTCGGCACCGACAGCGCGCCGCACGGGCGCCGCGACAAGGAATCGGCGTGCGGCTGCGCCGGCATCTACACCGCGCATGCCGCCATCGAGCTGTACGCGGCTGCCTTCGAGGAGGCGGGCGCGCTCGAGCGGCTGGAGGGCTTCGCGAGCCTCTTCGGCGCGCAGTTCTATGGCTTGCCGCCGAATCGCGACACCATCACGCTCGTGCGCGAGCCCTGGACGGTTCCGGCAACGCTGCCGTTCGGCGACGACGAGCTGGTGCCGCTGCGCGCCGGAGAGACCGTGCCGTGGAAGCTTGCCTGAGTCATCCCATCTACGACGCGGTCAGGCCGGCGCTGGCGCGCCTCGCGCGCGGGCCGGACTGGCCCGATTGCGCGCGCCTGAACGCGCTCGCTCGGGAGCTCGGCGCGACGCCGCGCACGGCGAGCGGCAAGCCGGTCCGGTTCGCGTCTCCGCCTGGCGACGATGAAAATTACGAAATGCGCGTGCACGCGAGCGGCGCGGTGGCGACGCGCGCGCGTAACTGGCACGACCTGTTCAATGCGCTCGCCTGGCTCGCCTTTCCGCGCGTCAAGTCGGCACTGAACGCCCGGCATGCCGCTCGGATTCCGCACGAGAACGGCCGGCGCGGTCCGCTGCGCGACCTACTGACCATCTTCGACGAGGGCGGCGTGCTGGTGGCCTTCAGCGATCCGTCTCTGGTCGAGCTGATCCGCGGCTTTCGTTGGCCAGAACTGTTCTGGACGCGGCGCGCGGACGTCCTGCGGGCACTGCGTTTCGTCGTCGTCGGTCATGCGGTGCTCGAGCAAGCGCGCCGCCCGTGGCCCGGCATCACGTGCAAGGCGCTCTTCGTTCCGGTGGACGCTGCTCTGCTCGACGCACCTTACGAGCGGCTACTTGCGCGGCTGGACGAACAAGCGGCGCTGTGGTTCTCCGCTGCGCGGGACGATCTCTCGCCGCGGGCGCTTGCGCCCCTGCCCGTGTTCGGTTACCCGGGCTGGTTTCCAGGCAACGACTGCGAAGCGTTCTACGCCGACACTCGCTATTTCCGCCCCCTCCCGCGTCCGGCGGTAAAATACGCGTGGGAGTCGGCCAGGCAGCCGCTGTACGCAAGTGCAGAGGAAAGTCCGGGCTCCATAGAGCGGGATGCGGGGTAACACCCCGGCGCGTATAAGCGCCGCGCGAGCGGCGCAAAGGCGACGAATAGGGCCACAGAGACGAGTCCCCGGGTCAAACCGGGGGGTGAAACGCGGCGACCTCCATCCGGAGCAACACCAAATAGGCAAGCGCTCGAGGTCGGCTCGGCCGAGCTTGCGGGTAGGTGGCTTGAGCCGCGGGGCAACTCGCGGCCCAGAGGAATGGCTGCCATGGCGCGGCCCGGTTTCGGGACCGCGCCAACAGAACCCGGCTTATCGGCCGTCTCCCATTTTGCGCACTGCAACGAGACAGGAGGATAAGCCCTGTTGCGGTCTCTACGGCGTCAGGTAATAATTGCTCGATCACATTCTGCGCTGCCGTCACGCCGACGATGCAGGATCGCTTGAACCAGTACGACGTGGCCAACCGCGTCGATGTCGAGGACGCCGACCGGGTGCGTGATTTCGTGCGCTCGATGTTCGCGTCGCGCTACCCGGGCGCCGATCTGGCGCCTCTCGCGCGCGCCTTCGAAGACATAAAGGCTCTATTTGAAGGGACTTATCCCGGCTACCTGGCCTGCGATACGCTTTATCACGACCTGCGCCACACGCTCGATATCTCGCTCGCCACGGCGCGGCTGATCGACGGCCACGACCGCGTGCAGGCACAGTCGGATCAGCTCGGACCGCGCCGCGCGGTGCTCGGCGTGATCATCTCCCTACTGCATGACTCGGGCTATATCCGGCGCGAGTCCGAGGCGCACATCGAGAACGGCGCCGTATTCACCAAGATCCACGTATCGCGCAGCGCGGAATTCCTGCAAAGCTACCTCCCGCGGCTCGGCTTCGGCGCCGAGGCGCCGCTCGCGGCGCAGTTGGTGCATTTCACCGGCTACGAGAAGGACCTCGCCGACATCAAGATCGACGATCCGGCGGACCGTCTGCTTGGCCACATGGTCGGCACCGCCGACCTCATCGGCCAGATGTCCGACCGCATGTATCTCGAAAAGTGCCGGGAATTCCTGTACGAGGAATTCGTATGGGGCAACGTCGCGCGCGACCGCACGCCGGACGGCCGCGAGATTGTGCGTTACAGCTCGCGCGACGACCTGATGTACAAGACGCCCGGCTTCTACGAGTTCGTGGCGCGCGACCGGCTGGGCAACAAGCTGGGCGGAGTGGAGCGATTCGCCGGTGCACATTTCGACGGCCCGAACCTGTATCAGGCCGAAATCGACCGAAACATGAAGTTCCTGGGCGAGGCGATCGAGACGGAGGACCTGAGCCGCTTGCGCCGCTTCTGCTACTCGCTGTCGACGCGGGCGCGACGCGCGCCTGTCTGAAGTGCCGCACCAAATCGATGCACGCACTGTCCGGCGTGCACCGCAGATCGAACTGAATCCAGCCTGACGCGGCGCGCGCGCCCGTCGCGCACTGGCACGCCGATTGCAATCCTCGAGCAGGAGGGCTCGCCCGCCCGGATCGCCGGAGGATCGGATGAACGTCGCACGCGCTTTGCAGGTCCTTAGCCAGGGAGAGAACGGCGTGCGCGACCTCCCCGAGCAGGATGCCTTCGAGCTGTGTTCCGCCATGCTGGACGGCGGAGTTCCCGAACTCGAGCTGGGCGCAACGCTCGCCACCCTGGGGACGAAGCGCTTGGCGCCAGGCGAGATCGCGGGCTTCCGCCGCGCGCTGCAGCAGCGCCTGAACCGGCTCGAGGCCTACGAGCGTGTGCGCGCAGTCGTCATCCCGAGCTACGGCGGCGCGCGCTCGCACGCGAACCTGATGCCCCTGCTCGCAGTGATGCTGGCGCGCTTCGGCGTCCCGGTCCTGATTCATGGCGCACTCGAAGCGCAGGGCCGCGTGGCGAGCGCCGCAGTGCTGCGCGAGCTCGGCGTTTTGCCGTGCAAGTCACTCGGGGAGGCGCAGAGCGCCCTGGAAGCAACGCGACTCGCGTTCGTGCCCACGGCCTTGCTGTCGCCCGCGCTCGCACAGTTGCTGGCGCTGCGCGCGCGCCTCGGTACCGCCGGCTGCGCGCGCCAGATCGCGCGCCTCGCCGATCCGTTCGACGGCGAGGCACTTAAGCTCGTGCCGGCAGACGACGAAGACGAGAAGGTGGCCTTTGCGAGCGTGCTCGGCATGCACCACGAGCACGCCCTCCTGTTCATCGGCACTGAGGGCGAGGCTTATGTCAATCCGCTGCAGCGTCCGGCGATCGTTCATTTCCGTTCGGGCGAACCCTCGCTCCTGTTCGACGCCGAGACGTCGCACGGCCCTGGTCCCGTGGGCCCCCAGCCGGACGCGAAGAGCGCGGCGCGTTGGATCCAGGGCGTGCTGGCCGGCAAGACGCCCTTGCCTCCGCCGATGTCCAGGCTGCTCGCCAGCTGCCTGTACGGCGCGGGCTTGAGCGAGGACCTCTATCAGGCCATGGCGCTGGTGGCGCTAGGGTTCCGCGGCGAGGCCGTCGCGTGAGACTTTCGACGCCCGCGTAAACGAGTGTGGTCTAAGTCACATTTCATTGAAAAATATCCGCTTCTTGCCCCGCCGGTCGCTTGCCTGGGCCGCGTGTTCGTGGCAAAAACAAGCCATGACTGTCGCTGACACGAGTGGGCGGCTCCGGATGCCACCTCGGCCGCGCAATAGGGCTGCGGGTCCTGCCGTTCACTCGAGAGTCGAGTCTGCACCGGCCTTGTTTCGCCTGCTCTCGGACAGCGCACTCGCGCGCGCCGCGCTGTCTGCCTGCGGCTTCGCCGTGGCGCTGGC
Source organism: Burkholderiales bacterium (assembly GCA_035624235.1). GTDB lineage: Bacteria > Pseudomonadota > Gammaproteobacteria > Burkholderiales > SG8-39 > DAHVFK01. Next base: position 34,929 of record DASPRX010000028.1, on the reverse strand, counting down.
TGACGCCGGCTCCCCCGGGCAGCCCCTGACGTATGTAAATGCGGCGTTCGAGCGGTTCTTCGGCTATCGCGAAGCCGAGGTCCGCGGGCGCGGCGTCGTCGATGTCCTGTTCCGCGGTGAAGCCGATGTCGCGCAGCGCCTATTCGGCGAGCCGGCGTCGCGCTGGAAGTTGTCCGCCTCGTGCAAGGATGGGGCCCAGCTCCCGATCGAGGCGGCAGTAAGCTCGGTGCGGGGCACCGACGGCAGCGTGACGCACTGGATACTGGCCTTCGCCGACCGCAGCGAGGTCGAGCGCGTACGCGAGGAGCTCGCGTCCCTCAAGGCCCCTGTCGCGGTGCGCTAGGCTTCGGCGCTCGTGCGCGCAACGAGCCAGCGCGCAGTGCGGAGCAGGCGCCCGTCGAAGTGCCGTCGTCCGACTAGCTGGACACCGAGCGGCAGACCGTTGGTACCCCGCATGAGCGGCAGATTGAGCGACGGAAGTCCGCATAGCGTCCACAGGCTGCAAAATGCCGGATCGCCGGTCGATGCAAGTCCCTTCGGGGCCGTGCCGGGCGCCGATGGCGTGAGAATGGCGTCGTAACGCTGCACGAAAAGATCTTCGAAGCTCTCCTGCAGCTGCGCGCCACTCGCCACGGCGCGCTGATAGTCAACGGCACGGATATCGCGTCCACGTTCGATCAGGGCGCGCAGCTTCTCTGAGAGCTTGTCGCGGCCATGCCGCCATTCGCGCTCCAGGTTGGCGGCCATCTCGGCCTCCATGATGGTGCGATGCCAGTCCCAGGCCTCGGACGCGGAAGGAAACAATTCGACCTCCTCGATGCGGCTCCCTAGGGCTGCGACGAGCTCGTCGAAGGCCTCGCGCGTCTCCGGTTCGGCGCGTTCCCACTGCGGAGTCTTGACAAAGGCGAGCAGGGGCTCGACCGGTGGCTCCTCAGCCGCCAGAGCGGTGAACGGGATGCGTGCCCGCATCCGGGTGTCGGGATCGCACTCGTCGTAGCCGACGAGCTCTTCGGCGAGCAATGCAATATCCTCCAGCGTGCGCGCGAAGACTCCGACGTGGTCGAGCGTGCGCGATAGCTTGAGGACCCCGGAACGGGGAATCAGCCCATAAGTCGGCTTGAAGCCGAAAGTGCCGCAGAACGCCGCCGGGCGGATAACCGAGCCGTTGGTCTGGCTGCCCAGCGCAAGCGGCACCATGCCTGCGGCGACAGCGGCCGCGGAACCGCTCGACGAACCCCCGGGGGTGTGCTCGGGATTGTGCGGGTTGCGGGTCTTGCCGGGGCTGAAGTACGCGCATTCGGTGGTCACAGTCTTGCCCAGAATCACCGCGCCCGCAGCGCGCAGCCTGGCCACGGCGGCAGCATCCTTGCGCGGCGAGCGTCCCCGGTGGAGCACTGTCCCGTTCTCCGTCGGCATGTCCGCGGTGTCGAAGATGTCCTTAACGCCGACCGGCACGCCGTGCAGAGGCCCGACGGCGTAACCCGCGCGTCGCTCCGTGTCCAGCGCGCGCGCTTGCATGAGCGCGTGCTCGGCATCGAGACATGCCCAGGCCTGCACCTGAGCGTCGGCCTCGCTTACCCGTGCCAAGCAGGCCGCGACCAGCTGCTCGGAGCTGAGCGCGCCTTCGCGGATCGCCCGCGCGGCGTCCGTCGCAGAGAGCCAATTGGCGGATTTGGCGTCCACGCCGGCGCGACCTAGCCGCCCCCGTAGAGGTAGTTCGGCAGCCACAGCGTCATGCCGGGCCATATGTACATGAAGACCATGCACAGGATCACGACCAGCATGTACGGCATCATGCCGGCGAAGATCTGGTTTAGCGTGACATGCGGGGGCGATACGCCCTTGAGGTAGAACGCCGACATCGCCACGGGGGGCGAGAGAAATGCGGCCTGCAGGTTCACGAACACCAGGGTTCCCCAGAGAATCGGATCGATATTGAAGTGCTTGAGCAGCGGCAGGAAGATCGGCACGAAGATCACGATGATCTCGGTCCATTCGAGCGGCCAACCCAGGACGAAAATGATCGCCTGCGACAGCATCATGAACTGCACCGGGGACATATTCAGCGACAGCACCCATTTCTCGACCAGCTGTTGCCCTCCCAGCAGCGCGAATACCGCCGAGAACAGCGCCGAGCCGACGAACAGCCAGCACACCATGGCCGTCGTCTTCGCGGTCAGGAACACCGATTCCTTGACCCGCTGCCAGGTGAGCGTCTTCGCCTGGATCGCCATCAGGAACGCGCCTGCGGCGCCGACCGCCGCCGACTCGGTGGCAGTCGTGATGCCGAAGAGAATCACCGCGAGCACCACCACCGTGAGGATCCCGAGCGGCAGCGTGGATGACGAGAGCAGCTTCAGAATCTCGAACTGCTCGGCGCCGAGCGTCCAGTAGTAGTACGCCAGCATCGCGGCGCCGAGCGCGACGCAGATCCAGAACCAGGTGAAGAACTGCGCCGGCGGACCGGCCTCTGCGGGCGCAGCCGGGCCTTCCTGCAGCAGCTCGGGCGTGCCGAGCTGCTCGATTCCAGCCTGGCCCGCTTCGGTGTCCACCGATCCGGACTCGCCGACCCCCAACTCCTCCGGCTTTTCCTCGCCCTTGGCCTGCGGCGCGGCCGCGGTTGCGGGCGTTTCGGCCTTCCGCACCGCGGCCGTCATCGCCTTTTCCTCGCGCGCTTCCGTCTGCGGGTGGATGACCACGTACCACCACGCGCCCCAGAGGGTGACAGCCATCATCGCCAGCGGCACCAGCGCGGCGGCGAAATTCTTCAGCAGCATGCCGTAGGTCATGCGCGCGCTACCGACCTCGATCGCCAGCGCTCTCGCGGGAGAGAACAGCGCCTTGAGCAAGCCGGCCAGCATATTGCGCGAGTAAGCCTGCTGAAATCTCGGAACCCAATCCGGCACCGGCACCCGGGTCTGGTCCTCGGGCAGCTTGGGAGCGATCTTCGGGTTGATCAGGGCCCAGCCGACGATGTAGACGAGATAGAGGAACGACAGGAAAAAGCCAGGGAACATCGCCGAGGCATAGAGCTTCACTACCGACTGGCCGGCGACGGCCGCGTAGACGATGATCATGACCGACGGCGGAATCAGGATGCCGAGCGTCCCGCCCGCCGTAATGACGCCCGATGCGAGCCGCGTGTCGTAGCCCGCGCGCAGCATCGGATTGAATGCGATCACCCCCATCAGCACCACCACCGCGCCAACTAGCCCGCTCGCGATGCCCCAGAAGGTGCAGATGATCAGCGTGGCGACTGCGAGCGAGGCCGGAACCTTGCGGAACGCGAGTTGCACGCTGTAGAACATCTTGTCCACCAGGGCGCCGCGCTCCATCACGTAGCCCATCAGCACGAACAACGGGATCGAGATCAACGTGTCGTTGGTCATCGCGCCGTAGGTACGCTGCACTACGAGGTCGAAGATATGGTTCTGCGTCCAGGGCGTGGCCGGGTCGTGCAGCGCGAAGAAGCCGAAGAACATCCCGAGGCCCATCAGCGTGAAGGCCGTGGGAAAGCCCATCATGATCACGATCACGATGAGCGCCAGCATGGTGAGTCCGAGCGCGGGATCGCTCATTGCTCGCTCCTCTCCGCGCCCAGGACGGCCGAACGCTGCTTCGCCGCCTCGTCGATTTCGTGCACGCTCTCGATCGCGCGGCGACGCGATTCCTCGTCCACGTATTCGCTGTGCGCGAGCTGCTCCTCGACCACGTCGATTTCCTCTGCGTCCTTGAGCCGTTCCGGCCACTTTCCGGTCTTCAGGCAGATGATGCAGCGGATGATCTCGGCGATTCCCTGCAGCAGCACCAGCGCCCCCGCGATCGGAATCACGGCCTTGAAGTGGTACACCGGCGGCCCTTCCGCCGTGTCGTTGACATGCTCGCGGATCGACCAGGACGCGTGCGCGAAGTCCCAGCCAGCGTAAGCCAACGCCGCGATGCCGGGCACAAAAAATATCAGATACAGCGCCAGATCCAGCGACGCCTGTAGGCGCGGCTTCATCGAGCTGTACAGGAAGTCACCACGTACGTGCCCGTCCTGCGCAAGCGTATACGCCCCGCACATCATGAAGAGCACGCCGTACAACATGTAATCCGCGTCAAAGGCCCAGGAGGTCGGCGCATTGAGCAGGTAGCGCTTGAACACTTCGACGCACACCGCCCCGGTCAGCACCAGGATCAGCCACGAGAACGCCTTGCCCGCCCAGGTGCTGACATGGTCGATTAGCAGGAGGTACCGTTGGATCCGCATAATGCTCTACTCCCGGCACCGTCCGTTTTGGCGCCGACAATAAACGAAAAGCCATCCCGCGATAAGCTGCGGGATGGCCGGATGGATGCCGCGACTTGCCTAAGCCTTTCTTCCGAAGTAGTGGTTAAACGCCATCTTGAAATCGACCTGCTGGTCGTTCTGCCATTTCGCCGCGCGTTGCGCGAAGGCCTTCTGCGAATCGAGCACCTTCTTGAACATCGGGTTGTCGGCGGACTTCTTGGCGATGACCTGGTCCCAGACCTTGAGCTGATCCTGGAGGACGGCGTTGGGAGTCTTGTAGACCCTGACCTTGTCCTTCGCCTGGATGTCGATGTAGTCCTGCGAGTAGCGGTCGATCGCCTTCCAGGACATGTCGGCCGACGCTGCCTCCACCGCGTGCCATATGATCGCCTTGAGCTTGTCCGGCAGCGCGTCGTACTTGGCCTTGTTGAACAGGATCTCCAGCGTCTCCGCCGACTGGTGGAAGCTTTGCATCATGTACACCTTGGAGACGTCGGGGAATCCGAGCGCCTTGTCCGACGAGGGATTATTGAATTCCGCCGCGTCGATCAGGCCGCGGTCCATCGCCGGCACGATGTCGGGGCCGGCGAGCGCGTTGACCGCCGCGCCCATCGTAGAGAACAACTCGATGCCGAGCCCGACGGTGCGGAACTTCAATCCCTTGAAGTCCGTGACCTTGGTGATCGGCTTCTTGTACCAGCCGAGCGGCTCGGTCGCCATCGGGCCGTAGGGAAAGGACACGACGTTCATGCCGATGCTCTTGTAGATGTCGGCGAGGATTTCCTTGCCGCCGCCGTAATAGTGCCAGGCGAGCAGCATGTTGGAATCCATGCCGTAGGCAGGGCCCGAGCCCCACAGCGCCAGCGCGGCCTGCTTGCCATACCAGTAGACGAGCACGCCGTGCCCGCCATCCAGCGTGCCCTTGGTGACCGCGTCCAGCAGGTCGAACGCCTTGACCACCGCGCCCGCCGGGAGAACCTCGATCTTGAGGTCGCCGCCGGACATGTCGTTCACTTTCTTCGCGTAGTCGAGCGCGTACTCGTGGAAGATATCCTTCGTCGGCCAGGTGCTCTGCCAACGGAAGGTGATCGGCCCCGCCTGGCCCTTGGCGATCATCGGGAAACCGAGCGTCGCCGCGCCCGTCGCGGCAACAGCCGAGCCCGCAAGGAACTTGCGGCGCGACGCGCGCGGTTTGATCTCTGGCTTAGTCATCTGATTCCTCCTCTAGCGTGACGACATGGGTGTGTGGTCGGAGCAACCCGGACTTCCGGGAGCCTTCGTTCTTGTCGTTATTGTCGGGAAGCTGTCTAAGTCCTAAGCTGCCCGGCGGATTCTAGTCCTCGAACTTGCAGACCTGCAAGGTGGTGCAGGATTCCCGCCACAAGGCTAGGCGGCGCGATACGAGTTCGCGGTGGCCGACGGCTTTGCCTTGTGGGGCGGATGGGGCTGCCAGCCGACCAGCGCGAGCATCACGAAGAACCCGATGACGTACGCGACGGTGACGTGCCAGCCTTCGCGCAGCCAGCGCCCGACCGATTTCCCCTCGGGGTACATGTTGGTGAGCGCCACGCCCGCGCTCGAGCCGAACCAGATCATCGAGCCGCCGAAGCCCACGGTGTAAGCGAGCATGCCCCAGTCGTAGCCGCCCTGCTTGAGGGCGAGCGCGGTGAGCGGAATGTTGTCGAACACCGCCGACACGAAGCCCAGGCCCATGGCGACGTGCCACGACGCGTGCGGCAGGTTCTCCACCGGCATGAGCGAGGCGCAGGTCACCAGCGACAGCAGGAAGATGCTGCCCTTGAACGCATCCGGCAGCAGGCTCCAGGCGGGACGGCGCAGCGCCGCCGTGACGACGATCGCCGCCCATACGGTGGCCCCGAGCACCGGGAAGCGGTCGCCGAGCCCTTCGACGTACACGTTCATCACCACGTTCGCCACGATCGCGGCGACCAGGATGAAGGCGACGATGCCCACCCGCGCCCAGTCGACGCGGCCCTCGATCTTCGCGTCCTTTATGATCGGCGAGTAGCGCTGCTGCTGCTTCGCGGCAGGGATGCCGCAGACGACGAGCGCCACGGCCGCCGCGGCGTAGGCATGAAACACGCCGAGCGGGTTCACGCCGTCGATCCACATCATGGTCGTCGTGGTGTCCCCGACCACGCTGCCCGAGCCGCCCGCGTTGGAGGCCGCGACGATCGCCGCGAGGAAGCCGACGTGCACCTTGTGCCGGAACACGACGCGCGCCATCGCACCGCCGATCAGCGCCGCAGCGATGTTGTCGAGGAATGACGACAGCACGAATACGATGATCAGCAGGACGAACCCGCCGCGCCAGTCGTCGGGAAGGTAGTGGGGCAGCACCGCCGGCACCCTGCTGTCCTCGAAGTGCCGCGAGAGCAGCGCGAAGCCGAGCAGCAAGCCGAGCAGGTTCGTCAGGATGACCCACTCGTGCTGCATGTGCAACGCGAGGCCGGCGAAGCCGGGCCCTTCCTTGAATCCGGCGAAGCCGAGCTTGTACAGGATGATCGCCGCGAGGCCGATGAGCGCAACCTGCAGCGTGTGATGATGGAACAGCGCGACGCCGGCGAGCGTCAGGCAGAAGAGCACGAATTCGACCGGCACTCCGAACATCGCGAGTGTCACGCCGATCACCAGCGCACCGCTGAACAGCCCGCGCTCGCGCGCGAGAAGGCGCAACGCCACCTGCTTGAGCAAGGTATCCCCCCAAGAAAATCGGCCGGATTGTAGATCATGCCGGACGCGCGCGCGTCCCGCCGTCAGTTGCGGTCTCGGCCTCCAGCCCATGCAGCGCTCGACTCGCGCACCACGTCCAGCAGCGAGCCAGCATCGGCGTAGCGCGCGCGTAGCCAGTCCGCATCGGAATGCCCGCTGCGCACACCCGCGGCAAGCTCGGCGAGCGCATCGCCCGCCTCCAGTTGCGCCGCATGCGGCATCAGCGTCCGGATCGTGGCGAGGATGTCCTCGCCGATCTTTGCGCGGCGGCGCTCGAAAGGCTCGATCAGCTCACCCGCGCAGCCGAAGCGGCTCGCCTCGAAGCGGTTGAAGCTGTTCACCTGGTACACGGCGCGCGCCGGCTCGCGCGGCCGCTCGGCCAGGTGGTAGGCGACGAGCGCCTGCGCATAGGCGGCGAGCAATGCCGCCCGCTCGACCGTGAGCGGCGTGTCGCACACCCGGATCTCGATCGTCCCGTACTCCGGCTTCGGCCGGATATCCCAGTAGAAGTCCTTCATGCTCGCGACGATGCCGAAGTCGCGCATCGTCTCGTAGTATTCGAGGAATTCCGCCCAATCGCGCACGAACGGCATGTGCCCGGCGAGCGGGAACGCGCTGATCGCGGTCAGGCGCGAGCTCTGGAAGGACGTGTCCTCGCCCTGGTAGAACGGCGAGGCGGCCGATAGCGCGATGAAGTGGGGCACGTAGCGCGTCATCACGTGTACCAGGTACACCGCGTCGTCCGCCGTGGGACAGCCCACGTGGACGTGCTGACCGAACACGGTGAATTGCTTGGCCAGGAAGCCGTAGCGTTCCAGAATAGAGCGGAATCGCTCGGTGGGATAGATGCGCCGGTCGGCCCAGTCGTGAAAGGGATGCGAGCCACCGCCCGACACGCGCAGGTTGAGCTGGCCCGCCTCTTTCACCACGATGTCGCGCATCGTCCGCAGCTCCTCGGCCAGCGTGCCATAGCGCAGGTGCACGCTGCTGTTCAGCTCGATCATGCTTTCCGTGATCTCGGGCTTGGCGGCCCCGGGAAGCCTGCGCTTGGCGAGCCTGGCGAGCAGGTCCTCGGCGTCGCGCGCCAGGTCGAGATCGTGCGCCCGCACCAGCTGCAGCTCCAACTCAATGCCGATACTGGCATGCGCGGACGTCCGAAAATGCATCTCGTCCATGAGTTGGGTCTCAGACATTGCTCCTCCCGGGATGGGCTTCGCCGGCGCGCCGCAGCGCGTACTGCGTGCCCAGCGGTCCGAGCAATTCAAGCACGACGACGGCCGACAGCACCACGCCCGACAGCTCCTTGCCGAAGCCCGGATAGAGCGCGCTGGTGTCGTGCACCATCACCACGGCGAGCCCCGACATCGGCAGGAGCGCAATGGCGAGCAGGCCGGCGCCCCCCGCGCGCACTCCGGAGGGTCGGCCGAACAGCAGGATGGCGAGCGCCTTGCCGAGAAAGCGCGCCACGATGAACGCGCCGACCACCAGGCTGGAAGACCAGAGTGCGCCGAATTGCAGGCTCGCGCCCGTCAGCACGAACAGGATGACGAAAAACAGCTGTCCGCCGTAGCCGAAGCGCAGCGGCATCAGGGTATGGCGGTAATCGAGATTGCGCGCGAGCATGCCGAGCGTCACGAGCGTCATCACGACGGAGAGGTTCAGGCCGCGCGCCGTTCCTACCGTCAGCACCACCAGGGCGACGAGCAGCACGAACTGCCGATCCTCGCGCTTTCCCAGCCAGCGCGAAAGCCACAGCAGCAGCATGCACGCGGCAAGGCCGAGGAGCGCCGAGCCGCCGAGCAGATACAGCGGATGCAGCAGCGCCTCGGACCAGGTCGCCATGTGCTCGAGGTGCAGAAAGGGCAGCAGCAGGGTGAGCGCAAGATAGGCGAGCACGCAGTTGACGGCGGTGAACAGCAGCATGCGCTCGGTGATCTGGCCCTCGGCCCGCAGGTCGTGCGCAACGAGCAGCACCACGGCGGGCGAGGTCGCGGTCCCGATCGCGGCGCCGCATGCCGCGAGCAGCGGCCCGAAGCCGAAATAATCGAGCGCGGCGTAGACGGCGGCGAAGGAGAACGCGCTCTCCGCAAGCGCGGTCACGAACAGCCAGCGGTTCAGCCTGAGCCAGTCGAAATCGAGGCGGAACCCCAGCTCGAACACGATCAGCCCGAGCGACAGGTCGATCAGCACGCGCAGCGTGTGCAGCGCATCGTTGCCCAGCAGGCCCGAGACCTGCGGCCCGAGCAGTACCCCGGCGAGTGCGAATCCGGTGATGCGCGGCAGATATGCGTAGCGGTTGAGCGCCTCGCCGACGAGCAGCCCCGCGGCGAGCAGCGCGCCGAAAAGCACCGGCTGCGACAGCGCAAGCGGAAAATGCGGCAGAAAGCTCAGCTCCATCCCTTCTCCGTGGCCGAGGGGGCACTGCGGCCCCGGTGTCACGCGCCGCGTGCGGCGCGCAGGAACTCGTCGAGAATCGGCGCACTGTCGAGCAGCCCGCCGTCGCCCGGTGCATGGAACTCCGGGTGCCACTGCACCGCGAAAATATAGCTCTTGCCGGTGCCGCGGACCGCCTCGACTATTCTATCGGGCTCCGAGTACGCCTCCACCACGAGATTGCGCCCGAGCACCTTGATCGACTGGTGGTGAATCGAATTGACGCGCGCCCGCTCGATGCCCGGGAACATGCGCGCCAGGGCGGTTCCGGGCTCAATGCGCAGCGCGTGCACGTTCTTCTCGTGCGCGTCGGTCACGTGCGCCTGCGATCCGGGAATTTGCGTAGCGATGTCCTGGTAGAGCGTGCCGCCGAACGCGACGTTTATCAGCTGGGCGCCGCGGCAGATTCCAAGCACCGGCTTGCCGGCCTCGACGAACTCGTGCAGCAGCTCGATCTCGTAGACGTCGCGCAGCCGGTCGCCCGTCCAGGCCGTGTCCTGCGGCTCCTCGCCATAGGTGAGCGGGCTGACGTCCGAGCCGCCCTGCAGCACCAGGCCGTCCAGCACCCTAGCGTAGTCAGAGACGCGGATGTTGCTGCGGTGGAGCAGCCCGTCCTTGTCGACCGTGGGCACCATGAACACCAGCACGTCGCGCGACATCACCCAGTGCGCAACCGCGGGTTCGAGGTACTGCATGTGCTTGGCATACAGGCCCGAGGCGCCGGGTTTGGGATGCAGCAGGCGCGCCGACATGCCGATCCTCAGCGTCGCGGGCGGAAGCTTGCGCGCGAGAAAGCCGCGCAGCGCGCGCGTGCCGCCGAAGATGCCACGTCGCAACTGCCCGAAACCGATCGCCGGCAAATCCGCCATCCTGGGCGGGCGCATGCCTCAGCCGACCAAAACGATATGCACGCGGAACGGTCCGTGCGCGCCGAGCACCAGTGTCTGCTCGATATCCGCGGTGCGCGACGGGCCGGAGATGAAATTCACCGCGCGCGGAAGCTGACCCTGCTCGGCGCGCAACAGATCCCAGCCGTCCTCCATGCACGGCACGACGCGCTCCAGCGGCACGATGGCGACGTGCGTCTCGGGCAGCAGGCTGGTCGCCGCCGGCGTATCCGCGCCGGACACCATCATCAGGGTGCCGGTCTCGGCGAGCGCGCAGTACACGCCCGTGACGCCGACCCGATCCTCGCCCCGGGCGGCGCGCGCCTCGAGCTCGAGCCCGGCGCCCCTCCAGTCGAGGTGCGCAAGGCACGGCCAGACACAGCCCGACCTCGGCAGGCCCTGCGCGTCGAGGAAACGCGCCACCGCCGGCGGCGTCTCGGCGAGCGACGCGACGCGCTCGCCGGTGCTGGCCGCGGCCGCCGCGCGCGCGAGCAGCCGGGCGCCGCGGTCCCCGCCCACGTCTGGAACCGGTCCGCGCGGATGCGCCCGCAAGTACGTGCGCTGCTCCTCGAGTTCCGCGCGCGAAGGCGCCGCGCCGCCGCGACGCTGGCGCCGTCGGATGTCGGCGAGGATGTCTTCGCGCGATCCCACGCTAGTCGAGCGCCTTGACGATGTCCTCGACCACCTTCTTCGCGTCGCCGAACACCATCATCGTCTTGTCCATGTAGAAAAGCGGGTTGTCGAGCCCCGCATAGCCCGCGGCCATGCTGCGCTTGTTGACCAGCACGGTACGCGCCTTGGCGACCTCGAGGATCGGCATGCCGTAGATCGGGCTGCCCTTCTCGTGCGCGAGCGGATTGACGACGTCGTTCGCCCCGAGCACCAGCACCACGTCGGTGTTGCCGAACTCGTTGTTGATGTCGTCCATCTCGAACACCTGGTCGTAGGGCACCTCGGCCTCGGCGAGCAGCACGTTCATGTGGCCGGGCATGCGGCCGGCGACGGGGTGGATCGCATAGCGCACCGACACGCCCTTTTCGATGAGCTTGTTGGCCATCTCCTTCACCGCATGCTGCGCACGCGCGACCGCCAGGCCGTAGCCCGGCACGATGATCACCGACTCGGCGTTCGCCATCAGGAACGCCGCGTCGTCGGCCGACCCCGAGCGCACCGTCTTCTGCTCGCTGCCCGCTGCCGCGCTGCCTTCCGCGGCGCCGAAGCCGCCGAGGATCACGCTGAAGAACGAGCGGTTCATCGCCTTGCACATGATGTAGGAAAGGATCGCGCCCGACGAGCCGACCAGCGAGCCGGCGACGATCAGCATCGAGTTGTTCAGGGAAAAGCCGATGCCCGCGGCCGCCCAGCCCGAGTAGCTGTTCAGCATCGAGATCACCACCGGCATGTCGGCGCCGCCGATCGGGATGATGATGAGAACCCCCAGCACGAACGCGATCGCGACCATGACCAGGAACGGCGTCCATGCCTTGTCGGGAGCGAGGAAGAACGCCACGCCGAAGCCGATCATCACCAGCGCGAGCGCCAGGTTGAGCAGGTGCTGGCCCTTGAACACCACCGGCGCCGACGAGAACAGGCGGAATTTCTTGCCGAGCCCGGCGAGCTTGCCGAAGGCGATGACGGAACCGGAGAAGGTGATCGCGCCGACGAAGGTGCCGATGAACAGCTCCAGCCGGTTCCCGGCGGGCAGCGGCTCGTGCTCGCCGAAAGCCGCGGGATTGTTGACCACCGCGATCGCGATCAGCACGGCGGCCATGCCGACCATGGAGTGCATCGCGGCGACCAGCTCGGGCATCTGTGTCATCTGCACGCGCCGCGCGACGATCGCGCCGACCGAACCGCCTACCAGCATGGCGATCAGGACCAGGTCGACGCGCCCGCGCGCGATCACCGCGATGGTGGTCAGCACCGCAATTGACATGCCGATCACGCCGAACAGATTGCCGCGCCGCGCGGTGGTCGGAGACGACAGCCCCTTGAGCGCCAGGATGAAGCACACCGAGGCAATCAGGTACCACAGGGTGAGCTGGTTGGCGCTCATTTGCCGCTCTCTTTCTCTTTGGGCTGCTTCTTCTTGAACATCTCGAGCATGCGCTGCGTGACGAGGAAGCCCCCGGCGACGTTCACCGAAGCGAGCGCCACCGCAATCACGCCGAGGATCGAGCCGAAGTCGGTCTCGGCCGGCGCCGCGGCGAGTATCGCGCCGACGATGATCACCGATGAGATCGCGTTGGTGACGCTCATGAGCGGTGTGTGCAGCGCTGGCGTCACGTTCCAGATGACGTGGTAGCCGACGAACACCGCGAGCACGAACACCACGAGGTTGATGATGGTGGGATCTACGGTTCCGCTCATGTCAGGCTCGCTTGGTGACTTCGCCGTTGCTGCAGGCCAGTGTTCCCGCGACGACCTCGTCCTCGCGGTCGATCTTGAATTCGCCCGTCTTGGGGTCGAGCATCAGCGCGAGGAAGTTGTACAGGTTGCGCGCGTACAGCGCCGAGGCATCGAACGGTACGCTCGCCGGCAGGTTCGCCAGGCCGACGATCTTCACGCCGTGCTTGAGCGCGACCCTGCCGGGCTCCACGCCCTCGACGTTGCCGCCCTGCTCGACTGCCAGGTCGACGATCACCGAGCCCGGCTTCATCTGCCGCACAGTGTCCTCCTTGATGAGCTTCGGCGCCGGGCGTCCGGGGATGAGCGCCGTGGTGATCACCACGTCGGACTGCAGCGCGCGCTGGTGCACGAGCTCGGCCTGGCGGCGCATCCAGTCCGCCGGCATCGGCCGCGCGTAGCCGCCCGTGCCTTGCGCGATCTCGCGCTCCTCGTCGGTGAGGTAGGGCACGTCGAGGAACCTGGCGCCGAGCGACTCGATCTGCTCCTTCACCGCGGGGCGCACGTCCGAGGCCTCGATCACCGCGCCCAGGCGCTTCGCGGTGGCGATCGCCTGCAGGCCGGCGACGCCCGCGCCGAGCACCAGCACGCGCGCGGCCTTGACCGTCCCGGCGGCGGTCATCAGCATCGGGAAGAAGCGCCCCAGCTCGGCCGCCGCGAGCACCACCGCCTTGTAGCCGGCGATGTTGGCCTGCGACGAGAGCACGTCCATCGACTGCGCGCGCGAGATGCGCGGCAGCCGCTCCATCGCGAAGCCGGTCACGCCGGACCTGGCGAGCGCCTCGAGCGCCGCGGCGTTGTACGGGTCGAGCAGACCGATGAGCGTCGATCCGCGCTTGAGCTGGGCGAGCTCCGCCTGCTGCGGCGCGCGCACCTTGAGCACGATGTCGGCATCGAAGGCCTCCGCCGCGGCGGCGACGATCTTCGCCCCGGCGGCCTCGAAGTCCTTGTCGGGAATGCTCGATCTGCTGCCCGCGCCTGCCTGCACCCTGACCTCGTTCTTGGCGGCGAATTTCTTAACCGTCTCGGGGGTCGCGGCGACGCGCGTCTCGCCCGCGAGGGTCTCGGCGGGAACGCCGATTCTCATGGCCTGGTTCTCCCTAGTTCGAGAACGCGGATTCTACCCGGTACCCGGTCCGCTTACCTCGCGATGCGTCGGCGCGCCAGCGCGCGCTCCGCGAGCTCGAACAGCGCGTGCACCAGCAGCGCGAGGGTGGCCGCGGGCAGCGCGCCCGCGAGCAGCATGACGTCGTCGTTTAGCGCCAGGCCCTGCGCGATGCGCTCGCCGAAGCCTCCGGCGCCGACGAACGCGGCGATGGTCGCCGTGCCGACGTTGATCACCGCCGAGGTCTTGACCCCCGCGAGGATGGTCGGCGCCGCGAGCGGCAGCTCGATCTTCGCGAGCACGCTGCGCGGCCGCAGGCCGAGCGCGAGGGCGGCCCGGCGCAGGCCGCCCGGCACGCCGGCCAGGCCGGCGTGCGTGTTGCGCACGATCGGCAGCAACGCGTACAGGAACAGCGCGATCAGCGCCGGCCACAGACCGATGGTGCCCGTGACGGGGACGAGGAACGCGAGCAGCGCGAGCGCCGGTACGGTCTGCACCATGCCGACGAGGACAAGGACGGGTTGCTGCACGGCGCGCAGCTTGGCGGCGGCGACGCCGAGCGGAATCCCGGCGAGCGCCGCGGCGGCGAGCGAAGCGAGCACCAGTCCGACATGCTCGCGCAGCAGCCGCCAGAAGTCGGGCGCGAACAGCGCGCCGGCGAGCGAGCGGCGGGCCGTCGTTTCGCCGCCTGCCAGGAACTCGGCAGCGACCGCGGCGAACGAGCGCTTGTCGAGCTCGGCGCGCGCGTTCAGCTGCGCCATGCGCTGCGCGTCGATCGCGCCGCGCAGGCGCGTGAACGCGCCGAAAGCCGCAGGAAAGCGCGCGGGCGCGTCGCGGCGGTAGAGCAGCACCGCTTCGTAGTCCGGAAAGAAGTGCCGGTCGTCCTGTAGCGTCACGATCCCATAGCGCGCGATCTTGGCGTCGGTGGTGTACACGTCCAGGGCGTCGATTTCACCCGCCGCAAGGGCCTCGTAGGCAAGTCCGTGATCGAGGCCGCCCGGCGTCGGCTGCGGCAACCGGTACGCCGCTCTCAGTCCGGGCCAGCCGTCGAGCCGGCCGAGGAACTCGTGACTGAAGCCGAGTTTCAGCTCCGGATGGCGCTTGAGGTCGGAAATGCTGCGAATCCCGAGCCGCTCGGCCTGCGCGCGGCGCATCCCGATCGCGTAGGTGTTGTTGAATCCGAGCGGAATTCCCGCCTCGAGGCCGAGCGGGCGCAGGCGCGCATTGATCTCAGCGAGGTCGAGCGTCTGCTCGATCTTCAGGATCTCGCGCGCGATCGTCCCCGTGTACTCCGGATACACTTCGATCGCGCCGCTTCTGAGCGCCTCGAACAGGATCGCCGTCCCGCCCATCCCGGGGCGGTACGCGACCGCAACGCCCGCGGCGCGCGCGCTCTGGGCGAGGATCTCGCCGAGGATGTAGGACTCGGTGAAGCGCTTGGAGCCGATCTGCAGCGTCCCCTGTCCGCGCGCACTGGCCGCCGCGAGGGCGAGCGCGAGCGCGAGCAGCGCGCGCGCCACGTTACGCGGCCCGCACCCGCTCGGGCGCCGCCGCGGTGTCGAGGAACTGCAGCGCCGCCAGGCTCGCATACAGGCCGCCCTGGCGCATCAGCTCGGAGTGCGTGCCTTGCGCAACGATGCCGCCGCGCTCCATCACGACGATGCGCGGGGCGTGGCGAACCGTCGCCAGGCGGTGCGCGATGACGAGCGTCGTGCGGCCGCGCTCGAGCGTTTCGAGCGCCTGCTGCACCATGCGCTCGCTTTCCGCATCGAGCGAGCTGGTCGCTTCGTCCAGAAGCAGGATCGGCCGGTCGGCCAGCAGGGCGCGCGCGATCGACAGCCGCTGGCGCTGTCCGCCCGAGAGCGTGACGCCGCGCTCGCCGAGCGGCGTGTCGAGGCCCTGCGGCAGCCGCTCGATGAACTCGAGCGCAAACGCCTGCTCGCAGGCGCGCGCGATCGCCTGCGGGGTTGCGTCCGGGCGGCCGTAGCGCAGGTTCTCGCGCACGCTGGCGGCGAAGATCACCGGTTCCTGCGGCACCATGGCGATCAGCGCGCGCAGTTCGCGCGGATCGACGCTGCGGATGTCGACGCCGTCGACCCGGATCACGCCCGCCTGGGCGTCGTAGAAGCGCGTGAGCAGCGCGAACACGGTGGACTTTCCTGCCCCCGAGGGGCCGACGAGCGCCACGCGCTCGCCGGGCGCCGCCTTGAGCGAGAAGCCCAGCAGGGCCGCCGCCTCGGGGCGCGCCGGATAGCGGAACGTTACCGCCTCGAATTCGATCGCGCCGGCCGCCGGCCGCGGCAGCTGCGCCGGGCGCGCGGGCGCGGCAATGCGCGGCTCGGTCGCGAGCAGCTCGAGCAGCCGTTCCGCTGCGCCTGCGCCGCGCTGCAGCTCGCCCCAGACCTCCGAGACCGTGCCCGCGCCCGTCGCCACCACGGAGGCGTAGAACACGAAGGCCGACAGCTCGCCGGCGGTGAGCGTCCCGGCGAGCACGTCGTAGCCACCGATCCACAGGATCAGCCCGACCGCGCAGAACGCGATCAGCATCACGCTGGAGATCAGCAGGGCTTTTTGTCTTATGCGCGAGACCCCGGCGGCATACGCCGCCTCGGCGTGCAGGGCGAACCCCGCGCGGTCCATGTCTTCGTGCACGTAGGCCTGCACCGTGCGGATCTCGTGCAGGGCCTCGTCTACATAGGCCGAGACGTCGGCGACGCGGTCCTGGTTCGCGCGCGAGAGCCTGCGCACGCGTCGCCCGAGCAGCAGGATCGGCACCAGCGTCGCCGGCACGCCGAGCAGTACCAGCAGCGCTAGCTTCCAGCTCACGACGAAGAGCATGACCGCTGCGCCCGCCATCATAAGGAGATTGCGCACGAACATCGACAGGCCGAAGCCGATCACCTGCTGCAGCAGCGTGGTGTCCGCGGTGAGCCGCGAGATCACCTCGCCGGTGCGGGCGGTCTCGAAGAAGCCGGGCTCCAGCCCGAGGATGTGATCGAAGACGGCACGCCGCAGGTCCGTGACCACGCGCTCTCCGGTGGTCATCATCAGGTAGAAGCGGATGTAGGTCGCGACGGAAAGCGTGGCGGCGATCGCTAGCAGGGCCGCGAGCGCCCGGTTCAGCAGCCGGGGGTCGCCGCTGCCGAAGCCGTTGTCGACGACGAGCCTGAGCCCCTGGCCGAGTGCCAGCACGCAGGCCGCCGCGATCACCAACGCCGCGAGCGCGCCCGCAATGCGCTTGCGGTACGGCCACATGTGGCGCGCGAGCCGCGCGAGCCCCGCGTTTGCCGAGACCTTCACCTGGCCACTATACCGCGCGCTCGGTCTCAGCGGCCGAAGAAGCGGAATTGGTTGCGGCCGCACTCCTTGCCGCGGTACATCGCGGCGTCGGCATTGCGCAGTAGCGTCTCGCCGTCGCCCGCGTCGGTCGGGTAGATCGAGATGCCGATGCTAGCGCCGATGCGGAAGTCGCGCCCCTCGACGCGAAATTCGGGTTCGAGCGCGCTCAGGATCTTGCCGGCTACCACTGCGCAATCCGATTCGCGCTGCAGGTCCGGAATCACGGCCACGAATTCGTCGCCGCCGTGGCGCGCGAGCGTGTCGGCCTTGCGCACGCAGCCCAAGAGGCGCTGCGCGACCTCGCGCAGTACGGCGTCGCCCGCGCGATGACCGAGCTCGTCGTTCACGCGCTTGAAATCGTCCAGGTCGACCAGCAAGGCGGCGACTTTGGTGTCGCGCCGCTGCGCGAGGAAGATCGCCTGGCGCAGCCGGTCGTCGAGCAGCCGCCGGTTCGGCAGCCCGGTGAGCGTATCGTGGTAGGCGAGGAAGCGCACCTCCTCCTCCTGGCGCTTGCGCTCGGTGACGTCCTGCGACACGCCGATCATCTTGGCCGAACTCCCGTCCGCGCCGGTGATGACCGAGCCGCGCGCGGAGATCCAGCGAACATCGCCGTCGCGCGTCAGGACGCGGAACTCGACTGCGTACGGACCGCAGCTCGCAAGCGCTTGACGCCCGGCGGCGAGGAAGCGCTCGCGGTCGTCGGGATGTACGAGGTCGCGGAAATCGGGCTTGACCGGCGCACGCTCGTCGCGGCGGCCGATCAGGCCTTCCGGGTCGCGTCCCCAGCGCAGGGATTCGCTCGCAACGTCCCATTCCCAGTAGTAGAGGTTCGCCGTGTCGACCGCCAGGCGCAACTTTTCCACGTTCTCGTGCAGCGCCGCCGCGGCCCGCTTGTGCTCAGTCACGTCGCGCGCGGTTCCCGTCGCGCCGACGATCGCGCCGTTGGCGTCGCGCAGCGGGATGGCGTTGAACGAGACGTCGACCGCGGTGCCGTCGCGGCGCACGTGGCGCGTCTCGTAGTCGAACACCGTATCGCCGCCCAGGATGCGGCCGAACACCGCCGCGTCGCGCTCGACCACGGCCGGGGCGCTCAGCTCGCCGAGCGGGCGCCCGACGAGCTCCTGCGCGCCATAGCCGTAGATGCGTCGCGCAGCGAGAGGGTTCAGGTAGGTCCAGCGCCTCTCGCTGTCCACCGACCAAATCAGGTCGTTCGAGGTCTCGACCAGGTTGCGATACAGCGCCTCGCTCGTGCGCAGCGCCTGCTCCGCCGCCACGCGCTCGCCGGCGTCCGAAAACGCGAAGATCGACGACGCCTCCGCGGCCGCGGGGTCCAGCGCCCTGCCGAGCACCCGGCACCACAGCGGCGTACCGTCGACGCGCACGAGGCGCGCATCGTCTTCGGCGATGTCGCCCGCGGCGAGGCGCTCGTAGATGCCGTCGCCCGCCTGCCGCCAGCGCTCGCCGGAGTGGTACAGGCTGCGCGTCGAGGTCCCCTGCAGCTCGCCCGGCGGGTAGCCGAGCATCTGCTCGAGGCGCTGGTTGCAGCGCACGATGACCCGGTTCTCGACGAACGCGACGCCGACCGGCAAGGTCTCGAGCACCAGGTTCTCTTCCGCGAGCACCGCCAGATATGCGTCCTGCGCACGCTTCAGGTCGGTGATGTCGGCCACCACGCTGACGTAACCGCCCTGGTGCGCGCGGACCGTCTTCGCTTGATGCCAGCGGCCGTTGCGCGTCTGGAACTGGTGGAGCTCGCCCGCGCCCTCGCGATGCATGCGTACCCGGCGCTCGACCCATAGGTCGCGCCGCTCGCGCTGTTCCGGCGGCACGATCTCCAAGTCGAACGCGTTCTCGGCGACATCGGCATAGCCGATCCCGACCAGATCCTCTGGCTTGCGGCCCCTGCCGTGCAAATTGGCGTAGGCCTCGTTGCACACCACCAGGCTGTCGCGCTCGTTCCACACGGCGATCGCGTCCGGGAAGCTCTCAATCGCGTCGCGCAACTGCGCCTCGCTACGCGCCTGGCGCGCCACCAGCTCTTCGTTCTCGAAGCGCATGCGCAGCGTTTCGACGATGTTCAGGTGGTATTGGCGGTACACGCGCAGCATGGCCGCCCCGAACACGATCACCATCAGGCCTAGCAGGCGGTACGTCCCGCCTGGCTGGAGCACGAACTGCACGACCACGGACAGGAAAGGCAGTGCACTGAAACCGTAGAACGCGAACGGGCTCACGCCGTACACACCGGCCGCCCCGATGATGCTGCCGCCGATGACGAACACCACCGCCATCTGGCGCAGCGGGTCGAGCTCGGGGAACAGAATCGCTGGCGCCAAGGCCCACGCCGCGCCGGCGGCGAACACGCCGAGCGCGAATTGCCGCTCCCACACGGCAAGCTTCCCGGCCGCCTTGGCTCTGGCAAAGCGCAGGTGCACGAGCAGGCGCGCAGCGGTCACGGCGAGCACGACCGCGAACCACGCGATCAGCAGCTCCGTCCCGACGGCCCCCCAAAGAGCGATCAGCAGGATCGCCGCGTTGAGCAGCGTCGCGGCATAGGCCGTCGCAGCGACGCGGTGCAACGCGGTCGTGCGCGCATCGTGCAGCCGCCGCGCTTTGCCCAGCACTTCGCGGTCAGGCTCGCCCCGGTTGGTCATGTCGCCCTTCGAATTTCCCTGAGCCGGCTAGAGCCTAGCCCACCTTGGACCCTGGCGCGAAGAATCACCCCGCACCGTTGACCAATTCTTGCACCACCGCGCACCAGGCCGAGCTCAGGTTCTCCAGGCTGTAGCCGCCGCCGCCGAACACCATCAGCCGGCCGCGCGCGTGGCGCTCGGCGAGCGCCAGCAGGCGACGCGTCGCGTGTGCATGCGCAGCGGGCGTCAGGCGCAGGTCGGCAAGCGGATCGCCGGCCAATCCATCCGCGCCGCATTGCAGCAGCATGAATTCCGGCGCGTGGTGCTCGAGAAAACTCTCGGCCTCGTCCCAGGCGCGTAAGAACTCGGTGTCGCCGGCCCCCGGCCGCAGCGGCAGGTTGAGCTTGGTGCCTTCGGCATCGCCCTTGCCCGTTTCGTAGGCGAAACCCGTTCCGGGATAGAGATAGGATCCGTCTTCGTGAATGTCGGCGACGATCAGCTCCGCGTCGTGCTCGAACTCGTAGAACACCCCGTCGCCGTGATGCACGTCGATGTCCACGTACGCGATGCGCCGCACGCCGTATTCGGCGCGCAGGGTCTCGATCAGCACGCCGAGATCGTTGAACACGCAGAATCCGGCCGCGGCCGCGCGCCGTGCATGGTGCAGGCCGCCGATCGGCTGGAAGGTCCGCCGCGCCTCGCCCCGCATGATGCGCCGCGCGCCTTCGAGCGCGGCGCCGACCAGGTGCGACGCCACTTCGTAGCAGCCGGGGAAGGCCGGTGTATCGCCGTAATCGAGATAGCCGGTGCCGGCGCGCGAAGCGGCGATCACGCGCTCGACGTACTCGGGCCGGTGGAAGCGCTCGATCACCGCCCGCTCGGCCGCGCGCGACTGCGCCACGGTCACTCGTCGGTCCAGCCCGAGCGCGCCGGCGGAGTGCCAGAACGCGCCCTGCCGGTCGACCGAAAGCGGATGGCCCTCTGGGAAGCCGTACTGCCCGAGCGCTTCGCTCAGGAAGAGATGCGTGGCTGTGCTCAGGACAGCTTCTCGACTTCCACCAGGCAATCGTAAAACGTGGCGCCGCCGCCGAGATCGGCGATGCGCTGCGAAGTCACTTCGTTCGCATTCCCGCCGTCGCGCGAGAACTTCTTCCACCAGACCGAAGGGGCCACCACGACTCCGGGGCGCGGTTTGCCGTTTACCGCGGCACGCAGCGTGAACGAACCGCGGTCATTGAATATCCGTACCGTGTCGCCATCGCGAATGCCGCGCGAGGCAGCGTCATGCGGATGCAGCTCGAGGCGTGGTTCGCCCTCCGCTGCGCGGAAGCGCGCCAGATTGGCGAAGGTCGAATTGAGGAAGTTGCGCGCCGGCGGGGACAGGAACGCCAGCGGGTAGCGGCGCGCGAGCGCACGGTCGCTGAGAGGCGATTCCGCGGGGGGATTGAAGAACGGCAGCGGGTCAATGCCCTGACGTTCCAGGCTCGCGCTGTAGAACTCGCACCTGCCCGAAGGCGTGGGGAATCCGCCCTCGGCAAACGGCGCGAAGCGCTCGGGCACACCCAGACGCCGCCAGCCGCTCGCCTTGACCGAGTCCCATTCGACTCCGCGCATGCGCGGGTTCGCCGAGGCGAGCGCCTGCGCGCAGATCTGCTCGTCGCTGTCGCGAAAGCACGGCTCGTCGAAGCCCATGCGCGCGGCGAGCCGCCTGAACACCTCGGAGTTCGGCAGCGACTCGCCAAGCGGCGCGATTGCCGGGCTGTTCGCCAGCACGTAGAGGTGGCCGTAGGACTTGTGCACATCGTAATGCTCGAGCTGCGTGGTCGCCGGCAGCACGATGTCGGCGTAATCGGCGGTGTCGGTGAGGAACGAGTCCATCACTACGCAGAACAGGTCCTCGCGCGAGAATCCCGCGGTAACCTTCCGCGAATCGGGGCACACCGCGACCGGATTGTTGTTGTACACGACGATCGCACGCACCGGCGGCTCGGCGCGCGTGAGTGCCTCGCCGAGCGCCGCGTGGTTGAAGCTGCGCGGCGTCGCGCCGCGGAGCAGGTCCGGCCGCTCGAGCCCCGCGTGATCGAAACCGTAGAAATCGGCAGTGGTGAGCACGAGGCCGCCGGCCGCATCGCGCCACGCGCCGGTAAGCGCTGGTAGGCAAGCGATGGTGCGTGCAGCAATGCCGCCGCCCGCGTGGCGCTGCATCCCGTAGTTGAGACGGATCGCCGCCGGTTTCGTGGCGCCATACTCGCGCGCCAGCTGGAGCACCTCCTGCTCAGAGATGCCGCAGGTGCTCGCGGCCCATTGCGGCGTGTAGCGCGCGACGCGCTCGGCGAGCGCCTCGTAGCCGAGGGTGTAGCGCTCGACGTAGTCGCGGTCGACGAGCCCCTCGGCGATCAGCACGTGCATCATGCCGAGCGCGAGCGCCCCGTCGGTGCCGGGCATCAGCGCGATGTGCTGGCTGCACTTCTCCGCCGACAGGCTGCGATAGGGATCGATCGCGATCACCTTCGCCCCGCGCCGCTTGGCCTCCTGGACGCGCGACCACAGATGCAGGTTGGACACCACCGGATTCGCGCCCCACAGCAGGATGAGCTTCGCTTCGTCGAAGCGCTCCGGGTCCATGCCGACCGAGCCGCCGAGCGTCGCCTTCAGCCCGACCTTGCCCGCCACCGAGCAAAGCGTGCGCTCGAGCAGCGACGCCCCCAGGCGGTGGAAGAAGCGCCGGTCCATCGAGCTGTACTGGACCATGCCCATCGTGCCGGCGTAGCTGCACGGCAGGATCGTCTGCGGCCCCTCCGGCGAGCCGGCAAGCGCCTTGAGCCGGGCGGCGATCTCGTCCAGCGCCTCGCCCCAGGAGATGCGGCGGAATTTGCCGCGCCCCTTCGGGCCGACGCGCTTCAAGGGGTGCAGCACGCGATCCGGCGCGTACGTGCGCTCCAGGTAATAGGCGACCTTGGTGCACAGCGAGCCGTCGGTGAACGGCATGGAGGGGTCGCCCTGGATCTTCACCGCGACGCCGTCCCTGACCGTCACCAGCATCGCGCAGGTATCGGGGCAGTCGTGCGGACAGGCCGCGCGCACGACTTTCACCGCGCCGTCCGAGGCGGCAAGGGCAGCGGATCTCTGCGGAGCGTTCATGGCCGGGCCTGGCCCGATTGTCCGCCGTTTTCCGGCGCACCGACAAGCGCATCGTCCAGCAACTCGATCCAGTGGCGCACCGGCACATCGGCGGCGGCCTGCAGGTGCGCCAGGCAGCCGATATTCGCGGTGGCGATGGCGTCCGGCTGTCCGGAGCCGAGCGCGGCGAGCTTGCGCGCGCGCAGTTCGCGCGAAATCTGCGGCTGGAGGATCGAGTAGGTGCCCGCCGAGCCGCAGCATAGATGGGCATCGGGAACCGGCAGCGCCTGGTAGCCGGCGCGCGCGAGCAAGCCCTCGATCTGGCCGCGAATGCCCTGGCCGTGCTGCAGGGAGCAAGGCGCCTGGAAGGCGATGCGGCCGCGCGCCGGCACATCCGCGAGCAGTTGCTCGAGAGGGCCGGTCTCGCCGGCCACGATCTCCGACAGGTCGCGCGTCATCGCTGCGATGCGTGCCGCCTTGTCGCGATACGCCGGATCGTGGGCCAGATAGTGACCGTATTCCTTCACCGTGACCCCGCAGCCGCTCGCGGTCATGACGATCGCCTCCACCTCCCCGCTCTCGACCAGCGGCCACCACGCGTCGATCAGCGCGCGCATGTCCTGGAGGCCGCCGGCCTGGTCGTTCAGGTGGAAACGCAGCGCTCCGCAGCATGCCGCGCCCGGCGCCTCCGCAAGCGAGATGCCGATGCGATCCAGCGCGCGCGCGGCGGCCGCGTTGATGCGCGGCGCGAGCACGGTCTGAACGCAGCCCGCCAGCGTCAGCATCCTGCGCGCATGGCGCGCTGCGGGCCAGTCGCCCGGGGCCGGTGCGCGTGCGGGGACAGCGTTCCCAAGCGCGGCAGGCAACAGCGGGCGCAGCCATTGTCCCAGTCGTAGCGCGGCGCCGAACAGACGCGTACGCGGCAAGGCGAACCCGAGGGCTGCACGCCGGGCGCGATCGAGCGCGCCGCGCCTCGCCCGTTCCTCCACCACCTTGCGCCCGATATCCGCCAGCCGGCCGTAGCGCACGCCCGACGGGCAGGTGGTCTCGCAGGCGCGGCAGGTCAGGCAGCGATCCAGGTGCAGGCGCGTGCGCGCGCTGACCGGCGCGCCCTCGAGCGCCTGCTTGATGAGGTAGATGCGGCCGCGCGGCCCATCCAGCTCGTCGCCGAGCAGCTGGTAAGTCGGGCAGGTCGCCGTGCAAAAGCCACAGTGCACGCACTTGCGCAGTATCGTGTCCGCCTCACGCCCCTCGGGCGTGTCGCGAATGAAGTCAGCGAGGACAGTCTGCATTGTTCAAATCGAGGCCGCCGATCTATAGTCTTGCCCGCTCGCGTCCGAGGGAAAGCGCGTGGATCGACCGAACTGGAAAGTGGTATTGCCCGCCGCCGCGGGCGCCGGATTCCTGCTGGTGGGCTTCTGGGGCCTGGTCCTCGGCCCAATCGCCACGGTGGCGTTCCTCTCCGCGCGCGGTGGGAAGCTGGACGCCGAGAACGGGACAGGCGATGAAGCGCGCCGGCTCGCCGCGTACATGGCCGAGGCGGCGAAGGGGGAGATTGCGCGCGCCGACCCGCGCGAGGCCGCTGCGCCGGGGGTCGCGGCGACTGCCGCCGCGCCTGCGCCGGCGGTCGTAGCCGGCCGCAAGCCCACGTTCGACGAGATCAGCCAGCGCGTCGCGCAGCTCGATGCCAAGCGCGCATTCGAGGCTCTCGCAGCGGCACGCCTCGCCCTGCTCGACAATGGCCGCGACGCGCATGCCGCAACCGAGGCGGCGCTGCTCACGAAACGCCTCGCGACCGCCAAGGCGCAGGCGGCAGTGCGCCTGCGCGCCGCTGCGAACGCGATCGGCGCGTCGCTTGCCGGCGGCCAGGCTCCGCTCGCGTGCGACGTGTTTTCCGATTTCATCGCCGAACGCACCGCGCTGCCGCTCGCTCCGCCACAGTGGGAAGCATTGGGCCGCGCGCTGCTCGGCCAAGGCGACCTGATGGAGGCCGCGTGGGCCATGCATGCGGGCGCGTTGATTTCGGGCGATCGCGCCGCGGCACAGAAGCGCCTCATCGAGGTGGCGGGCAAGGCGGCGGACGGAGGCCAGTCCGCGGTCGCGCTCAAGCTGTACGGCACTTTGCTCGCGAAGTATCCCGACTCACAGTACGCGGATTTCGTGCGCGCCAACGTCAAGGCGGAGCAAAAGAAGCTCGGCAAGGCCTGACGCGCCGTCATAGATCGGGGTACAGGCGCCCGCGGTTGAAGATCCCCGCCGGATCGAACGCGGCCTTCAGCTCGCGATGCAGGCGCGCGGAGACTGCGGAAAGCGGTGCGAACGCACCGCAGGACTTGTCGCGCGCACGGAACAGCGTCGCGTGCCCGCCGGCACGCCGCGTCGCGTCGCGAACTACGCCGGGCTCGGCGTCCGAAGCGAGCCAGCGCAGCGCCCCGCCCCACTCGATGAGCTGCGTGCCCGGCAGCCCGAGTGGCGGGGTAGTGCTGGGCACCGACAGGCGCCACAGCGGCCGATCGCCCGCGAACGCCGGGTGGCTGTGCTCGCGCAGGCCCGTCCAGTATTCCGCCGCGCGCGGCAGCTCCGCACCGCCGAGCGACTCGCGCGCCGCGCGCACGGCGGCCGGCGCCCCGGACAGGCGCACGCACAGCACGCCGTCTGAGAAGCTGGTCGCCGATACCGGCAGCGGCCTGCCCGCCCAGCGGTTCATCCATTCCAGAGCCTGTCCCTCGGCGGCTTCGAGGCGCAGCGAGGCTTCCGTGGCCGGGCGCGGCAGCACCTTGAGCGACACTTCCAGGATCACGCCGAGCGTGCCGAGCGAGCCGGCGACCAGCCGCGAGACGTCGTAGCCCGCGACGTTCTTCATCACCTGGCCGCCGAAGGACAGCAGCCGGCCGCGGCCGTCGAGCAGGCGCGCGCCAAGCACGAAATCGCGCAGCGCGCCGGCGCTCGCGCGGCGAGGGCCCGACAGCCCCGCCGCCACGCAGCCGCCGAGCGTGGCGCCGGCGCCGAAGTGCGGCGGTTCGAAGGGCAGCATCTGGTTCGCCTCGACGAGCGCCTGCTCGAGCTCGGCAAGCGGCGTGCCGCAGCGCGCCGTCACCACCAGCTCGCTCGCCTCGTGGCTGACGATACCCGCGTAGGCGCGCGTATCGAACGGCTCCCCCGCGGGCGCATTGCCGTAGAAGTCCTTGGTGCCGCCGCCGTGCAGGCGCAGCGGCTGCCCGCTCTGGGCCGCGGCGCGCACGCGCTCGGCCAGTCCCTGCAGCACGGCATCCATCAGAAGCGCGGCAGCTCCGGGAACCCGGGCGCCGCGGAGTGCACGCGCATGCGTCCGAACTCGGCGCAACGCGCGAGCGTGGGAACCGCCTTGCCCGGGTTGAGAAGCCCGCGCGGGTCGAAGGCGCGCTTCACCGCGCGGAACGCTTCCAGCTCCTCGGGCCTGAACTGCACGCACATCTGGTCGATCTTCTCCACGCCCACGCCGTGCTCGCCGGTGATGGTGCCGCCCACTTCGATGCACTTCTCCAGGACCTCGGCGGCGAATCGCTCGGTGCGCTGAAGCTCGTCGGCGCTGTTCGCGTCGAACAGAATCAGCGGATGCAGGTTGCCGTCGCCCGCGTGGAACACGTTCGGGCAGCGCAGGCCGTACTTGGTCTCCATCCCGGCAATGAAGCGCAGCACCTCACCCAGACGGCGGCGCGGGATCGTGCCATCCATGCAGTAATAGTCGGGCGAGAGGCGCCCCACCGCGGGGAATGCCGCCTTGCGCCCCGACCAGAACTTCAGGCGCTCGCGCTCGTCGCCCGACACCCGCATGTGCGTCGCGCCGGCGCGCGCAAGCACGTCCTTGATGCGCGCGATCTCCTCCTCGACCTCCTCTGGCGTGCCGTCGGACTCGCACAGCAGGATGGCGGCCGCGCCGACGTCGTAGCCGGCACGCACGAACTCCTCGGCCGCCCCCGTCGCCTGCCGATCCATCATCTCCAGGCCGGCCGGCACGATGCCTTCGGCGATCACCGCGGCGACCGCGGCGCCTGCCTTTTCCACGTCGTCGAATGAGGCCATCACGACGCGCGCGAGCGGCGGAACGGGGAGCAGCTTCACGGTGACCTCGGTGATCAGCGCGAGCATGCCTTCCGAGCCGACAGTTAGCGCGAGAAGGTCGTAGCCCGGCGCATCGAGCGCTTCGGAGCCGAATTCGAGCGGCTCGCCCGCGATGGTATATCCCCTCACGCGCATCACGTTGTGCACGGTGAGCCCGTACTTCAGACAGTGCACGCCTCCCGAATTCTCCGCGACATTGCCGCCGATCGAGCACGCGATCTGGCTGGACGGATCGGGCGCGTAGTACAGCCCGAAGGGCGCCGCGAGGTCGGAGATCGCGGCGTTGCGCACCCCGGGCTGCACGACCGCCAGGCGCGCCTGCGGATCGATGCGCAGCACGCGCATGAACTTCGCCATCGAAAGCAGCACCCCGTCAGCCAGCGGCAGCGCCCCGCCCGACAGTCCGGTACCGGCGCCGCGCGGAACGACGGGCACACCCATCGACGAACACGTGTGCAGCACGTGGCGCACCTGCTCGTCGTCCTCGGGCAGCGCGACGACCATCGGGACGCGCCGATAGGCAGTCAGGCCGTCGCATTCGTAGGGTCGCGTGTCCTCCTCTTCGTACAGCACCGCGCGCGCGGGCAGGCGTGCGCGCAGCGCCTCGGCTACGTCGCGCCGGCGGCCGGCGTCAATCTGCTCGACAGGTACGGCATCGCCCATGTCAGACCTTGCAGGGTGTCACCCAGCGGATTGTATTCGCAGCCGATGGCGCCGGCATAGCCGATGCGGTCGATGTACGCGAGCAGAAACGGGAAGTTGATCTCGCCTGTGCCCGGCTCGTGCCGCTCGGGCACGTCGGCGAGCTGCATGTGGCCGATGCGCGGCAAGAGCCGCTCGATGGTGCGCGCCAGGTCGCCCTCCATGATTTGCATGTGGAAGATGTCGTACTGGAAATACGCGTTGTCGGCGCCGGTGGCGTCGAGCGCCGCGATCGCGTCGCGGCTGGTCGAGATGAAGAATCCCGGGACGCTGCGCGTATTGCACGCTTCCAGCATCAGCTGCATTCCCTCTCGGCGCAGCGCATTTGCCGCAAAGCGCAGGTTCTCGACCAAGGTATCGAAATGGCGCGCGCGCGGCGCGTCGCTCGGCACCACTCCGGCCAGGCAGTTCAGGCGCCTGCAGCCCACCGCGCGCGCGTATTCGAGCGCCCGCCCGACGCCGTCGCGGAACTCGCCCCGGCGCTCCGGCAAGCAGGCTATGCCGCGGTCTCCTGCGGCGAGATCGCCCGCGGGCAGGTTGTGCAGTACCACCTCTAGACCCGCAGCGCGCACACGTTCGCCCACCTCCGAAGCGCGCCAGGCGTAGGGGAACTGGTATTCGACGCAGTCGAAAGCGGCGCCTGCGGCTGCGGCAAAGCGATCGAGGAAGTCGAGCTGCGGAAAGAGGAGCGAGACGTTGGCGGCGAGCGTCGGCATGGGTATTGGCGGTTCGAGTGCGCACAGCGACTTAGCCCCGGGGCGTGTCGCGCGCAGGCGCAGTCTCCGTGGACCGGGACTTCGCCCCCCATAAGCGCGTTTTAGCCCCGCCCGGAGCACATCCTGCGACAATCTCGACCTGCCACCCTACCACGGGCCCGTTGCGCTTGAACCCTGCCCGCCGCGGGCACCGTGCCCGATCTCTCGCCGCAGTTGCGATCCTACTTTTGGCGGTCGCCGCGCCGGCGTTCGCTGCCGAGCGCGTCGCCGCGGCCTGGTGGGCGTGGCCGCTCTCGCTCTTCGTCGTCACGTTCGTCCTGGGCGTCATCGCGGTCGTGGCAGGGGTCGGCGGCGGCGTGCTGTTCGTCCCGATCGTCGGCGGCCTGTTTCCCTTTCACCTCGATTTCGTGCGCGCGACCGGCCTGCTGCTCGCACTCTCGGGCGCGATGTCGGCCGGGCCGAGCCTGCTGCGCTCGGGCATGGCGAGCCTGCGCCTCGCCATGCCCCTCGCGCTGGCGGGCTCGCTCGCCTCGGTCGGTGGCGCACTGCTCGGATTCGCGCTACCGACGCACTGGCTGCAGACGGCGCTCGGCGCGACGATCATCGGCATCGCCGTGTTGATGTGGCGTGCCAAGGGTTCGCTCCATCCGCATGTCGAGTCGAGCGATGCGCTCGGGACGCGACTCGCGCTGCACGGGCGCTTCCTGGAAGTCTCGCAGGGGCAGGAAGTCCACTGGCGCACGCATCGCACGATCCCCGGCATCGCGGCCTCGGCCCTGATCGGCGTGCTGGGGGGGCTGTTCGGCCTGGGTGCGGGATGGGCCAACGTGCCCGCGCTGAATCTTCTCATGGGGGCACCGTTCAAGCTGTCGGTGGCCACGTCGGGGCTGCTTATTTCGATCGCGAACTCCTCGGCCGCTTGGGTGTACCTGCACAAGGGCGCGGTGGTGCCGATGATCGCCGTGCCGTCCGTGGTCGGTGTCATGGCGGGCGCGCGTCTCGGGGCGCACGTCCTCGGCAAACTGCCGGCACGCGCAGTGCGACAGGTCGTAGTTGCCCTGCTGGTCGCCGCCGGCCTGCGCGCGCTGCTGGCGGGGCTCGGCATATGGGAGTGAGGAAGGAGCAATGACCACGCACCATGAGGCCGATGTGCATGTCCAGAACGTGTATGCGCGCTGGCTCGATGCCGGAACCAAGCTCGGCTTCATCCTGTTGATCTGCAGCTTTGTCGCCTATGCAATCGGCGTCACGGAACCCTATGTCCCGCTCGACCGGCTGCCGGACCTGTGGCGGCTTCCGGTCGACCGCTACAACGCCGCGACCCAGGCTCCCACAGGGTGGTACTGGCTGCACCACTGGTGGCGCTCGGACTACCTCACGTACTTCGGCGTGGTGGCGCTGCTCCTGACGACGATCGCGTCCATGCTGCGGACGGTGGCTGCGTTCTATTCCTTGGGCGAGCGCCTGCAGGCCGGCATCGCGCTCGCGCAGGCCATCGTGCTTCTCCTAGCCGCGATCGGCTTCGGCTCACCGCACTGAACGTCCAGCGTCGCGTCATTCCCGTCAGTACCTCGCAAGGCCGGTGTGGCGCGCTGCGGCAAAACCCTGAGCAAGCCGCGCCTATTGGGCTTCGGCACTGTGCTAGACTTTTTTTGGTCCGCCGTAACCCACCATAAGGAGAAAAGCATGGGCGCAATCCTGCAGTCTCTCGGCCGCACCGTCACCGCGGGTGTGGTGCTGCTGATCGCGATCATTGTCATCGTCGGCGCGACGACCGGCACCTGGATCAGGGCCGACTATCTCTGGTGGGCATTCTTCGTCCGCTGGCTGCACGTGCTTTCCGGCGTGATGTGGATCGGGCTGCTGTGGTACTTCAACTTCGTCCAAACGCCGTCCATGCCGAAAATACCGGACGAGCAGAAGCCGGCGATCAGCAAGGTGATCGCACCGAAGGCGTTGTTCTGGTTCCGCTGGTCGGCGCTGTCGACCGTGGTCACGGGCCTGATCCTTGCCACGATGAGCGGCTACATCGTGCAAGCGCTTATGCTGCAAAAGGACGTGCACGCCATCGGCATCGGCATGTGGCTGGGGCTAATCATGGCGTTCAACGTCTGGTTCATCATTTGGCCAAATCAGAAGAAGGCTCTGGGTATCGTTCAGGTTGCGGCCGAAGCGAAGGCTGCTGCGGCCAAGCTCGCCGGCCAAACGTCGCGCATCAATACGCTGCTGTCGATCCCGTTGTTGTTCTGCATGGTCGCGCAGCAAAACGGTGGGCTGTAAGCCCACGAATTGACGAGGGGGCGGGGCAAGAGAAAGGCTCTGCCTCCGCAGGCTGACCGCGCATCAGCGCGGAAGCTTGTCCAGCCCGCCCAGGCGCATGCCCGGCTTAAAGCCGTGCCGCGCGAACCAGCCTTGCTCCATCTCCAGCGCGTAGCGCACCGGACTTACCGCGCAGTGCGGGTCCTCGGTCTGCGGCTGCATGTCGGCAATGTTGACGATCGTGCCGCCATCACTGATGAACGCGACCGACAGGGGGACGAGGGTGTTCTTCATCCACATGCATTGCGTGTCTGGCTTGTCGAAGACAAACAGCATGCCCCCGTTCGGCGCAAGCGAGGCGCGGTACATGAGGCCCTGCATTCGGCTGGGAAAGTCGTCGGCGAGCTCCGCATGAATCAGATTCACGCCGGCCGTAAGCTGGACTTCGGGCAGCTGCGCTTGCTGAGCCTGCGCAGGCAGCGCGAGCAGCGGCGCGAGCACGCAGGCGAACAGCGCCGCAGGACGCAATAAGAAAGAGAAAGGCAGGGTCGCCCCTGCCTTTCCGCAGAGCGCGGTGCGCTCCGCCATACGGCGATTTAGCCTGACCAAACGCTACTGCTTGGCCGGCTCTTTGCCGCTTTCCTTCATCGATTCCTTGCCGCTTTCCTTCATCGATTCTTTCTTCTTCTTCGACTCTTTCGCGTGCGTGGACTCTTTCTTCTTCTTCGATTCTTTCTTCTTCGTGTCCTTCATGGACTCTTTCGCGTGCTCGCTTTCCTTCATCTTCTCATCGGCAAACGCGGCGACGCTGGTGGCCGCGAACATCGCGGCAATAAGAACGGACAACAACTTCTTCATCTGCTTCTCCTGATCAGTAGATTGAGCGGGCGGCGTGACGCTATGCGTACTGCTACCCGTTTTCTTTAACGCGCCATAGGCGCGCCGGTTGACGAATCGTGATATCCAAGCTTCATTCGCTTCCTAGCGTCGCGCAATGCGCGGACGCGATTCTAGAGAAGCGCCGTGCCGGCCACAACTGATTTTCAGTGCAAGCGCCTGATTCAAATGTCGTTATCAGGCGACAGACGGCATCGGGGCATGCGACCGGCGTCGCGTCTGCGCGAACCGGCGCCGGGGGTATCATCGCCCGCAGAGCCGCCCTGACGCGCGCCCCATCCCGCGGTGAATTCCCCGGGAGACTTCGTCGGGACGGGCACCGACTCTAGATACAAGTCTTATATAATATATCTTTTATTGGATTCCTCGATTTCCCCACGATAGCTCCAGGAGTAGCCATGGCGTACAAGCACATCAAGGTTCCCGCCGGGGGCGAGAAAATCAGAGTCAACAAGGATTTCTCGCTGTCGGTGCCCGACAATCCGGTCATTCCGTACATCGAGGGTGACGGGACCGGCGTCGACATCACGCCGGTCATGATCCAGGTAGTCGACGCTGCGGTAGAGAAAGCCTACGGCGGCAAGAAGAAGATCGTGTGGATGGAAATGTATGCTGGCGAGAAGTCCTGCAAGGTGTACGGCGAAAATGTCTGGCTGCCGGATGAAACGCTTGCTGCGTCCAAGGAATACGTCGTCTCAATCAAGGGGCCGCTCACCACTCCGGTAGGTGGCGGTATCCGCTCGATCAACGTCGCGCTGCGGCAGGAGTTGGACCTTTACGTCTGTCTGCGCCCGGTACGTTACTTCAAGGGCGTGCCCTCGCCGTTGAAGGAGCCCGAAAAGACCGACATGGTGATCTTTCGCGAGAACGCTGAAGACATTTACGCAGGAATCGAGTGGCCGGCCAAATCGGCCGACGCGAACAAGATCATCGATTTCCTGGTCAAGGAAATGAAGGTCAAGAAGATCCGCTTCCCGGCGAGTTCCGCGATCGGCATCAAGCCGGTGTCGATCGAGGGCAGCGAGAGACTGATCCGCAAGGCGTTCCAATACGCGATAGACAACAAGCGCAAGTCCGTCACCCTGGTTCACAAGGGTAATATTCAGAAGTTCACCGAGGGCGGATTCAGGGACTGGGGTTACGCGCTTGCGCAGCGCGAGTTCGGCGCCAAGCTGCTGGACGGCGGACCGTGGTGCAGCTTCAAGAACCCGAAGACCGGACAGGACATCGTCATCAAGGACGTCATCACCGACGCCTTCCTGCAACAGATCCTGCTCCGGCCGGCGGAGTATGACGTGATCGCCACGCTCAACCTGAACGGCGACTATATCTCCGATGCCTTGGCGGCGCAGGTCGGCGGGATCGGCATCGCGCCCGGCGCCAACATGTCCGACTCGGTAGCCATGTTCGAGGCAACACACGGCACGGCGCCCAAATACGCAGGCAAGGACTACGTCAACCCGGGCTCGGAAATCCTCTCGGCGGAAATGATGCTGCGCCACATGGGCTGGACAGCGGCCGCCGACGTGATCGTCCGCTCGATGGAAGCAGCTATCGCCGCCAAGGTTGTCACCTACGACTTCGCCCGCCTGATGCAGGGCGCGAAGCAGGTCTCCTGCTCCGGGTTCGGGAAGGCGATGATCGAGCGCATGTAGCAAAGAAAAAGGCCGCCCGGAGGCGGCCTTTTTCGCAGTCTTGCAGCGCTGGCGGCTAGGCCTTCTGGATGTTCGAGGCCTGCTTGCCCTTGGGGCCCTGGACCACGTCGAAGGACACCTTCTGGCCTTCCTTAAGGGTCTTGAAGCCCGACATATTGATTGCGGAAAAGTGCGCGAACAGGTCCTCACTGCCGTCGTCCGGCGTGATGAACCCATACCCCTTCGCGTCGTTGAACCACTTGACAGTGCCAGTCGCCATGAGCCGCTCCCTTTCGGATTGGTTTTTGAGGTTTACCGCGGGAAATCCCGGGATGCCTGAACTTCACGACCCCGCCGCCCCCATGGCGAAACAGACAGCCTGAATCCAAACACGGTTCGCCTTTTACGCCGCCTCCAATCCGTCGTCAAGAGCCGCTCCGGGCCGGTGTCCCAGGGCAGCGCGCGTGCATAGTGCCTCCCCGCGTCGGGTATCGCATTGCGCCGCCCGGACACATTGATTACGATAAGACCAAGCAACTGGGTGGGACAGAACTGACTCATTACGGCACATGGAGCGGGAACGGGCGAACCAGAGGGATGTCTGACGACATTGAGCTCGACGGCGCGAAGTAAGCAGGCGGGATGGCGACGCAGTTCAGAGACGATACTGTACTCGAGGCGCAGAAGCACAAACTCAAGCCGCCTCCGTTGTTCAAGGTAATGTTGCTGAACGACGACTACACGCCGATGGAGTTCGTGGTGCTGGTCTTGCAGAAGTTCTTCGGCATGACCAGGGAGCGGGCAACCCAGGTGATGCTCAAGGTTCACCGTGAAGGGATCGGGGTCTGCGGGGTGTATCCTCGCGATGTGGCCACGACGAAGGTGCAGCAGGTGGCTTCGTATGCGCGCAAGCACCAACACCCGCTGCAGTGCGTAATGGAGGAAACGTAGCATGATTGCCCAGGAGCTCGAAGTCAGTCTGCACATGGCGTTCGTCGAGGCGCGGCAAAAGCGCCACGAGTTCATCACCGTCGAACACCTGCTGCTCGCGCTTCTCGACAACCCGACTGCGGCCGAGGTGCTCAGGGCCTGCGGGGCGAACATCGACGAGCTGCGCAAGAACCTCACGCAGCACATCACCGAACAGACCCCACGCATCGCTGCCGACCGCGAGGTCGACACCCAGCCGACGCTCGGTTTCCAGCGCGTCATCCAGCGCGCGATCCTGCACGTGCAATCGTCTGGCAAAAAGGAAGTGACGGGCGCCAATGTCCTCGTCGCCATCTTCGGCGAGAAAGACTCGCATGCGGTGTACTTCCTGCAGCAGCAGGGCATCGCACGGCTGGACGTGGTCAACTACATATCGCACGGCATCACCAAGACCCCGCAGCCGCATGCTGGCAAGGCCGAGCAGGATGCCGACCAGGAAGGGCAGGCCGAGACGGCCAACAGCCCGCTGGACAACTACACCCAGAACCTGAATGCGCTGGCGCTCGCGGGCAAGATCGATCCGCTCATCGGGCGCGACAAGGAGCTGGAGCGCGTCATTCAGACCCTTTGCCGGCGGCGAAAGAACAACCCGCTGCTCGTCGGCGAGGCGGGCGTCGGCAAGACGGCCATCGTCGAAGGTCTGGCGCAGAAGATCGTCGCCGGCGACGTGCCGGAGAACCTGCGCGATAAGCGCCTGCTGG
>DASPRX010000035.1:0-3436 GCA_035624235.1 Burkholderiales bacterium | reverse complement strand
CGGATCGTGCAGCGGATTGCCCGCCACCCCGCCCGCGCTCACCCCTCCGGCCTGCGGCTGCTGCCCCGCCCCGGCGGCGGGCTGCGCCCCCGGCTGCGCCTCTTCCTTGCTCTGCTGGCCCGCGCAGGCGCCGAGCAGCAGGGCGAGCGACGCGGCGAGCGGGATTGCGACGGTCCTCCAATTCATGATCCTTCCTTCCTTTCTTATGTGAAAGCATTGAGTGACAAACGTACTCGTCGAGTGTTTCACGGAAGCGAACGGCGTGCAACAGCAAATCAGCGCGCGAGCGCGTACGGTCCGCCGGCCTCGAGCGCGCGCCGGTAGGCCGGGCGCGCGTGGATGCGCTCGAGGAAGCCCATCAGCCTGGGCCGGCCGGCGTCCAGGCCGCCGCGCGCAGCCGCGGCCTCGAGGGGGAAGCTCATCTGGATGTCGGCGGCGCTGAAATCCGCGCCCGCGAACCAGGTGTACTTGCCGAGCTCGGCCTCCAGGTAGTCGAGGTGGCGCACGATCTGCGGATCGATGAACGATTGCTTCATGCGCCGCGCGATGCCGCGCGCGACCGGCCGCGCGAAGAAGGGCATCGGCGCGCTTTCCACCCGGTTGAAGACGAGCTTCAAGAGCAGCGGCGGCATGAGCGAGCCTTCCGCATAGTGCATCCAGTAGCGGTAGCGCAGCCGTTCCGGCGTGCCCGGCGCGGGGGCGAGCCGCCCGGCGCCGTAGCGCTCGACGAGGTATTCGAGGATCGCGCCGGACTCGGCGAGCGTGAGCTCGCCGTCGGTGATCACCGGCGACTTGCCGAGCGGGTGCACCTGGCGCAGCTCGGGCGGCGCGAGCATGGTCTTCGCATCGCGCTGGTAGCGCTTCACTTCGTAGGCCAGGCCGAGCTCCTCGAGCAGCCAGAGCACGCGCTGCGAGCGCGAATTGTTCAGGTGATGGACGACGATCATGGCGGCGACCTGGTAGCTCAGGCGGCCTTGCGCGCGCCGCTCGTCCCGAGCAGCCCGGCCGCGACCAGCGCGCGGCGCACGCGCTCGGTCTCGGACGCCGCGAGCTTCGCGAGCGGCGGGCGCACGGTGGCGCGCGGCAGCTTGCCGAGCAGCACCAGCGCCTCCTTCATGCGGTTGTGCATGTCGACCCAGGGCTCGCTGTAGAACACCTCGGCGGTCGGCCAGATGCGATCGTTGACGCGCCGCGCGGCGGCGAGGTCGTTCGCCTGCACGGCGCGCCACAGCTGCACCTGCAGGTCGGCGATCACCGAACCGCTGCCCGAGAGCAGCCCCGCGCAGCCGAGCACGAGCGAGCTCATCAGCCAGGCGCTGTGCGTGGTCAAGACATTCACCGCTGGCGTGCGCGACTGCAGCACGCGGATGTGGCGCTCGTGCAGCTGCGGGTTCGAGCACCAGTCCTTGATCGCGCGCACCGTCGGCACCGCGTCCAGGATCGCGCTGAGCGTCGCCAGCGGATAGCCCTGCCCGCCGGCGAGCGGGTACTGGAAGGCGATGAGCGGCAGGTCGGTCGCGTCCGCGATGCGCCTGAAGTGGTCGACCGCCATTTCCGGGCGCTGGCCGAAGGTGAACACGCCGGAGGGAAAGACGAGCAGCGCGGCCGCGCCGCCCGCGTCGGCCATCTTCGCAATGCGCGCCGCCTCCAGGCCGTTCTCGGCGTATACGCCGTTGACGATCGGTACGCGGCCGCCAATCTCGTCGGCAGTGATCGCCAGCACGCGCCTTTGCTCCTCGAAGCTGCAGGAAGCGACCTCGGAGGCGTGCGCGTTGGTGGTGATCGCCGAGATGCCCTCGACCGCGCACACGTCCCTCAAGTGCGCGCGGTAGGCCGCCTCGTCGATCGACAGGTCTTCGTGGAACGGCAGCAGGACGGCGGGAATGACGCCCTGCGGGATGTAGTCGCGCGGTCTCGGCATGGTTCCTCCTGCGCTTCGAGCCTCGATCTTACCGCCGTGCGCCACTATGATGCGTCCGGAACACATGGCGAACGAGGAAACCTGGGACGCGATCGTGGTCGGCGCCGGCGCCGGGGGCCTCGCCGCCGCCTGCGCCGCCGCTAGCGAAGGGCTGAAGACGCTCGTCGTCGAGAAGTCCGCGCTCGCCGGCGGCACCACGGCGACCTCGGGCGGGATGGTCTGGATTCCCGCCAACCCGAAGATGGCGGCGGCCGGACTCTCCGACAGCCTCGAGAGCGCACGCCGCTACCTCGAGCACGCCGCGCCGCCGGCGCGCGACACCGCGGCGCGCGAGGCCTTCCTCGCGCGCGGGCCCGAGGCGCTCGCCTTCCTGGAGGCGCGCACGCAGCTGCGCCTGCGCCCGGTGCTCAACTACCCCGACTACTACCCTGGCCTTCCCGGTGCGACGCTTGGCGGGCGCGTGCTCGAGCCGGTCGAGTTCGACGCGCGCGCGCTCGGGCGCGAGTTCGCGCGCCTGCGGCCGCCGCTCGCCGAGTTCATGCTGTTCGGCGGCATGATGGTCGCGCGCCCCGATCTGCCGCACTTTCGTAACGCGCTCTCCTCGCCGCGCTCCGCCGCGCGCGTCGCGCGCCTGGTCGCCGGGTACGCCTGGCAGCGCCTGTTCGCGGCGCGCGGCACGCACCTGGTGCTCGGCAACGCGCTCGTCGGCCGGCTGCTCGCCTCGGCGCTCGAGCTGAAAGTCGCGCTGCGCTTCGGCGCGCGCGCGCTGCGCGTCGTGATGCGCGAGGGGCGCGCCGCAGGCATCGAAGTCGAATCCGGCAGCCGGCGCGCGACGCTCGCCGCGCGCAAGGGCGTGGTGCTCGCCACCGGGGGCTTCTCGCACGACGCGGAGCTGCGTGCGCGGCTGCTGCCTGCTGCGGTCTCGCGGCATTCGCCGGTATGCAGCGCGAGCAGCGGCGACGGCATCCGCATGGGTCTGGCCGCCGGCGGAAGCCTCGGCGATTCGATTCCCAATCCAGCGTTCTGGGCGCCGGCATCGCACTTCCGCCGCGCCGACGGCAGCGAGGGCGTCTATCCGCACACCGTCGCCGACCGCGGCAAGCCCGGCATCATCGCCGTGACGCGCGCAGGCGAGCGCTTCACCAGCGAGGCGGTGTCGTACCACGAGTTCGTGCTGGCAATGCTGCGCGCAGGCGAAGCCGCGAACCCCGCGTTCCTCGTGTGCGACCGCAGAAGCCTGTGGCAGTACGGCCTGGGCGCGGTGCGCCCGTTCGCGCTCGCGCTCGGGCGGCACCTCGCGAACGGCTACCTCGCGCGCGCGCCTTCGCTCGCGGCGCTCGCTGGAAGCCTCGGCATCGACGCAGCGGGGCTCGAGCACACCGTCGCGCGCTACAACGAGGACGCGCGCCGCGGCGTCGATGCGCAGTTCGGCCTGGGCGGCGACGCCTACCAGCGCTATCTGGGCGATTCGCAGAACCTGCCCAACCCCTGCATGCGGCCGATCGAGAAGGCGCC
>DASPRX010000100.1:0-7573 GCA_035624235.1 Burkholderiales bacterium | reverse complement strand
TCGAGGTCGAGCTGCCGCATCCGCGCACCCTCGACATCAAGACGCACGAGCGCTTCGGCGACTACACGCGGCGCATCTACCGGTTGCTGGGCATGGAATGAAGAACGGCCGCGATCCGGAGAGAATGCGCCGCAGGATCCTGGAGGCGGCGACCGCGGAATTCGCGCGCCACGGCCTGGCGGGCGCGCGCGTCGATCGCATCGCGGCGCGCGCGGACGCCAACAAGCGGATGCTCTACTACTACTTCGGCTCGAAGGAGGACCTGTTCCTCGCGGTGCTCGAGGCGAGCTACGAGCGCATCCGCGGCGCCGAACGCGCGCTCGATCTCGGCCAGCGCGATCCGCGCGAGGCGCTCAAGCGCCTGGTGCGCTTCACCTGGGACTATTGCCTCGAGCACCCGGAGTTCCTCGCGCTGCTCAACTGCGAGAACCAGTACAAGGGCCACCACGTCGCGCGCTCGCGGCGGGTGCACCGCCTGCATGCGCCGCTGGTCGAGACGCTGCGCGACGTCCTGCGGCGCGGCGAGCGCGCGCGGCTGTTCCGGCGCGGCGTCGATCCGGTGCAGCTCTACATCTCGATCGCGGGCGAGGGCTACTTCTACCTTTCCAACCGCTATACGCTGTCCGGCATCTTCGCGCGCGACCTGATGGCGCCGCGCGCGCTCGCCGCGCGCAAGCGGCACATCACCGACATGATCCTGAACGGCCTGAAACGGTAGGGAAAAATGGGCGAAAGACGCATCGGCATCGTCATGCACGGCGTGACGGGGCGCATGGGCACGAACCAGCACCTCGTGCGTTCGATCCTCGAGATCCGCAGGCAGGGCGGGGTGGCGCTCAAGGACGGCACGCGGCTCATGCCCGACCCGCTGCTCGTCGGCCGCAACGCCGCCAAGCTCGAGGAGCTTGCGCGCAGGCACGGGATCGCGCGCTGGAGCACCGACCTAGACGGCGCGCTCGCGAGCCGCGACGACGAGATCTTCTTCGATGCCGCTTCCACGCAGCTGCGCCCGCGGCTGCTCAAGCGCGCGATCCGCGCCGGCAAGCACATCTACTGCGAGAAGCCGGTCGCCACCACGCTCGCCGAGGCGAAGGACCTGTACGCAGCGGCGAAGAGGGCGCGCGTCAAGCACGGCGTGGTGCAGGACAAGCTCTGGCTCCCCGGGCTGCTCAAGCTGAAGACGCTGCGCGAGCAGGGCTTCTTCGGCCGGCTGCTGTCGGTGCGCGGCGAGTTCGGCTACTGGGTGTTCGAAGGCGACCGCACGCCCGCGCAGCGCCCGTCGTGGAACTACCGCAGGAAGGACGGCGGCGGGATCATCCTCGACATGCTGTGCCACTGGCGCTACGTGCTGGACAATCTCTTCGGCGAGGTGCAGGCGGTGAGCTGCCTCGGCGCGACGCACATTCCCTACCGCTGGGACGAGGTCGGCAAGAGGTACAAGGCGACCGCGGACGACGCGGCCTACGCGACGTTCAGGCTCGCGGGCGGCGTCGTCGCGCACTTCAACTCCTCCTGGGCGGTGCGCGTGCGGCGCGACGACCTGCTCACGCTGCAGGTGGACGGCACCGAAGGGAGCGCCGTCGCCGGCCTGCGCCGCTGCTTCACGCAGTCCTACGCCGAGACGCCGAAGCCGGTGTGGAATCCGGACATCCCGCAGCCGATCGACTTCTTCGCCGGCTGGAAGGAAGTCCCCGACGAGGACGCCGGCAACGCGTTCAAGGTCGAGTGGGAGCTGTTCCTCAGGCACGTTGCGGGCGAAGGCCCGTTCCGCTGGGGCCTGCTGGAAGGCGCCAAGGGGGTGCAGCTCGCCGAGCTCGGCCTGAAGAGCTGGCGACTGAAAAAATGGCTCGACGTGCCTAAACTGAAGCCCTGAGCGATGAGGCGCGACACCATCCTGAGCATCGACCTTCCGACGGCGAGCGGCCGCATGGAGCCGTACGCGGTGCGCGAGCCCGGGCGCTTCGCAAGACCGGCGCGCCCTTTCACGCGGCGCGCGCTCGCCGCGGCGCACGTCGTCGCCGATCCGCTGTCGGCGAAGGAGCCCTGGCTCGAAGCCGCAATCGACTGGGACGCGACGCTCGCCTTCCGGCGGCACCTGTGGTCCTGGGGCATGGGCATCGCCGAGGCGATGGACACCGCGCAGCGCGGCATGGGGCTCGACTGGCCGAGCTCGCTCGAGCTCGTCCGGCGCACGCTCGCCGACGGGGCGGGCGAGGTCGCCTCGGGCGCCGGCACCGACCAGCTGCCGCCGGGCGCGCACCCGATCGAGCGCATCGTCGCCGCCTACGAGGAGCAGTGCGGCGCGATCGAGCGGCTCGGCGGCAAGATCGTCCTCATGGCGAGCCGCGCGCTCGCGGCGAGCGCCCGCGGGCCGGGGGATTACGCGCGCGTCTACGACCGCATCCTTTCCCAGGTCAGGCAGCCGGTGATCATCCACTGGCTGGGCGAGATGTTCGATCCCGCGCTGGAGGGCTACTGGGGCGCAGGCGACCACGACGCCGCGATGGACAGCTGCCTCGAGGTGCTGCGCAGGAACGCGCCCAAGATCGACGGCATCAAGATCTCGCTGCTCGACAAGGACAAGGAGATCCGCATGCGCCGCCGCCTGCCCGCGGGCGTGCGCATGTACACGGGCGACGACTTCAACTTTGCCGAGCTGATCGAGGGCGACGCCGAGGGGCATTCGGACGCGCTGCTCGGCATCTTCGACACGATCGCGCCCGCCGCCTCGCACGCGCTCTCGGCGCTCGCCGAAGGCAGGACGGCCGAGTACCGCGAGGTTCTCGCGCCCACCGTGCCGCTCTCGAGGCACGTCTTTCGCGCGCCGACGCGCTTCTACAAGACGGGCGTGGTGTTCATGGCCTGGCTGAACGGACACCAGGACCACTTCGTCATGGTCGGCGGCCAGCAATCGGCGCGCAACCTGCTGCACCTCGCGGAGCTCTTCCGGCTCGCCGACGCGGCCGGGCTGCTCGTCGATCCGCCGCGCGCCTGCGCGCGCATGAAGCAGCTGCTCGCCGTGCACGGCTGCGGCTGAGTGGAGCTCTCGCTAAACACGGCCACCGTGCGCAAGCAGTGGACGCTTGCGCGGATCGTCGACGGCTGCGCGCGCCACGGCATCCGCGGCATCTCGCCCTGGCGCGACCAGGTCGCGCAGATGGGGCTCGCGGCCGCGGCCGCCGCGATCAGGGCCAACGGGCTTGCGGTCACCGGCCTGTGCCGCGGCGGCTTCTTCACCGCCCCCGACTGGCGCGACGACAACCGGCGCGCGATCGAGGAAGCGCACGCGCTCGGCGCGCGCTGCCTGATACTCGTCGTAGGAGGACTGCTTCCCGGTTCCAAAGACATCGGGAAATCTAGAGAAGCGGTGCGCGACGGCATCGCCGAGATCCTGCCCGAGGCGCGCAAGGCGGGCGTGCCGCTCGCGATCGAGCCGCTGCATCCGATGCAGGCCGCCGAGCGTGCCTGCGTCAACACGCTCGAGCAGGCGTTGGATCTGTGCGACGCGCTGGGCGAGGGCATCGGCGTCGCGGTGGACGTCTACCACACCTGGTGGGACCCGAAGCTCGAGGGCCAGATCCGCCGCGCAGGGAAGAAGCGCCTGCTCGCCTACCACATCTGCGACTGGCTCGTGCCGACGCGCGACCTGCTGAACGACCGCGGCATGATGGGCGACGGCGTCATCGACCTGCCGCTCATCCGATCGTGGATGGAAGGCTCAGGGTACGCCGGCTTCCAGGAAGTCGAGATCTTCTCCGAGCTCGACTGGTGGCGCCGCGACCCGGACGAGGTGCTGCGCACCTGCGTCGAGCGCACGAATAACTGCTAGCGATCAGTCGCACGCAGACTGCTTGACCCAGCGCCGCTCGCCGCCGGATACGCAATTGACGAGATTTTCGGTAGCGGCCTTTTGGGTCGTGTCTGGCGAAGACAGCGCCTGCGCCGCAAGTCGCTGCTGCGCCAACCGATTGCCCTGCGCAGCCGCAAGTTGATACAGCCGCGTCGCCTCGGCCTGGTCTTTCGCCAGGCCTCCCTGTCCCTGCTCGTACATCAGGGCGAGATTGGCCTGGCCCGCCGCGCTGCCTCGATCGGCCGCAAGCCGAAACAGCTTCGCGGCCTTCGCATCGTCCTGTGCCAGCCCGCCGCGCCCGGCCGTGTACATGACGCCTAGATCGGCGAGGGCTGTCGCATCGCCGCGGGAGGCGGCCAGCCAATAGAGGCGCACGGCCTCGGCGTCGTCCTTCAGCAGGCCGCCGCGTCCGTGCGAGTACATGAAACCCAGGTCGGTCAGGCCCTCCGTGGAGTCTTGATTGGCAGCCATCCGGTACAGCCGTACGGCCTCGGCATCGTCTCTGGCCAGGCCGCCCAGCCCATGCGCATACATGTAGCCTAGATTTGACCGACCCAGCGCATCGCCTTGGTCGGCGGCCAGCCGGTATAGCCGCACTGCTTCGGCGTCGTCTCTCGCGACACCTTGTCCGTGCGCGTAGAGGAAGCCGAGCATCGCCTGGGCCGGGGCGTAATTCAACGCGGCGGCTTTGCTCAGCGAGTCCGCCGCGTGTTTCAGATCGTCCTGCCGAAGGGCGTGCATCGCATCGGTATAGAGGCTCTGTGCCGGCGACGCTTCCGCCGATGCGCTCGCGTTGACCGCTTCGGACGGCCGGCTGGACACGGAGGCGACCTGTGTACCTTTCTCGACCTGTCCCTTCGCGTAGGCCTCCGCGATCGAGAAATCATCGGCGATCATGGCCTTCAGTCGTGCCTCGCGTTCGTCCCAACCCGGATGGTTGTCGAAGAAGAGGCCTATCCCGCCCGAGCCTGCCTTGGCGAAGGTTTCGGTAATCCGGATCGCGCCTGCGGGGTTGTAGCCTGCGGAAACCATGTAGCGCAGCCCAATTTGATCGGCCTCGCGCTCCTGATCCCGCGTGAACTTGGCCGAGACCATGGCGGCACCCAAGCGCCCGACGCTGTAGCCGAGCGCCGGCCCGTAGTGCGCGTGAGTCTTGCTTTCGACGACTGCACCGACAAGAAGTCCGAGCAGACCGATGAGCGCGTCGCTCGATCGAGCGTTCTGCGCGTGGTGCTGCGTGTGATGCGCGATCTCGTGGCCGAGGATATAGGCGGCCTCGTCCCGATCGCCGTCGACGACCTTCATCATCCCTACCGTGACGCCGACGACCGGCCCTTCCTTCGTCGGCGCCGCGAACGCGTTGGGCGCGCTGTCGGAGCAGATGATGAATCTGGGCGCCAGACCGACGGTGCGCGAAATGCGGTCCTTCGCCTCCTGGAACGCGCGCACCTGATCGAGCGTGACCTCCGCTACCTGAGTCTCATCCTTGCCCAGAAGGTGCACGCTCGCCGGCCCGTTTCGGCCGACGAAATAGTCCGCGAGTTGATCGCCGTTCCACGCGAATTCGCAAGGGGCCGCATGCACGAGCGACGGGGCGAGCAGAAGCGCGGCGACGCGAATCGTCCTCGCCGCCTTGCGCTTGTACGAGAGTGCCAGCCCGCCAATTCCCGCGACGTCCTGCATACGCCGCCCCCCTTTGGCCGAGGTCCCCCGATGGCAGGCCCAAGCTTACGCCTTGCCGGGCGGTCTGACACGGCATACGCAGGCTTGAGTTGTGGTGGGTGGTACTGGGATCGAACCAGTGGCCCCTGCCGTGTGAAGGCAGTGCTCTACCGCTGAGCTAACCACCCCTGCGGAGGTGCGAATTCTAAGCGGCCGGGGGAGGGAGGGGCAAGCTTAGCCGAACTTGGCGAGCAGCGCGGCGGCGTGCTGCACGCGCTCTTCGACGCCCGCCTTGGCGCCGGCGCCCTTTTCCGGCGCGGCCTGGATGGCGCAGGCGAGCACGCTGAAGAACGCCTTGTCGAGCGCGCGGCGCGCGGCGGAGAGCTGCTGCGTGACCTGCTCGCACTCGGCGTTGCTTTCGATCATCGACTGGATCCCGCGCAGCTGCCCCTCGATGCGCTTCAGGCGCAGCACGAGGTCCTTCTTGTGGCGTTCGTCGCGGATGCTGGACATTCGCCTTTATACCCTACCGGGTATGGATTGGCAAGCATTACATGGGGCTTGCAATAGTATACCCCCTAGGGTATAGTGCGCCGGTCACCAACCAAGGAGAATGCCATGACCGTCGAAAACGCCCTCCGCGCCATCGCGGGATTCTTCGTTCTGCTGTCGCTCGGGCTCGGAGTGCAAGGCAGCCCGATCTTCGTGAACGCCAATTTCCTGTGGTTCACCGCCTTCGTCGGCGCCAATCTGTTGCAGAGCGGCTTCACCGGGACCTGC
This sequence comes from Burkholderiales bacterium, assembly GCA_035624235.1. Taxonomy (GTDB): domain Bacteria; phylum Pseudomonadota; class Gammaproteobacteria; order Burkholderiales; family SG8-39; genus DAHVFK01. The sequence continues at coordinate 1,281 of DASPRX010000100.1, read as the reverse complement.
CCGATGATGTCGCTGCTGCGCAGGATCGGGCTGAAGCAGGCGCACGCTTAAGAGGTCGCGTATGGCAAGCGAAACGCTCGAGTACGTGCAGGTCGCCTGCCCGGAGTGCCTGACGCCCAACCGCGTGCCCGCCGGGCGCCTCGCCGAGGCGCCCAAGTGCGGCAAGTGCGGCACGGCGCTCCTGGACGGTCGCCCGGTGGCGCTCGAGGAGGGCAAGTTCGACGCCTTTATCGCGCGCACGGAGATGCCGGTGCTGGTCGACTTCTGGGCGCCGTGGTGCGGCCCCTGCCGCGCGATGGCGCCGGCTTTCGAGAAGGCGGCGGCGGACATGCGCGAGCAGGTGCGCTTCGCCAAGCTGAACACCGAGGAGGCCCAGGCGATCGCCGGGCGCGCGAACATCCGCGCGATTCCGACCATGGTGCTATACCGCGCCGGCAAGGAGGTCTCGCGCGTCTCGGGCGCGATGGACGCAGGGAGCCTCAAGCGCTGGCTCGCGCAGCACGTCCGATGAGTCGCGCAGCCCTGCTGCTCGCGCTGTCGCTCGTGACCTCCGCGGCGGCTGCGGCCGATCTCAAGACCGCGCCGGTCGAGCTGCGCGAGATGGACGTCGACTACACCGCCGAGGCGGTGGTCGAGGCGGTACGGCAGTCGACGGTGTCGGCGCAGATCGCCGGCCGCATCGTCGACCTGCGCTTCGACGTCGGCGACTACGTGAAGAAGGGCGAGGTGATCGCCCGCATCGACGAGCGCGCGGTGTCGCAGGCGGAAGCCGCGAGCGTCGCGCAGGTGCGCGAGGCGCAGGCGGCGCTCGCCAACGCGCGCGCGCAGTACGAGCGCAACAAACAGCTGCTCGCGCAGAAGTTCATCAGCCAGGCGGCGCTCGACCAGTCGGAAGCCGCCTACAGGTCGGCGCAGGCGCGCGTCTCGGCGCTGCTCGCCGGCGCCGGCCAGGCCGCCACCGAGCGCAGCTTCGCCACCATCATCGCGCCCTACAGCGGCGTGGTGTCGGCGCGCCACGTGGAGCTGGGCGAGATGGCGACGCCGGGCAAGCCGTTGTTCACTGGCTTCGACCCGTCGACCCTGCGCGTGGTGGCCAACGTGCCGCAGACCGAGGTCGCGGCGATCCAGGCGGGATCCAGCGCGCGCGTCGAGGTGCCTTCGGTCGGCAAGTGGATCGACGTGAAGAGCATCGTCGTCGTACCCTCGGCCGACCCGCGCACGCACACCTCGCGAATTCGGCTGGAGCTGCCCGAGGACGTGCGCGGCGTCTACCCGGGCGTG
>DASPRX010000231.1:0-3250 GCA_035624235.1 Burkholderiales bacterium | reverse complement strand
GCTTGATGTTGGTGACTCGGATGCCGCGCGATTCGAGGATCGCGGCGAGCGACGCGGCGGCGATGCCTTTCCCCAGAGAGGAAACTACTCCACCGGTTACGAAGACATACTTGGTCATCACCCGACGTCGTGCACGGATGGGCAAGTCTACCGGAGTTCGCCCGGCCTCTCAACGCCGCGCCCGCCGAGTAAACTGGCGGTCCGCATGACCGAGAGCGCCACGCTCGCAGCCGAGACCACGCACCGGATCTTCCGCGATCTGGGCGATCCGCAGGCGCTAAACGCCGCCCGCGGCGAGGCCTGGCGCGCGCCGTTGTGGCGCGCGCTCGAAGACGCGGGCCTGACGCGCGCCTGGGTGCCCGAAGCGCTCGGCGGAGCGGGCGCGCCGCTCGCCGACGGCTTCGAGGTGCTGCGCGTAGCGGGCAGCTGCGCGGTCGCGCTGCCGCTCGCCGAAACGCTGCTCGCAGGCTGGCTGCTCGCGCAGGCCGGCCTCGAGGTGCCCGCCGGCCCGCTGACGGTTGCGCCGGTGCGCGCCGCGGACCGCCTGGAGATCGACGCCGCAGGCCGCGTGTCGGGTCGCGCGCGCGCGGTGCCTTTCGCGCGCGACGCCGGGCGCGTCGCCGTGCTCGCGCGGCGCGGCAGCGGCGCGCGGGTGGCGCTCGTCGAGCGCGCGCAGTGCGCGCTCGAGCCCGGCAGCGGCCAGGCGGGCGAGCCGCGCGACGCCCTGACGCTCGCCGGCGTGCGGCCGCTGGCGGAGGCCGCAGCCCCGCCGGGTCTCGACGAGCACCGCCTGCTCGCGCTGGGCGCGGCGGTGCGCGCCGCGCAAATGAGCGGCGCGCTCGAGGCGATCCTCGAGCGCACGGTCGCCTATTGCGGCGAGCGCGTTGCCTTCGAGCGCCCGATCGCCAGATTCCAGGCCGTGCAGCACGCCCTCGCGCGGCTGGCGAGCGAGGCCGCGGCCGCGCTCGCCGCCGCCGGCTCGGCGGCCGACGCGCTCGATCGGGGCGAAGCCTCGGAAGCGGCGCTGCTCCTGGAGGTGGCGGGCGCCAAGATCCGCGCCGGCGAGGCCGCGGGCGCCGGCGCCGCGATCGCGCACCAACTGCACGGCGCGATCGGCTTCTCCGCCGAGCACGTGCTGCATCGCTACACGCGGCGCCTGTGGGCCTGGCGCGACGATTTCGGCAGCGAAGCCGAATGGGCCGCGCGCCTCGGGCGCGCGCTAGCCTCGAGCGGCGCCGACGCGCTCTGGCCGCTCCTCGCCTCGCGCTGAAGGCCCGCACGATGACGCCGATCCGCTTCGACCCGATCCGGCTGCCGCCCGCGGCGCAGGCGCTGCGCGCCGAGGTGCGCGCGTTCCTCGCCGCGGAGATCGCGGCCGGCACCTTCGATCCGCATGCCGCCGGCTCGGCGCGCGGCTACAACCTGGAGTTCAGCCGCACGGTCGGCGCGCGCGGCTGGATCGGCATGACCTGGCCGAGGAAATACGGCGGCGGCGAGAAGAGCTATCTGGAGCGCTACGTGGTCACCGAGGAATTCTCCGCCGCCAATGCGCCGGTGCGCGCGCATTTCGTCGCCGACCGGCAGAGCGGGCCGATCCTGCTCAAGTACGCTTCCGAGCGCATCAAGGCCGAAGTGCTGCCGAGGATCGTGCGCGGCGAGTGCTGCTTCTGCATCGGCATGAGCGAGCCCGGCTCCGGCTCCGACCTGTTCGCGGCGCGCACGCGCGCACTGAGGGCGGACGCCGGCTGGCGCGTGACCGGCACCAAGGTGTGGACCACCGAGGCGCACCACGCCGACTACATGATCGGGCTGTTCCGCACCTCGCCCGCGGCGAAGGACGACCGCCGCCACGGCCTGACGCAGTTCCTGGTGGACATGCGCTGGCCGGGCATCAGGGTGAACCCGATCCTCGACATGAGCGGCCGGCACGACTTCAACGAGGTGGTGTTCGAGGACGTGCTGGTGCCCGACGAGTACCGCCTCGGCGCGCTCGATCTCGCCTGGCAGCAGGCAACCAGCGAGCTCGCCTACGAGCGCAGCGGTCCGGAGCGCTTCCTCGAGACGTCCTACGTGCTGTTCGACCTGATGCGCCTGCTCGGATCCGAACCCGACCTGCGCGGCGCCGAAGGCCTTGGGCGGCTCGCTGCGCAGCTGCACGTGCTGCGGCGCATGTCGGTGTCGGTGGCGGGCATGCTCGAGCGCGGCAAGGAGCCGGTGCTCGAGGCTTCGATCGTGAAGGATCTCGGCACGGTGTGGGAGCAGGCGCTGCCTTCCCGGGCGCGCGAGCTCGCGGCCTTCGCGGAGATAGACCCGCTCTTCGAAGAGCGCCTCGCCTACGCGACCAACATCGCGCCCAAGCTCACGATCCAGGGCGGCACGAGCGAGGTGCTGCGCGGCATCATCGCGCGCGGCCTCGGGCTGCGCTGAGCGCGAACCAGGAGGCCCGCTTGAAAGACAGCATCGCCCTACCCGAGCTGCGCATCGAGCTCGCCGACGCGGTCGCGACGGTGGAGATCCGGCGCCCGCCGCACAATTTCTTCGACCTGGCGCTCATCCGCCAGCTGGCCGACGCCTTCGAGGCGCTCGACCGCAATTCGGAATGCCGCGCCATCGTGCTCGCCGCCGAAGGGAAATCGTTCTGCGCCGGGGCGAACCTGGGAGATGGAACCCAGGACACGAGCATCGGAACTCCGAACACGGCACACTTGTACACCGAAGCCGTCAGGCTGTTCGCCTGCAAGAAGCCCGTGGTCGGTGCGATCCACGGCCCGGCGATTGGCGGCGGCCTGGGGCTCGCGCTGGTGCCCGACTTCCGCGTCGCCTGCCCGGAGGCGCGCTTCAGCGCGAACTTCACGCGCCTCGGCTTCCATCCCGGCTTCGGCCTCACCGTGACGCTGCCCGAGCTGATCGGGCGCGGCAAGGCGGCGCTCATGTTCTACACGGGACGGCGCGTCAAGGGCGAGGAAGCCTACGCCATGGGGCTCGTCGACGTGCTGGTGCCGCAAGCCGACGTGCGCAGCGCGGCGCTCGCGCTCGCGCGCGAGATCGCCGAAAGCGCGCCGCTCGCGGTGGCGGCGACGCGCGCCACGCTGCGCGCGGGCCTGGCCGAGCGCGTGCGCGCGGCGACCGTGCACGAGCTCGCCGAGCAGACGCGCCTGCGCCGCACGCGGGATTTCAAGGAAGGCGTGACGGCGAGCGCCGAGCGGCGCACGCCGAAGTTCACCGGCAGTTAGCCCGCGAGTTCCGCGCG
>DASPRX010000278.1:0-4020 GCA_035624235.1 Burkholderiales bacterium | reverse complement strand
GTGACCTACGCCATCGAGGCGGTGGCCGTGCTGGTCGGACTGTTCGGGCTGTCGTCCAGCCTCGGCGCGATCGTGCTCGCGCGCCGGCGCGAGTTCGGCATGCTGCGCCACCTCGGCATGACGCGCGCGCAGATCGGCGCGATGCTCGCGGTAGAAGGTGGGCTGCTGGCGGTGCTCGGCGCGGCGGCCGGACTCGCGGTCGGCGGCGCGGTCAGCCAGATCCTGATCCACGTGGTCAACCGCCAGTCGTTCAACTGGGGCATGGAGACGCACCTGCCGCTCGGCCTGCTGGCGGCGCTCACCGCGCTGCTCATCGGGCTCGCGGCGCTCACCGCCTGGCTGTCGGGGCGCGAAGCGATGGGCGTCGGCCCGGTGCGCGCGGTGCGGGAGGACTGGTGAGGCGCAGAGAATTCATAGCGGGGCTGGCTTTGCTCTCTTTGAGCTCGAAGCCCCAATCGAAGGAAATCGAATTCGCCCAAGTCGTCCCCGGCCGCCCGATGCGCTTTCCGCGCGATCACGGCGCGCACCCGGACTTCCGCACCGAGTGGTGGTACGCGACAGGCTGGCTGGGGAATGCCGCGGGCGAGCAGTTCGGCTTCCAGGTCACGTTCTTCCGCAGCCGGCTGCCCTTCCTGACCCACAACCCGAGCGACTTCACGCCGCGCCAGCTGCTGTTCGCGCACGCCGCGCTCGCCGACCCGACCTACGGCCGGCTGCGCGAGGCCCAGCGCGCGGCGCGCCCGGTGCTCGACCTCGCCGGCTTCGCCGAGGACAGCACGCGCGTGTGGATCGGCGACTGGCGCCTCGAACTCGCGAGCGACACCTACCGCACGCAAGTCGCCGGCAGCGACTTCGCGCTCGCGCTGGAGCTGCGTGCGCCGGGTGCGCCGCTGCTCGAGGGCGACGCGGGCCTGTCGCGCAAGGGGCCGCGGCCCGCGGAGGCGAGCTGGTACTACAGCCGGCCGCACCTGGAAGTGCACGGCACGATCGAGCGCGGAGGCGCGAAGGACCCGGTGAGCGGCAGCGCCTGGCTCGACCACGAATGGTCGAGCGCCTACCTCGCGCCCGAGGCCGAGGGCTGGGACTGGTGCGGCATCAACCTGGAAGAGGGCGGCGCGCTGATGGCGTTCCGCATGCGCGGCAAGGACGGCGGGGTGGTGTGGGCAGGAGGAACCTTGCAGTCCTCGGGAACGATCTCGAAATTCGGACCCAAGGACGTTTCCTTTCAGCCGCTGCGCGAATGGGAGTCGCCGCGCACCGGTGTCGCCTATCCGGTCTCGATGCGCGTGACCGCCGGCGGCCGCAGCTTCGAGCTCGAGCCGCTCATGGACGACCAGGAGCTCGACGCGCGCGCGACGAGCGGCACCATCTACTGGGAAGGCGCGGTGCGCGCGGCGGAAGCGGGCAGGGAGGCCGGGCGCGGCTACCTCGAGCTCACCGGCTACTGGCAGCCGCTGAAGATGTAGCGCGCGCCCGGCGGGCGAGGAAGTGCTACGAGTGCCGCGTCACGGAGCGATGTAGGCGTAGCCGCGGCTCTGGTACGCCATGAGCGAGATCCAGGCGTTCCCGACGACCTTGACCGACGGCGTCACGTCCTCGGGCTTCGTGCCCTGCTCGCGCACGGCCACGGCGCATTGCTCCAGATCCTCGACCCCCTTGGCGCTGCGCATTTCCTTCAGCTTCGCGGTGATCTGGCCGGCGAGCGCGCGATCCTCCGGCTTGATCTTGGACACGTCGCTCTGGATGAGCTTCGTCGCCGGCCCGCGGAACGTGAGGATGAAATGCGGTGTCACGCCCTGCCGAATGAGCGACTGGCGCGTTTCGTCGATGACGTTTAGTCGCCCGAGCAGCGCCTTGGCGTCGCCCGCCGTGATATCGAACGCGACCTTCACTTCCTTGAGGCCGGCCAGGGCCTGCTGATCGTCGTAGCCTGCCGCCTGCGCGCCGATCGTCATGCATTGACCGACCGCCACGAGGGTTGCTGCGACAAACGCCTTGCGTAACGTCGTCTTGCTCATGCTACTGCCTCCCTTGGTTGGATACATCATTGAGAAGTAAGCGCCGTGACATCCTGTAGCGCATCGGGTTGGCTGAAATCGCGCCCCCCGAGCGCGCGCAGCGCGATCCGTCCGTCGCGGCCGAGGGCGTACGTCGTCGGCAATGCCTTGATCTGCCAGTCGCGCATCACGCTCCCGTCCTTGTCGAGCAGCAGCGGAAACGTCAGCGGCGGCTTGAAATCCGCCGCGAACGCCGCGACCTGGTCCCAGGATTCCCCCGCATTGATGCCGAGAACAACCACGCCCTTCGCGGCCACCGCCTTGTACATCACCTCAAGCGACGGCAGCTCGCGCCTGCACGGCGGGCACCAGGTCGCCCAGAAGTTGATCACCACGACCTTTCCTTTGAGCGCGGAGCAGCGCCACGTCTTCCCGGCGCTGTCCTCGAGCGCGAAATCGGGCGGCTGCACGGGCTCCGCGACGCGCGTGAACACGTCGGCCGCATGCGCGTTCAGGGCGGGCGCGAGAAGGGCGAGGCCGGCCACCTGTCGAAGGAACTGCCGCCGGTCAGCGAAAGTCGATGCGGCGGACGTGCTCTTCATGCTGTGTTCTGAGGACTCTGGCAAACCCCGGTCCAGCTAAAACGAAACGACCCTATCGTAGCCGAGAGTCTCGAGTTTGATATGCAAACCGTCGCGCCGGACCCCAGGGCGCGCGCTGCGGCGCCAGCCATGCAGGTTGTTGCGCAGATGAACGGTTCTCTTGCCGAATATGTACGAATTACAAAGCGTTACAAGATTTGGAGGCGTGGCTGAGGCGAGTCATAATGTTCCCGGGCTAATTTCGATGAGCCAAATCATGCGGACAAGACAGTTCGGTATGAGCCTCGTAGAGGTGCTGGTCGCGGTGGGGATCGGCCTGATCGGCATCCTGATCATCACGCAGGCCTACCTGACCAGCGACAAGTTCAACCGCTCGACGATGGGCGAAGGCGGCGCGCAAACCAATGGGACGATCGCGCTGCACACGATCCAGCGGGACGTGCGCCACGCAGGCTACGGCATCGCGGACTCGCGCGCTTTCGTCTGCGGCAACCTACGCTACTACGTGCAGCCGAACTACTCGGCGAACCTCGGCGGCACGCTGCCGAACATCGGCCTGGCGCCGGTCGCGATCGCGACCACCGCCGGCCAGCCCGACCAGATCACGGTGATGTACTCGAGCACCGCCAGCCGAATCACGCCGGTGGCGCTCACCACGGGTTCTTCCAACACCAACTTCACGGTCGACGGGACCTACGGCTTCAACCCTGGCGACCTGGTGCTCGCGGTGAACCTCTCAGGCACCCCGGCCTGCTCGCTGCGCAAGCTGACCAACGTCACGTCGGCCGCATCGAAGCTGCACTTCACCCCCGGCGCGGGCGGCGAGTACAACCCGCCCGGCGGCGGCTCGCTACCGAGCTACGCGAAGAACGACCTCGTGTTCAATCTCGGCCAGCCGACCGTGCGCAACTTCTCGATCTTCAAGGGCAACCTGCGCACGACCGATTCGCTCTCCAGCACCGGCAGCACGAGCACCTTCGATGCGGTGAGCGGCATCATCGATCTGCGCGCGCAGTTCGGAAAAGACAACGGCGTGAACAACGGCACCGTCACCAACACGATCTACGCGGCGAACGACGGCATCATCGACAACTTCGACAACGTCGCGCCGGTCACCGCGGCGGACTGGTCGCAGGTGCTCGCGCTGCGCGTCGCCGTGCTCTCGCGCATCGACAACTACGAGAAGCCCTCGGTGTCGGGCGGGAACTGCGACGCGACCACGGCCATGCCCACCTGGCCGGGCAGCGCGACGAGCCCTTTCACCGCGATCAACATCGCGAGCGTCACCAGCCAGGACCGCTGCTTCCGCTACCGCGTCTTCCAGACCGTGATCCCGCTGCGCAACATGATCTGGCGGGCGTCGTGAGATTCCTGAGAACCGGAGCTTAGCGCTCTCTCGGCTCGGGTTCCCCGCGTGCAGG
>DASPRX010000276.1:0-4997 GCA_035624235.1 Burkholderiales bacterium | reverse complement strand
CACGTCGTCGATCAGCTGGAATGCGGTGCCGAGATGCATCCCGTAGCGCGCGAGCCCCTCCTCCACGCCCTGCGGCGCGCCTGCGAGCACTGCCCCGAGCCGTGCGGCGGCCTCGAACAGCTTGGCGGTCTTGCGCCGGATCACCTCCAGATAACGCTGCTCGCCGACCTCCGGATCATGGCAGTTCATCAGCTGCAGAACCTCGCCCTCGGCGATCGTGTTCGTGGCGTCGGCGAGCACCTGCATGACGCGCATGTTTTCCACGCGGACCATCATCTGGAAGGCGCGTGAGTAGAGGAAATCGCCGACCAGCACGGATGCGGCGTTGCCGAAGGCCGCATTCGCGGTTTCGCGCCCGCGGCGCAGCTCGGAGGTGTCGACCACGTCGTCGTGCAGCAGGGTCGCGGTATGGATGAACTCGACCACCGTCGCGAGCTCGGTGTGAGCGCTGCCGCGATAGCCGAGCGCGCCGGCGGCAAGCAGCAGCAGCGCCGGCCGCAGGCGCTTGCCTCCCCCGGCCACTATGTATTCGGCCACCTGCCTGACCAGCCGAACGTCGGATTGCAGCCGCTCGCGGATCAGCGCGTCGACGCGCCGCATATCCTCGGCGACCGGGGCAAGTGCGGGGATGCTCGGCATCGCGGCCATGGACAAACCCGCTTTGACGCGGGGCGCCATATTCTCCTATAATTCCAAGTCTTTGCGGTCCAGCTACGGAAATTTCCCCATGTATGCGGTCATCAAGTCGGGCGGCAAGCAGTACCGGGTCAAGTCCGGCGAACAGCTGCGCGTCGAGCTTCTCCCCGCCGACGTCGGCGCGGCAATTTCTTTCGACCAGGTATTGATGGTCGGCGAAGGCGAGCAGGTGCGCGTCGGCGCGCCGCTCGTTGCCGGCGCCAAGGTTCAAGCCACGGTGCTCGCGCACGGGCGCGGCGAAAAGGTGAAGATCTTCAAGCTGCGTCGCCGCAAGCATTACGCGAAGACGCAGGGGCATCGCCAGTCGTACACCGAGGTGCGCATCGACGATATCGTCGGCGGCGCCTGAGACGGAAGGACGCGAATCCATGGCACACAAGAAGGCAGGCGGCAGCTCGCGCAACGGGCGCGACTCGCAGGCGAAGAGGCTCGGCGTGAAGGTTTACGGCGGGCAACAGGTCAGCCCGGGAGCGATCCTGGTGCGTCAGCGCGGCACCCGCATCAGCGCGGGCAGCAACGTCGGCGTCGGACGCGACCACACCCTGTTTGCGCTGGCGGGCGGCACTGTGCAGTACGCGGTCAAGGGCGAAGACAGCAAGAAGACCGTGAGCGTGATTCCGGCCTAAGCTCCGGTCCGGCCGCGAAAAGCCCTATCGTTCGCGGTAGGGCTTTTTTGTTTGTATGACGCCATGAAGTTCATCGACGAAGCGAGGATTGAAGTACACGCGGGCAAGGGCGGCGACGGCGTCGCCTCCTTCCGGCGCGAGAAGTACGTGCCGCGCGGCGGCCCGGACGGCGGAGACGGCGGCCGCGGCGGGAGCGTGTTCGCGATCGCGGACCGCAACATCAACACGCTCATCGATTACCGCTTTGCACGCATCCATCGGGCGCAGGATGGAGAGCGCGGCCAGGGCTCGGACTGCTATGGCAAGGGTGGCACGGACGTCGAATTGCGCGTGCCGGTCGGCACTATCATCCGCGATCTGCACAGCGGCGAGCTGGTCGCCGACCTCGCCCACAACGGCGAGCGCGTGCGGCTGGCCAAGGGCGGGGCGGGCGGCCTGGGCAATCTGCACTTCAAGTCGAGCGTCAACCGCGCACCCCGCCAGTTCACCCGCGGCGAGCCCGGCGAGAACCGTGAGCTAGCGCTCGAGCTGCGCGTCCTGGCCGATGTCGGTCTGCTCGGCCTGCCGAATGCGGGCAAGTCCACCTTCATCCGTGCCGTGTCGAGCGCGCGCCCGAAGGTGGCGGACTACCCGTTCACGACGCTCAACCCCTCGCTCGGGGTCGTACGCGTTGCGAGCGGCGCGAGTTTCGTGCTGGCCGATATTCCCGGCCTGATCGAGGGCGCGGCGGAAGGCGCCGGCCTCGGACACCAGTTCCTGCGGCACCTGGCGCGCACGCGACTCCTGCTGCATATCGTCGATATCGTGCCGCTGGACGAGCACGCCGACCCGGTGCGCGACGCGCGCGCGATCGCCAGAGAGCTGAAGAAATACGACGAGGCGCTGTACCGCAAGCCGCGCTGGCTGGTGTTCAACAAGATCGACCTGGCGGAAGACGCCGACGCGCGTATTCGGCGCATACTGAACGGCCTGCGCTGGAAGGCGCCCTGGTTCGCGGTGTCGGCGCTGAGTGGGAAGGGCTGCCGGGAGGTGTGCAATGCCGCGCAGCGTTTCCTCGCAGCCAGCAGGCATCCCGCCGCGCGTACGCGCCGCGCGGCCTGAAGGAGACCGCGATGACCGGGCCGATCGCGACTGCCACGACCTGGGTGGTGAAGGTCGGCAGTTCCCTTGTCACCAACGACGGCCGCGGCCTCGACGTCGAGGCGATCGCGCGCTGGGCCGCGCAGCTCGCGCGGCTGCATCAGCTCGGCAAGCGCTGCGTACTCGTATCGAGCGGCGCGATCGCGGAAGGCATGCAGCGCCTGGGCTGGACGCGCCGGCCGCACGCCATGAACGAGTTGCAGGCGGCGGCCGCGGTCGGGCAGATGGGCCTGATTCAGTGCTACGAGACGTGCTTCCGCGAGCACGGCTTGTCGACCGCGCAGATCCTGCTCACGCACGCGGACCTGGCGGATCGGCAGCGCTATCTGAATGCCCGCTCGACCCTGCGTACGCTGTTGCAGCTAGGCGTCATCCCGGTGATCAACGAGAACGACACCGTGGTCACCGACGAAATCAAGTTCGGCGACAACGACACCCTGGGCGCGCTGGTAGCGAACCTTATCGAAGCCGAGGCCCTCATCATCCTGACGGATCAGGCCGGCCTGTACGACGCCGACCCGCGGCGCAACCCGAATGCGCGCCTGATCGAGCACGCGGAGGCGGGCGATGCGCGCCTGGAGCGCATTGCCGGAGGCGCCGGAAGCGCTCACGCCAAAGGCGGAATGATCGCCAAGGTGCTCGCAGCGCGGCGCGCAGCCCGCAGCGGCGCGCACACCGTGATCGCATCCGGGCGCGAGCCTGACGTGCTGTTGCGACTGGCACATGGCGAGCGCGTCGGCACCCTGCTCGTCGCGAAGACGGTCCCGCTCGCTGCGCGCAAGCAGTGGCTCGCCGACCACCTTACCGTCGCCGGCCGGCTGATGCTCGACGCGGGCGCGGTGACGGCCCTGGTGCGCGACGGAAAGAGCCTTCTGCCGATCGGCGTGACGGAAGCGAGCGGCAGCTTCGAGCGCGGCGAGGTCGTCGCCTGCGTGGATCCCGACGGACACGAGATGGCACGCGGTCTGGTGAACTATTCCGCCAAGGAGATTCGGCTCATCATGCGCCGGCCTTCCGCCGACATCGAGGGAATCCTCGGCTACGTCGACGAGCCTGAGCTCATCAACCGCGACAATCTGGTGCTGCTCTAGTTGCCGCTGGTCGGCCGCGAATCCCCGGCCGCGGCGGGATTGCCGCCGCGTTTGAGCGCATCGATCCCCTCCGCGGCCGAAGCGATCATGCCGCCGCGCGGGCAGAAGTAGTCGTCGCTCAATGCGCGGCGCCAGTCGATCGGCTCGTGCCTGATCGGTCGCCAGCTGTCGTCGCGCGACGCGGTCCAGGTGCCGTCGCGCCGCCCCGTGGCGTACAAGCGGTAGCTCGCGCCCTTGCAGCGGATGCCTTCGTAGCTCACGTTCTGCGCGCCGCTCGGACTGCGCGCTACGAGCACGTAGCGCACGACGCCGTCGGACCCGACGCTAAGCGTGGACGCGTCGATGAAGAAGCGGAAGCTCGTCACCGCGGCGACATCGAACTCGAGCAGATGATCCGTCTTGGGAAACGGCGGCAGCGCCGCCGGGGCATGTTCGAGCCAATCGCGCTTTTCCTGCTCGACCTGCCAGTCGCTCTTCATCGGCGCGGGCGGACTTCCGGCGCAGCCAAGCAGCGCGCACAGAGCGAGGGCGACGAGCCTGCGCACCGCGCGCCTAGAGGAGGTCTTCCGCCAAGGACGCCCGGATCTCGGGCGGCACGCTGTCCAGCGTGGCGCGGTATTCGGGATGGTCGACACCCATGCCGAGCGCAACACCGTATTTGAGCGCCTTGCGCATCTCTTCGCTTAGCTCGAAGCGCAGAAAGTGTACCGAGGAGGTCTTGGTCTCGTTCTCCCGCTCTAGGTCCTCGTCCGCGATCGCGTATACGCGTTCGCATCCCTCGACCTGAATCCAGACGCGATCCTCGACGCCTTTCAGGCGGGCCAGCATGCGTTGGCGCTCGGCCGGGTCCGGGTACTCGATCATCATGGTCGCCTTGAGATTGCTGCCGTCCGGTATCAGCGGGTTGTACGCGTCCAGCTCTCCGCGGATGCCCTCGTCCTCGAAGATGCGCTCGATGCGCAGCATCTCTTGGACCTGGTAGCGAATCGTCAGCTCGTCCTCGAACTGAAGCGTCACGTGCGCGCCTAGGGCGACCGTGCGCAGCTTCTTGTGCGCGATCACCTTGGCGCGGAACTCCTTGCGCTGGCGAGCGTAGTCCTCGAGCGTGAGCAGCGAGTCTCGTGCAATGCGTGTCATTTCGCATCTCCCAATGGCAAGCGGGAGGCGCGGCCCGCGCCGCCCTCCCGCGCCGCCGCCTTCGTGCTTAGTCCTGCAGCGCGTCGAGCGCCTTCTGGAAGCGGTTGGCGTGCGAGCGCTCGGCCTTGGCCAGCGTCTCGAACCAGTCCGCGATCTCGTCGAACTTCTCCTGGCGCGCCATCTTCGCCATGCCCGGGTACATGTCGGTGTACTCGTGCGTCTCCCCCGCCACCGCCGCCTTCAGGTTCTCGCGCGTCTTGCCGATCGGCAGCTCGGTGGCCGGGTCGCCCACCTGCTCCAGGTACTC
>DASPRX010000264.1:0-6954 GCA_035624235.1 Burkholderiales bacterium | reverse complement strand
GTTGAAGACCTTGTCCGCCGATTTCTTGGCGGCCTCGGACACGATGGGCTTGTAGGATTCGCCGTGAATCATGATCTGCCATCGCCCTTCACGCAGGTAGCGCCCGGTTTTCGGGTCCTTCATGATGGGCAGGCCCCACTCTTCAAACTGATGCACCGTGGAGTCGACGTGACGGGCCATGTCGAACAACAGGTCTTCCCGCACCAGCCCCATCAGGTCGATGCGAGCGTAGCGCACATGGTCCTCGGGCTTATTTTCGCCCCAGCGGGTGCCCAGGTAGCAGTTGATGGCGTACAGACCCATCGCGACCGCGCCGGAGCGATCCATGTTGGCCTTCTCGGCAATGACGATCTTCTTGTTCTGACCCCAGAATCTCGCCTCCCAGGCGGCACCCGTGCCGCCAAGACCCGCACCGACGACCAGAATGTCGATGCCGTCTTCGATGATCGTTTTGTGAGCCATATCAGTAGTACACGCCCTTCTTCAATTTGAGGCCGGCGGACTGAAGCGTATGCAAGCCGCCGTCATCCATGCGAATCCATTTCGGCTCGTTGTACAACAGCTGACCGTCGCGCATTTCTTTGCTGGGACCGGGAACATTCTTGAGCTGCGGGATCGCCGTCCCCCAGGGCTTGGTGGTGATGGGCGACAGGAAGTTCTTTTCCGTACCGTTGCGGAACTTGATCCTCCAGGCGATCGTGCCTTTCTGTTCGTCGCGGTGGACGCGAACGCTGTGGCCCAGCGGGGCAAAGTCGGCGTAGCCGCGCACATCGATCGCATGCATCGGGCAAGCCTTGACGCAGGAGTAGCACTCCCAGCACATGTTCGGCTCGATGTTGTAGGCACGGCGATAGGTCTTATCGATGTGCATGATGTCCGACGGACAGATGTCGACGCAGTGTCCGCATCCGTCGCACCTTGTCATGTAGACGAAGGTAGGCATAAGTCCGGCTCCTTATCTATCTAATAGTGGCGAGGCGCTTCGCGCTTGATGCCAAGCCCCATGTCCATCGGAGCGTTTCGCAACAGTTGCATGGAGTGTCTTTGCTGTTGTTCGGGCTCGTCACGGGTCTGCGTCGGCAAGTTCTCGGCCGTGCCGTTGGCCTTGGTTACTCTTTTCTCGAACGCGGCCGCAGGCTTGTAGAACATGTGGGCGAACTTCGACCAGAACACCGATCCGAACAGCACGGTCGTCGCGAGGATGTACAGGCCGAAGAGCACGCCCGCCCCGCCGCCGGCCGCCGCCCAGATCAGGCCGAGCGTGACGCTGCCCACGAGCGAAACGACGAACAGGTCCGCCTTCATGAAGCGCAACGGCGACAGTCCCTCGGCGGCGACGTCGACGCGGATGAAGAACCAGAACCAGTAGCCGCCGAGGCAGACCATCAGCCCGCCGAGCCACCACAGCTGCGCCCAGATCGCGCCCGCCGAGGCATCGAACACCATCACGGCGGTAGCGATGACGTAGAGCACGAAGCCGTACATCCCGAGCAGGTGCGAAATCCGCCGGCGCGGGTTGCAGAACTCGCCGGAGGCCGCGACGTCTACGACCGCGGTCTGCACGGCGATCGACAGCAGCTCGCCGCCGCCCACCTGCTTCGCTCCCTTCTTCTTCCTCGACTTGCGCCAGTTCTCGAAAAAGTACCTGGCGCTCCCCTTGTGCACGACGTCGGCAAACGTCCCCACCACCACGAGAACGACCATGAGGATGACGTAGCACTGCATGACCGCGGGCGAGATGGACGCCGCGAGTCCGGCGAACGGATTGCTGGTTAGCACGGAATGGCTCCTCCCTGGAGGCGGCCATTTTAGGCCCCCGGCGGAGCGGCCGGCGGAAAAAAAGAGCTATGCCGCCATAGAGAATATTTCGAAGCGCATGGCCGCGAGGTCGCCCAGCGCCCAGGTCGCCGGGGCCGCGAGCCCTGCCACCGTGCCGGGATTGACGAGCCAGGTGCGGCCGCCCTTCACGTTGGCCACCTGCTCGACCGCCGCGACGTGCGAGTGGCCGCAGCACACGAGGTCCCAGTCCCCGGTACAGGCCATGGCATGGCCGTACTCCGGGTAGTGAACCACGAAGATCCGCCGGGACGCGAGCTCGAGGCGCGCGTCGGCGCCGTGGTAGGTGAGCAGCCCGCCGCTCTTGCCCATCTGGAAATGCAGCGCCTGGAAATCGCCGATATTGTTGCCGTGGATCAAATGTACGGGCAGGCCGTGGGCGAGCGCCGCCTTGACCGTCTGCGCGCCGATCAGATCGCCGCAATGGATGACGGCTTCAGCGCCCGCGGCCTTCGCCTCGCGCACGGCCTGCGCGAGCGCGTCGGCGCGATCGTGGCTGTCGGATACGATGCAGAGCTTCATGCGCTCAAGGCTACAACGAAGCGCGTACACTCGTTCATCAGTTTCTCATGACCTTCGATAAGGCCTCCCGGCGGCGGGTCGCGCATCTCGACATGGACGCGTTCTACGCGTCGGTCGAGCTGCTGCGCCACCCGGAGCTGCGCGGTCTGCCGCTGGTGGTCGGCGGTCGGCGCGGCCACGCGCGGCTCGCCGAGTACTCGGGGCGCGGCGTGATCACCACCGCCACCTACGAAGCGCGCGCCTTCGGGCTACGCTCGGGCATGGCGCTCGCGCGCGCCGCAGGGCTGTGCCCGCAGGCGGTGTTGCTGCCCTCCGACTTCGACGAGTACCGCAGGGTCTCGCGCCTGTTCAAGCAGGCCGTGGCGCGCATCGCGCCGGCCATCGAGGACCGCGGCATCGACGAGATCTACATCGATCTCACGCCCTTCGCGCAGGCGCCCGAGCAGATCGCGCACGAGCTCAAGGACGCGGTGCGCGCAGCGACCGGTCTGTCCTGCTCGATCGGCATCGCGCCGAACAAGCTGCTCGCCAAGATCGCCTCCGAGCTCGACAAGCCCGACGGCCTGACGCTCATCGGCGAGGGCGAGCTCACGGCACGCATCTGGCCGCTGCCCGCGCGGCGCATCAATGGCATCGGCCCGAAAGCGGGCGCCAGGCTCGAAGCGCTCGGAATCCGCACGATCGGCGAGCTCGCCGCGGCCGACCCGTGGCTGCTCGTCGAGCGCTTCGGGCGCGCGATGGGCGCCTGGCTGCACGAGGCTGCGCACGGGCGCGACGAGCGGCCGCTGGTGACCGAGCGCGAGCCGAAGTCGCTCAGCCGCGAGACCACCTTCGAGCGCGACCTGCACGCGCGCCGCGACCGCGCGGCGCTGTCGGAGATCTTCACGCGCCTGTGCGAGCGGCTGGCCGAGGATCTGAAGCGCAAGGGCTACCGCGGGCGCTGCATCGGCATCAAGCTGCGCTACTACAACTTCGCGACCGTGACGCGCGAGATGACGCTGGAAGCGCACACCGATGACGCGCGCGACATCCGCCGCGCGGCGGGCGAGTGCCTGAAGCGCGTGCCGCTCGAGCGCCGCCTGCGGTTGCTCGGCGTGCGCGCCGGCGCGCTCGCCCCCGCGCGCGAAGTCGCCGACCTGTTCGGCTGATCAGGCCTGCGCCCGCGGCCGGCGCGGCAGCGCGAGCTCGGCGATCAGGCCCTTGCCCTCGTGCGCGTTGCGCAGTGTCACGTCGCCGCCGTGCCAGCGCGCGATATTGCGCGCGATGCTCAGGCCCAGGCCGACGCCGCCGCTCTCGCGGCTGCGCGAGGCCTCCAGGCGGAAGAAGGGCTCGAACACGCGCTCGAGCTGGTCCGACGGGATGCCGGGTCCCTGGTCGCGCACCGCGATGCGCAGCGTGCGCTCGTCGTCCTCGATCGACACGTCGGCGCGAGCGCCGTAGCGCAGCGCGTTCTCGATCAGGTTGTTCAGGCAGCGGCGCAGAGACTGCGGGTGCGCGGGATAGGGCGCGCGCGGCGCGCCGCTGATCGAGGTCTCGGCGCCGGTCTCGCGCCAGTCCTCGCACAGGCCCTCGACCAGCGCGGCGACGTCCACCGGCTGGCGCTCGGGGTCCTTGCCCAGGCTGCTGAAGAATTCGAGCGTCGAGCCGACCATCGCCTCCATCTCCCCGAGGTCGCGCACGAACTTTTCGCGCAGCTCGCCCTCCGGCATCATCTCGGCCCGCAGGCGCATGCGCGTGATCGGCGTCTTCAGGTCGTGCGAGATCGCGCCGAGCAGGCTGGCGCGCTCGTGCACGTAGCCGCGCACCTGCGCCTGCATGCGGTTGAAGGCCTCGACCACGCTCGCGACCTCGCGCGGTCCGCTTATCCTGAGCGCAGGCCCTTCCGGATCGGCGCCGAGCGCATCGGCGGCCTGCGCCAGGCGCGCCAGCGGGCGCGTCATCATTCCCACGACGACGGCCGCGAGCGCGATGACGATGGCGAGCGTCAGGATCAGGCGCGGCAGCAGAGCCTGCAGGCGCGTGAGCCGCTCCTGCGGAACGCGCGCATAGAACACCGCGGTGCCGCCGTCCTGCAGCTGGATCTGGGTGACCATGGTGAAGGTGTCCGGCAGCAGGAAATAGAAATTGCGCCCGAACCACTGCTCGAGCGGCGTTCCCAGATCGCTGTCCTCCGGCGACGGACGCACAGAGCGCAGGCGCGTGGTGATCTCCACGTCGGTGTGCCAGGGGGCGCCGATGTTGCGCTGCACGGACTCGGCGAAAGCGCGTTCGTAGGGATTGAGCTCGTCCGGGCCGCGCGGCACGACGATCGGTTTGGCGCTCAGCAGGATGCGCAGGTCGCGGTGGTTCATCTCCTCGAGCACCCAGGTCCGGTCGGCGGCCGGCACGCGGTTCAGCAGCTTGGCCGCCTCGGCGATGCGGATCGCAACCTGCTGCGAGGCGAGGCGGTATACCGCGCTGCCGCGGTCCATTACGTTTATCAGCACGGTCGCCAGCTGCGCGAGCAGCAGCCCGGCGGCAAGCACCAGCATGGTCCGCCCGAAGAGCGACCCGGGCACCAGGCGCATCAGGCGAGCCGCTCTACCGTGGCTGCCAGCACGTAGCCGCCGTTGCGCACCGTCTTGATGATGCGCGGCTCGCGCGCGTCGTCGCGCAGGCGCTGGCGCAGGCGGCTCACCTGCACGTCGATCGAGCGGTCGAGCGGCGTCGCCTCGCGCCCGAGCGTGAGGTCCATCAGCTGATTGCGGTCGAGCACGCGGTTCGGATGCTCGACGAACGCCGACAGCAGGCGGAACTCGGTGCCGCCGAGCGGCACCACGACGCCGTCGGGCCCGACCAAGTGGCGCGCCGCGAGGTCGAGCGTCCAGCCGGCGAAGCGCACGCGGTGGCCATCGGCGCGCTCGGGCGGCAGCGCGCGCGCGCGGCGCAGCACGCCTTTCATGCGCGCCAGCAGCTCGCGCGGGCTGAACGGCTTGGCGAGGTAGTCGTCGGCGCCCATCTCGATGCCGATGATGCGGTCGAGCTCCTCGCCGCGCGCGGTGAGCATGATGACCGGGATATTCGACTTCATGCGCAGGTCGCGGCATAGCGACAGCCCGTCCTCGCCGGGCAGCATGATGTCGAGCACCACGATGTCCGGGCGGTTCTTTTCCAGCGCCTGGCGCATTTCGCGCCCGTCGCGCGCCAGCGACACGCGGAAACCCTGGCGCGCCAGGTACGCCGCGAGCAGCTTGCGGATCTCGGCATCGTCGTCGACGACCAGCGCGTGGTCCTGTTGTTCCATGGCGACGCTTTATACCGCAGGCGGCGAAGCGGCAAGTAACGGCATGTAACGCAGCCGCGGAGCCGACATGTTACGCAATAAAACGGCGCCGTCCTGCAATCCCTCGGTTACAGCGCCGCGTTGTAATGCGGTTTCGCCACTGTAGTGAATTTCTACTTGGGAGCCTTGCAATGAAAGTGAAGCTCATACTCGCCGCGCTCGCGGTGGCCGGCCTGGCCGCTTGCGGCGACGAGAGTTCGACCGAATCCAAGCCCGCCGCCCCCGCGGCGAGCACCGCCCCGGCGCAGCCGGCGCAGCAGGCCGCCGCGCCGGCAGCGCCCGCTGCGGCCGCGGAGGAAGAAAAGAAAGGCGACGATCAGCCGGCCGCCGCCGAAGACAAGAAAGAAGAGAAGTAGCCGACCGAGTAACCCCAACCGCAACCCCACCCGCAACCGCCAGGAGTTCACATGAAAAAACTGTTTGCCGCACTGTTCGCAGCCCTGTTCGCGTTCACCTTCAGCCACGCCTTCGCCACCAGCGCCATCAAGGCGCCGGCCGGCACCGTTGTAGCCGACGACGAAGACAAGGACCAGCAGAAGAAGGACGAAAACAACGTGCAGGACGACGAAGACAAGAAGACGGACGATCAGCAGAAATCGGATTGAGCAACACCCTGGGACCGGGGTCCTCCTTCCTTCCTACCCCGGTCCCGGGTTCTTTTCCTCACCTACCCGAAAGGGGGGTGAGGGCTTCTTTTTTTTCGTGGTATACGTCCCGCCTGCAAACGCGCGGGGCGGGTCGGTGGCAATCCACATCGAAGGCCGGACGATCGATACGGACGACGAGGGCTATCTCGTCGATCCGGGCGACTGGAGCGAGCCGGTGGCCGAAGAGCTCGCGCGGCGCGAGAACCTGCAGCTCGGCCGGCAGCACTGGCAGGTGATCGAGTTCATGCGGCGCTACCTGGACCTGCGCCAGATCGCGCCCGACGCGCGCTACGTGATCCGCCACCTCGCCGAGGAGCTCGCGCTGGGCGCCGCGGCGCGCGCCAAGCTGTTCGAGCTCTTTCCCTACGGCTACGTGCGCCAGGCGTGCAAGATCGCGGGCATGCGGCGGCCGCGCGCCTGGAGCACGGGCTAGCGACGATGAGCGACGCGCTCAGCTACCTGCTCAAGGCGCGGCCCGAGGCGATGGGTTACTACTTCCGCTTCCTCAAGGAGGCGGGCAGCAAGCTCGATCCCAAGACGCGCTCGCTCATCTCGGTGATCACCAAGGTGCACGCGCAGACCGAGCGCGGCCTGCTGCAGTACGTGAAGCGCGCGCTCGGCGACGGG
>DASPRX010000126.1:0-23921 GCA_035624235.1 Burkholderiales bacterium | reverse complement strand
TTCGCGCATGTACTGGCGCAGGCGGTCGATGTCGAACTTGACGCCCGAGATGCGCTCGAGCGTCGGGATGACCTTCTCCTTCAGCTGCTTGACGACGTAGTCGCGCATGCTCGGCGAGATCTTGCCGTCGCCCTGGTAGGGAACGTGCAGCATGACCGTCTCGCAGTCGTATTTCTGCCGCACCAGCTCGAACCACTTCATGAAGGTGAAGCAGCCGGTGTAGGACAGCAGTAGGACGTCCGGGCGCGGCAAGGGATCGCCGGTCGGCCCGACTTCGCCCTGCAGCATCATGCCGAGGTCGGCCTTGACGTAGGTGCACACGTCTTCCGAGTGCCCGTCGCGCTCGGCGTCCATGATCATCTTGCCGGACTTCTTGCGCATGCCGTTCTGCAGCGCATTGGTCTCCGGCAGGCTGCGCGCGAAGTCGAAGCACATCAGCAGCTCGTTCAGGTTGCCCGGCACGAAGGTGGCCGAGACCTTGCGCCCGGCCTGGTGCGCGGTCGCGAGCTCGTGGTAGTTGCGGTTGATCAGTTCCTTCTGCAGCCACATCGCGTCCTCTTTCTGGACGGCGGGCTTGGCCTTGGTCGGGGCTTGCGGCTGCATCGCGGGCGTGGTCATGCGGCGCTCCAGAGCTTGATCGAATCTGCGAAAGTACCGGCCTGCTCGCGGATCGGAGCCATTTGGCCGGTGTTCTCGGCGTACTTGAACGCCGTATACGGGATCTTCTGTTTGGCGAGCACCTCCTGCAGCATCGGCCTCTCGAGCAGCGCCGGGTCGCAGAACGACGGTGCGGCGAAGATGACGCCCTCGGCACCGCGCGTCTTGTACTGGTGCAGCAGGAACTTGCCCTTGTCCTCCTTCTTCTCGTCGTACTTCGGCGAGGACTGCACCGAGTGGTGCAGGAATGCTTTCGCCAGCGCCTCGAGCGGCTCGCCCGTGCTCGGCACCGGCTCGCGCAGCCAGCGGGTGACCAGGACGAAGTCGTCGTCGACGATATAGCAGCCGGCCATCTCGATCGACTTGATGAGGGAAAGCGGCGGCTGCTCGCAGAACGAGCCGGTTAGCACGACGCGCGCGTTGTCGCGCTGCGGCCGCTTCTCGGCTTGCGCGGACGCGAGGTACTCTCGCACGAGCGGGGTGTGCTCCTCGGGCGGCAGCACGAGCCCGGCGCGCAGCACCAGGTACACCTCGGAGGTCGGCGCCTGCCAGGGCTTCTGCGCGCGGTAGGCGTACAGCTCCTCGACCGCCTTGCGGTTTTCGTTGTACACCGCGATCGAGGCGCGCAGCTCGTCGTCGGTGATCGGCTTGCCGCGCAACTTCGCGAGGTCCTCGCGGATCTGCTGCATCTCGTGAACGTAGAAATCGCCGCCGATCGAATCGTCGTAGTTCTGCGGCACGTCGACGTAGCGCACGTACTTGTCCTTGAACATGATCTGCCACATGCCGGAGAGGTTGCGGATCACGTCGCAGATCGAGGGAAACAGCATGCCGTCGAGGCAGTCGAGGCGACCGGTGAGCCCCAGCTCGATCGTCGAGCGCGGGATGCGGCAGATGTAGCTCTGGTAGTACGCGTCGCCCTGGATCACCTCGATCTGGTCGCCGCCGCCGAAGATGCCGACCGGCAGCATTCCGGCCGCGTGCACTAGCTCGCGCGGCACGTAGATCGGCATGTAGCCGATCGCCTTGCGACCGGGCGCGGCCGCCTTCCACTGCTTGACCGCGTTGAAGTTCAGGTCCTCGAAGAGCGCCTCGCAGCGCCCGACCACGTCTTTCAGGCTCATCGGTGCTCCCATTTCGGTGTGCGCTTGTCCATGAATGCCTGCAGTCCTTCCAGCGCGTCGCGCGTGCGCATCAAGCCCCCGAGGTAGAGCGCTTCGACTTCGGCGAAGCGTCGCTTGGCGGCGTCCGCGAGCGGTGCGCGCGCCGCGCGCAGCGCGAAGGCGAGCGAGCTCGCGCTCTTGCCTGCCAGATGCGCGTCGAAGTACGCGAGCGCGGCGGCGACCGGGTCGTCTGCGACCTCGCAGGCTAGACCCCAGGCGAGCGCGGTCGGCGCGTCGATCGAGCGGCCCGACAGGAGGAGGTCCTCGGCGCGCGCCTGGCCGACGCGCGCCGGCAGGAGAACGGAAGCCGCGGGCGCGAATACCCCGAGCTTCATCTCGGGCTGGCCGAGCTGCGCGTCGCGCGCGGCGAAGATCAGGTTGCCGGCGCAGGCGAACTCCAGCCCGCCGCCCAGGCACTGGCCGCGCGCGGCGACGAGGATCGGCGCGGGCCAGGCGAGCATCCGCGCGAGGAGCGCATGCAAGCCTTTCAGCATCGCCGCGCAGCTTGCCGGCAGGTGCTCTTCGACGCTCGCGCCGAAGGAGAAGTGCGGGCCCTCGTGATCTATCAGCACGCCGCGCACGCCGCTATTGCCTGCGTGCTCTGCGAACGCGCGCTCGAGCGCGGCGATCATCGCCGCATCGAGTATGTTCGCCTTCGGGCGCGCGAGGCGCAGCCGCAGCAGCGCGCCTTCGCGCTCGATCCAGGCCTTGAGCGGCGTTTCGCTCATCGTCAGCCCTTGCGCTTCGCCTTGGGCTGGATCGCGTCGTGCAGCGGGCCGACCCAGCTCTCGCCCGCGGCGAGCTTTTGGCGCAGGAGCACGAAGTCCACCTCGCGGTCGTCCTTGCTGCCCTCGTTGAAGGCGGTGAACCCGGCGCGCGCCTCGGTCACCATGTTCAGCGCGAGCCAGGCGCGCGCGTCTTCCTTGTTGCGGTTCCAGGCCTCGAGCTTGGGCTTTCTCAGCTCTTCGATCGTCTTGGTGGTGCAGTCGGGGAAGGTAAGCAGGATCTTGGCGCACAGCTCCTCGACCTTGGCGTCGAGCAGCGACAGATCGACCGTGCCTTTCGCCATCAGCGCCTTGCCGGCCTTGAGCGCGTCGCCGGTCTTCGATTCGCCGAACGCGAGGCGGCCGTACTCGTCGAACGCGCGCGCGGTTTCGACCAGCGGGTTGGCGACGAATTTGCCTTCGACCTTCAATGCGGGCGCGATGTCGCTCAGGATGCCCCAGTAGTACGCCTTGTGGGCCGAGAACGGCTCGCACAGCACGCAGGCGGCCATCGAGCGCTCCGCTCCGATCACGACCGGCAAGAAGTCGGTCGCGCCGCCGATCGGCGCCGAGCCGTGCTTCGGCCCGGCCTGGCCGAAGCGCGCCAGGTCCTGCGCGACGGAGAAGTCGCAGGCCATGCCGATCTCCTGTCCGCCGCCGATGCGCATGCCGTTCACGCGGCAGATCACCGGCTTGTCGCAGGCGAGGATGGCGGAGACCATGTCGTTGAACAGCCGCATGTACTGGCGGTATTCCTGCGGGCGCCCGGCGTAGTACTCGGCGTATTCCTTGGTGTTGCCGCCGGTGCAGAACGCCTTGTCGCCGACGCCGGTGAACACGACCGAGCTCACGTCGCGCGCGTTGGACGCCGCGCGGAAGGCAAGGATGACGCCCTTCACCATTTCGGTGGTATAGGAGTTGAACTGCTGCGGGTTGTCGAGCCAGATCCACGCGTTGTACAGACCCGCCGCAACCTTTCCATCCGGCGTCTTCGCCGGGCGCTTCTCGATCTTCACGCCCGGTACGCCGATCTCGGCCAGGTCGTGATTCTTCAGAACGTGCACCTTCGCCTCCATGACTGTTCTCCTAGGGAACGAGCACCGCGCGCTTGGCGATCTCGCGGTGATGCACCGCCTCGAAAACGCGGTTGATATCCTTCAGCGGCCGCGGCTCGACGAAGGGCTTGACCTTGACCTTGCCAGCGAGCACCAGGTCGAGCGCCGCCGGGTACTGCTCCGGCGGGCAGCCCCAGTTGCCGAGCGCGCGCGCATCGAACGCCATCAGGTTCGATAGCCGAACCTCGACCTTGTCCATCGTGAAGCCGACCACGGCGAGCGTCGCGCCGTGCACGAGCATGCCCCAGGCGGTCGCCTGGCCCGCGGCAGTACCCGAGCATTCGAAAATGACCCACTCGGTCGGACGCAGGCCGTTCTGCTTGGCGAACTCGGAGATTGCGGACTTGAGCGCCTTCTGCTCCTGCGCCCTGGCGTTCAGCGTGAGCGCCGCGCCGTAGGGCTCGAGCGCCGCGAGCTTGGCGCCGTCCACGTCGATCGCGACGACCTTCGCGCCGAAGGCGCTCGCGACCTGCACGCAATAGCCGCCGACGCCGCCGGCGCCGACGACCACCGCCAGGCTTCCCGGTGCGACGCCCGCGCGCCGCACCGCCTGATACGGAGTGGTGAGCGCGTCGGCGACGACCGACACTTCGGCCAGCTCGAGACCTGCCGTAGAGAGCCGCTTTTCATCCACCTCGCACAGGCCGCGCCCCGGCACGACGATGTGCGAGGCGAAGCCGCCCTGGATGTCGTTGCCCGGCATCTTCTGCCCGCGGCAGATGGTGCCGAGCCCCCGCTTGCACAGCTCGCATTCGCCGCACGGGAGCACGGCCGGAACGATCACCGCCTTGCCGAGCCAGGTTTCCGCCCCTGCCCCGGCGGCGACGACGCGACCGGAGACCTCGTGACCGAGCGCGAGCGGCAGCGGGTGATTGGTGCGCACACCGTCGTAGAAGTAGCCGAGATCGGTGTGGCACACGCCGCAGCCCGCCACGCTCACCGCCACTTCGCCCGCGCCCGGCGCGGCATCGAAGGCTTCAAGCACCAGCGGCGCCTTGGGCGCCGTCATCAGCCAGCGTTGCGCGTGGATCGCTGCCGCCATGTCCGCTCCTCCACTTGCCCTGCGCCGCGTTTTGACCTATTGTGGTATTCAAGTACCACATTACCAATTTAGCCCGGAAGCGCCGCGACGTCAACGTTCCGAACCCCTGCATGAGTGCTCTTTTTACGCCCCGCATGCGAGCGCGATTTGATCCAGAGCAAGGAATTCGCGCTTCGTTGCGCGAGCATGCCGATCCAGGAGGTGTTGCATGAGCGATGCAAAGCAAGGCGCCCGAGAGCGCAGCAGCGTCTCGGTGGCGCTCGCCGGCTCGGGCGGCGCGGGCGTGATGACCGCCGGCAACATGCTGCTCGAAGCGGCCGCCCACGCCGGCTACTACGGGCTGATGACGCGCACCAGCGGCCCCCAGATCCGCGGCGGCGAGGCGGCGGCCATGGTGAGGGTGTCGACTTACGCCACCGACAGCCAGGACGACCGCTTTCATGCGCTGGTCGCGATCGACTGGCAGAACGTGGGGCGCTTCGCCTCCGAGATCCCGCTCGACGCGGCGAGCCTGCTCGTTGGCGATCCCGCGCAGGGCGAGCCGCCCGAGACATTCACGCGCAGCGGTGCGCGCTACGCGCCGGTCGAGCTCAAGGCGCTGGCCAAGACGGTGACCGGCGGCTGGCCGAACATGGTCGCGCTCGGCCTGCTCGGCGGGCTGATGGGCCTGCCCGGAGCCTCGCTCGCGCACGCCGTGACGCGGGCGACGAAGAAAGGCGGAGACGCGCTTGCCGCGAGCCTCGCCGCGATGAAGCTCGGCATGGCGCAGGCCGCGGGAATCGGCCAGGCGCTGCGTCTGGCGCCGCCCGCTGCCTCCGGCAAGCGCTGGCTGATCAGCGGCAACGAAGCGGCGGGCTACGGCGCGCTGCGCGGCGGCGTGCGCTTCGTCGCGGCATACCCGATCACGCCGGCCACCGAGCTGCTCGAATGGATGTCGCCGGCGCTCAGCAAGGTCGGCGGCGCGCTGGTGCAGGCCGAGGACGAGCTCGCGTCGATCAACATGATCCTCGGCGCTTCCTACGGCGGCGTGCCCTCGCTCACCGCGACCTCGGGTCCCGGGCTTTCGCTGATGATCGAGGCGCTCGGGCTGGGCGTGACCGCCGAGATCCCGATCGTGGTGGTGGACGTGATGCGCACCGGTCCTTCGACCGGCATCGCCACCAAGACCGAGCAGGCCGACTTGAACATCGCGCTGTACGGCATGCACGGCGACGCGCCGCACATCGTGGTCGCGCCCAATTCGGTCGCCGACTGCATGGCCGCAACCCAGTGGGCCGTGAGCCTCGCCGAGCGCGTGCAAACGCCCGCGATCGTGCTCTCGGACCAGTACCTCGGGCAGGCGCGCGCGATCGTCGAGCGCCCGCGCGACACCGCGTTTGACGGCGCGCGACTGCGCGCGAGCCCGCACGCCCCCGATTACAAGCGCTACGCGCTCACCGCCTCGGGCGTCTCGCCGATGGCGATCCCGGGTACGCCTGGCGTCACTTACACTGCCGACGGCCTGGAGCACAACGAGCGCGGCACGCCCTCCTCGCAGGCGACCGATCACCTGGCGCAGCTCGAGAAGCGCCAGCGCAAGCTGGCGTCGCTCGATTGCGGCGAGCACTGGGCGAGCCTGGAGGGCGAAGGCGAAATCGCCGTGCTCACTTGGGGCTCGTGTACCGCGCCGGTGCGCGAAGCCTTCGCGCGCGCGAAGGCCGACGGCGTCACGGCGCGCCTCGTGTCGCTGCGCCTGCTCGCGCCCGCGCAGCCCGAGCGCCTCAAGCAGGCGCTCGCCGGCGTGAAGCGCGTGCTGGTGGTCGAGCAGAGCTTCAGCGGCCAGTTCTACCGCTACTTGAAGGCCGAGTACGAGCTGCCCGGCGAGGTGCACAGCCTGCGCCGGCCCGGGCCACTGCCGATCCGGCCGAACGAAATCCACGAGACGCTCGTGAAATGGAGCCGCGCATGAACGCCCCGGCCGTCGCTCCCGCGCTCACCGCGCAGGACTTCAAGTCCGACTACAAACCCGTGTGGTGCCCGGGGTGTGGCGACTATACGGTGCTCGCCTCGATCACGCGCGCGCTCGCTGCCCTCGCGCTGCGCCCCGAGAACGTGGCTGTGGTCTCGGGCATCGGCTGCTCCTCGCGCATTCCGGCCTATACGACCTGCTACGGCTTCCACGGGGTGCACGGGCGCGCGCTGGCGGCGGGCACCGGATTGAAAGTGGCGCGCCCAGATCTCACGGTGCTCGTGGCCGGCGGCGACGGCGACGGCTACTCGATCGGCGGCAACCATTTCCTGCACGCCTGCCGACGCAACGTGGATCTCACCTACATCGTGATGGACAACCACGTTTACGGCATGACCAAGGGCCAGCCCTCGCCCACCACGGAGCCCGACTGGAAGAGCAAGCTCTCGCCGACCGGTACCGGATTGCGCGAATTCCACCCGCTGGTGATCGCGCTCGCCTCGGGCGCGAACTTCATCGCGCGTTCATTTTCCGGCGACCCGAGCGGCACCGCGAGCCTGATCGCCGAGGCGATCCAGCATCCCGGGTTCTCGTTCATCGAGGTGCTCTCGCCCTGCGTGACCTTCCGCCCCGAGCAGCGCGGCTGGAAGGAAGCGGTGCGGCCGGCACCGGTCGCGCCGACCGACGATCCGGCGCGCGCCGCGCGCCGCCTCATGACCGACGACGGATACAACCTCGGCGTGCTCTACAAGGGAAACCGCCCCGCCTACGCGACCGCAAAGCGCGCTGCGCAGGAAGTCGCCGAGCTGGAAAGGGAGTTCGCGCTATGAAGAAGAAAAAGGCGGCCGCCGGCTACGCCGAGTTCATGGCGCGCGCCTACGTGATGGAGATGGACGCCTCGGAGCGCTACGCGGACTTCGCCGACCAGATGGAGGTGCATAACAACCCCGACGTGGCCGAGCTGTTCCGCAAGCTGTCGCACATCGAGGGCTTGCACGCCCAGCGCATCCTCGAGGAGATGGGCTGGAAGCAGCCGCCGCGCGCGCTGCTCTCCTGGCGCTGGGACGAAGAGCCCGAGCCGCCCGAGACCGCGCCGGTCACCGAGCTGCATTACTTGATGCAACCGTGGCATGCGCTCGAGCTCGGGCTGAAGAACGAGCGCCGCGCGCTGAAGTTCTTTGAGCGCCTGGTGAAATCCCCGGGCGTGCCGGCTGCGGTGAAGAAAGTGGCGAAAGACATGGCAAACGAGGAACGCGAGCACGTGCGCCTGATCGAGCAATGGATGAAGCGCGTGCCGAAGCCAGAGCCCGGCTGGGACCGCGATCCCGATCCCCCCGTCTACTCGGACTGAGGGCGCGGCGCGCGCGACGCGTCCGCCGTGGTAGCTACTTGAACTTGTAGTACTTCTCGTTCAGCCACGCGGCGACGCTCTGCTCGCCCTCGGCCGAGAGGCCCGCGCGGCTGCGCGTGTTGCAGAACTGGACTTGCGCGAGAAGCGCCGGCGCGGTGTGGATCCTGCGATCCGACCGCGTGAATACGCTCGAGCCATCGCCGCCGAACTGCGCGACGTGGCAGGCGGCGCACTTCTGCTCGTAGAGCTTTTCGCCTTGCTTCGGATCGCCGAAGGCGAATACGTCGGAGGCGGCATGCGCGCCCCCGGCGGCGAGCGCGAAGGCGACGGGAATCCATTTCGCTGGGTATCTCAAGGCTCACTCCACGGTTACGGATTTGGCGAGATTGCGCGGCTTGTCGACGTCGGTGCCGCGCGCCAGCGCCGCGTGGTAGGCGAGCAGCTGCAGCGGCACCACGTGCAGGATGGGGGACAGCGGGCCCGCGTGGTCTGCGAGCCGGATGACGTGCACCGAGTCGCTCTCTTCGATCTGCGTCTCGCGGTCGGCGAACACGTAAAGCTCGCCGCCGCGCGCGCGCACCTCCTGCAGGTTCGACTTGAGCTTCTCCACCAGGGCGTCACCAGGCGCGACCGCAACGACCGGCATGTCGCGGTCGACGAGCGCGAGCGGCCCGTGCTTGAGCTCGCCCGCCGCGTAGGCTTCGGCATGGATGTATGAAATTTCCTTTAGCTTCAGCGCGCCCTCCATCGCGATTGGCCAGTGGATACCGCGTCCGAGGAACAGGGCGTGCTGCTTCTCGGCGAAGCGCTGCGCCCACTTTTCGACCTGCGGCTCGACGGCGAGCACGTGGCCGATGGCCGCCGGTGCGTGGCGCAAGGCGTGCAGCAGCGACTGCTCGGCGGCAGGCGCGAGCATGCGCCGCTGCTTGGCGAGCACCAGCGCGAGCAGGAACAGTGCGCCAAGCTGCGTGGTGAATGCCTTGGTCGAGGCCACGCCGATCTCCGGACCGGCGCGCGTCAGGAAGCGCAGCCGCGAGGCGCGCACGAGCGAGCTCTCGGGCACGTTGCAGATCGAAAGGGTGCGCGTGATGCCGAGCGAGCGCGCGTGCTCGAGCGCGCCCATCGTGTCGGCGGTCTCGCCCGACTGGGAAATGGTGACGAACAAGGCGTTCGCGTCCGGCACAACGTCGCGGTACCGATATTCGCTCGCGATATCGACCTGCACCGGAAGGCGCGAGAGCGTCTCGATCCAGTAGCGCGCCACCATGCCAGCGTGGTAGCTCGTCCCGCAAGCGACAAGCTGCACCGACGAGACCCCGGAGAGCAGCGCCCCGGCCTCGGCACCAAACAGGCCGGGCTGTATCGAGCCCGCGCCGGTCACCATTTCGAGGGTATTGGCGAGGGCCCCGGGCTGCTCGAAGATCTCCTTCAGCATGTAGTGCCGGTACGGGCCGAGGTCGACCGCTTGCGCGGTGAGCTCGGAGCGATGCACCGGCCGCTCGACGGGGCGCACCGCGGCATCGAGAATGCGCACGCCGTCCGGCCGCAGCTCGGCGCAGTCGCCGTCGTCGAGGTAGATCACGCGCTGCGTCACCTGCACCAGCGCCGAAACGTCGGATGCCGCGAAGTTCTCGCGCTCCCCCAAGCCGAGCAGCAGCGGCGCGCCCTTGCGCGCCACCACGACCGTGCCGGGGTCGCTGTCGGAAACGACCGCGATCGCGAATGCACCCTTCAGCTCCGCGACGGCACGACTGGTCGCGCCGAGCAGATCAGGGGCGCGCCGACGGCAGTCGGCAATCAGATGTGCGATGACCTCGCTGTCGGTGTCCGAGGTGAAGACGAAGCCCGCGGACCGTAGCCGCTCGCGAATCGGCTCGTGATTCTCGATGATGCCGTTGTGCACCACCGCCAGGCCGCCCGACACATGCGGATGGGCGTTCTTCTCGCTCGGCGCACCATGCGTCGCCCAGCGCGTGTGCGCAATGCCGGTCGGACTGCCGAGACGCTGCTCGCCGACCCGCGCCGCGAGCTCGGCCACCCGGCCGGCGGTGCGCACGCGCGCGAGCCGCGGGGCCTGCGCGCCATTCAGCACCGCAATCCCCGCCGAGTCGTAGCCGCGGTACTCGAGGCGCCGCAGGCCTTCGATCAGGACCGGGACGATGTCGCGGTGCGAGGCCGCGCCCACGATGCCGCACATCGCCTCAGCCCTTCCTGCGCGGTGGCTTCCACCCCGGCAGCGACACTTGCCGGGCGCGTGCCACCGTGAGTTGGTCGGGCGGGGTGTCCTTGCTGATGGTCGATCCCGCGCCGATGTAGGAGCCCCTGGCGATCGTCACCGGCGCCACCAGCGTTGCATCGGAGCCGATGAAGCAGTCGTCCTCGATCACAGTGCGCTGCTTGCTCGCGCCGTCGTAGTTGCAGGTGATGGTGCCTGCGCCGACGTTCACGCGCGCACCGACCTGCGAGTCGCCGATGTACGAAAGGTGGTTCGCCTTCGAGCCCGCGCCGATGCGGCTCGCCTTGACCTCGACGAAGTTGCCGATGTGCACGTCCTGCGCGAGGCTGGCGCCCGGGCGCAGGCGCGCGAACGGTCCGATACGGCAGCGCGCGCCCACTTCCGCCTCCTGCAGGAAGCAGAAGCCCAGGATCTCGGATCCCTCCGCGACCGTCACGTCGCGCAGCACGCAGTTGGGGCCTATGCGTACGCCGTCGCCGATCCGCACCGTGCCTTCGAACACGCAGTTCAGGTCGATCGACACGTCGCGCCCGCACTCAAGCGAGCCGCGCACGTCGATGCGCGCCGGATCGGCGAGCGTGACCCCGGCTTCGAGCAGCCGCTCGGCCGCGCGCCGCTGCAGTTCGCGCTCTAGCGCAACGAGCTCGCGCTTGGAGTTGACCCCCGCGACGTCCCAGCGGTCCCGCGCCTTGACCGTCTGCACCTCGACGCCGTCCGCGACCGCGAGGCCGATCACATCGGTCAGGTAGTACTCCTTCTGCGCATTGTCGCTAGTCAGTCCCTTGATCCAGCGCGCGAGGGAGCGCGCAGGCGCGACGAGAAATCCGGCGTACCACTCCGATATCGCCAGCTCCTGCGCGGACGCGTCCTTATGCTCGACGATGCGCCGCACCTTGCCCGAGCCGTCGCGCACCACTCTGCCGTAGCCGGAGGCATCGCCCAGGTCGCAGGTCGCGATTGCCAGGCCGCCGCGCCCGGCGTCCAGTAGCCGCGCGAGCATCTCGCCGGGCACGAGCGGAACATCGCCGTTCAGCACCAGAACCGTGGCCTCGCCCGGCACGGCCGGCAACGCCTGGGCGACGGCGTGCCCGGTGCCGAGCTGGCGCGGTTGCTCGACCCAGCGCAGATCGTCACCCGGAAAGTTCCCGCGCACCGCCTCGCCCCCATGGCCATGCACCACGACGATTCCCTGTGCACCGAGCGTACGGGCCGTGTCCAGGACGTGCGCGAGCAGCGGCCGGCCCGCAAGCGGATGAAGGACCTTCGGCAGCGACGAGTGCATGCGCTTACCCTGGCCCGCGGCAAGCACGATGACGTGGAGGGGCATGAGTGCAAAATGCTAAAGGGCGGACCGCAGCCGCGCAAGCATCTCCTCGATCTCGTCGCGCGTCACGTTCAGCGCCGGCATGAAGCGCAGGCACGCGGCACGCGGAGAATTGATGAGCAGCCTCGCCTCGAGCGCGCGCTGTACCACCTCTGCGCCGCGCGGCCTCCCGAGCTCGAGGGCGAGCAGCAGGCCGCGCCCGCGTACCTCTCCCAGGCTACGCTTGGCCGAGAGCGCGCGCAGCCGCTCGGCGAGGTAGGTTCCGTTTTCGGCCACCTGCGCGAGGAACCCCGGCCGCGCCACCTCGGCGACCACCGCGTCGCCCACCGCAGTCATCAACGGATTGCCGTTGAACGTGCCGCCCTGCTCGCCGGCCTGGAACACGCTGGCACGCTCCGACGCGAGCAGCGCGGCGAGCGGCACGCCCCCGCCGATGCCCTTGCCGAGCGTCAGGATGTCGGGCCGTATGCCGACGTGCTCGTAGCAGAACATGCGGCCCGTGCGGCCGATACCGGTCTGGATTTCGTCCAGCACCAGGAGCACGCCGAGCTCGCGCGTCAGCTCGCGCAGCTGGCGCAGGAAGGTGTCTTGGAACGGAACCACGCCGGCCTCTCCCTGGATCGGCTCGAGCATCACTGCGCAGGTGCGCGGCCCGATCGCGCGCCGCACCGCATCCAGGCTGTCCCTCGGCACGCGCACGAAGCCGGGAACCTTCGGCTCGAACAGCCGCTCCCATCCGGCCTTGCCCGAGGCCGACATGGTGGCCAGCGTGCGGCCGTGGAACGCATCCTCGAATACGACGATCTCGTGGGCACCGCCGCGCTCGCGCGCACCCCACTTGCGCGCCAGCTTGATCGCACCCTCGTTCGCCTCCGCTCCGCTGTTCGCGAAGAAAACGCGCTCGAGACCGCTCAGGGCAGCCAGGCGGGCCGCGAAGCGCCGCATCGGCTCGTTGTAGTAGGCCGGGCTCACGTTGATGAGCTGCGTGGCCTGCGCCGCGAGCGCCTCGCGCATGAGCGCGGGCGTATGACCGAGCGCGTTGACCGCCCAGCCCTGCACGAAGTCAAGGTACGCGTCGCCCGCGCGGTCGTACAGCCAGGATCCTTCACCGCGCACGAAAGTTAGGTCGGGACGCTGCGTAATGAACATCAGAGAATCGACTGCCTGCATGGACTGCCTCCGCAAAACAAAAAAGCCACGGACCTCGCGGTCCGTGGCTTTGTATGTCAAGAATAGACGCTACTCGCCCTCGAAGACCGCGCTTCGTCGTCGACCGCGTCGGCGAAGAAAAGCAGTCGCGCTCATCTCGGCAGCTCGGAGAAGCCCATCAGGAACTCGTCCACCGCGCGCGCGCACTGCCGCCCCTCGCGGATCGCCCACACGACCAGCGACTGGCCGCGCCGCATGTCGCCCGCCGCGAACACCTTCGCCACGTTCGTCTGGTAGCAGCCCTTGTCGTCGGTGCTGGCCTTGGCATTTCCGCGCGCGTCCTTTGCGACGCCCAGCTCGTCGAGCACCGACTGCACCGGAGACACGAACCCCATCGCGAGCAGCACTAGGTCGGCCGGCACGTTGAACTCCGAGCCCGCCAGCTCGACCATCTTGCCGGCCTGCCATTGAAGGCGAACCGCCCGGAGCGCCTTCACACGCCCGTTCTCCCCGACGAATTCCTTGGTCGCGACGGACCAGTCGCGCTCGGCGCCCTCCTCGTGCGAGGACGAGGTGCGTAGGCGCTGCGGCCAGTAGGGCCAGACCGGATTGCGGTCGACGTCCGGTGGCATCGGCAGCAACTCGAACTGCGTGACCGACGCCGCGCCGTGCCGGTTGGAGGTGCCGACACAGTCCGAGCCCGTGTCTCCACCGCCGATAACCACGACATGCCTGCCGCTCGCCCAGAGATCCGGAACGTTCTTGTCGCCCGCGACGCGGCGGTTCTGCAGCGGCAGAAAGTCCATCGCGAATTGGATGCCGTCCAGCTCGCGGCCCGGCACCGGCAGATCGCGCGGCTGCTCGGCGCCGCCCGCGAGCACCACGGCGTCGAACTCGGCGAGCAGCTTTTTCGCGCTCACCGGCTTCGCCTGCTTGTTGCCCGCGCCCACCGGAGCCTGACCAATCACGTGGTTGACGCGAAATTCCACGCCCTCGGCCTCCATCTGCCCGAGCCTGCGATCGATCAGCCACTTCTCCATCTTGAAGTCGGGAATGCCGTAGCGCAGCAGACCGCCGACTCGGTCGTTCTTCTCGAACACCACCACGCCGTGGCCCACGCGCGCGAGCTGCTGCGCGCAGGCGAGGCCCGCGGGCCCCGAACCGATGATCGCGATCTTCTTGCCCGTCCTGTGCGCAGGCGGCTGCGGCCTGACCCAGCCTTCTTCCCAGGCCTTGTCGATGATCGCGTGCTCGATCGACTTGATGCCCACCGGATCGTTGTTGATTCGCAGCGTGCAGGCTTCCTCGCACGGCGCAGGGCACACGCGGCCAGTGAACTCGGGGAAGTTGTTGGTCGAGTGCAGCGTCTCGATCGCGGTCTTCCAGTCCTGGCGGTAGATCAGGTCATTGAAGTCCGGGATGATGTTGTTGACGGGGCAGCCCTGCATGCAGAAAGGCGTGCCGCAGTCCATGCAGCGGGCGCCCTGGATCTTCGCCTCGTCGTCCGAGAGGCGCAGAACGAATTCGCGGTAGTGCTTCTTGCGCGCGTCCTTGTCCTCGGCGACCTCCCGCAGCCGCTGGTACTCGAGAAAACCGGTGACCTTTCCCATCTACGCCGCCGCCTTCTTGTGTGCCGCCGAGAGCTCGCCGAGCGCGCGCCGGTACTCGCGCGGAAACACCTTCACGAAGCGCGCGCGATACTCGCTCCACTTCTCCAGGATTCTCTGCGCGCGCTGGCTTCCGGCGTAGCGCGCGTGACGCTCGATCATGCGTCTGAGAATGGCTTCGTCGGACTGGCCCAGATGCCACAGCTCGGCCGGGAGCTTGGCCACCTGCTCGGATTCGGACAGCACCGGCTCGAGATCCACCATCGAGGTGTTGCAGTACTTGATGAACTCGCCCTCCGCGTCGAGCACATAGGCGATGCCGCCTGACATGCCGGCCGCGAAGTTGCGCCCCGTGGCGCCCAAAACGACCACCGTACCGCCGGTCATGTATTCGCAGCCGTGATCGCCTACCCCCTCGGCCACGGCGTGTGCGCCGGAGTTGCGCACCGCGAAGCGCTCGCCGGCGACGCCGCGGAAGTACGCCTCGCCCGCGATCGCGCCGTAGAGCACCACGTTGCCCGTGATGATGTTGTCGGTCGCCTCGCCGCGGAACTTGGCCGAGGGCTGGACCGAGATGCGTCCTCCCGACAGACCCTTGCCGCAGTAGTCGTTGGTGTCTCCCGTGAGCTCGAGCGACACGCCACGCGCAAGGAATGCGCCGAAGCTCTGCCCCGCGGAGCCGGCGAGCCGCACGTGAATTGTGTCCTCCGGTAGACCGTCGTGGCCATAGCGCGTCGCGATCGCCGACGAGAGCATGGCGCCGACGGTGCGGTTGATATTGCGGATCGGCATCTCGATCTTGACCTTCTCGCCGCGCTCGAGCGCCGGCGCGGCGAGCTCTATGAGACGGTTGTCGAGCGCCTTTTCCAGCCCGTGGTCCTGCTTCTCGCAATTGAAGCGCGCGACCCCGGCGGGCATCTCGGGCATCTGGAAGATCCTGGAGAAATCCAGACCGCGCGCCTTCCAGTGCTCGATGCCCTTGCGCATGTCGAGGAGATCGGTCCGGCCGATCAGCTCGTCGAGCTTGCGCACGCCGAGGCTCGCCATCAGCTCGCGCACCTCCTCGGCGACGAAGAAGAAGTAGCTCACCAGGTATTCCGGCTTGCCCGAGAATTTCTTGCGCAGCACCGGATCCTGAGTGGCAACGCCGACCGGGCAGGTGTTCAGGTGGCACTTGCGCATCATGATGCAGCCTTCGACCACCAGCGGCGCCGTGGCGAACCCGAACTCGTCTGCCCCGAGCATTGCACCGACCACGACGTCGCGGCCGGTCTTGATCTGGCCGTCGACCTGGACCGCGATCCGTCCGCGCAAGCGGTTCAGCACCAGTGTCTGCTGGGTTTCTGCAAGACCAAGCTCCCAGGGCGTGCCGGCGTGCTTGATCGAGCTCCAGGGCGAGGCGCCGGTGCCGCCGTCGTGCCCCGAGATGGTGACGTGGTCGGACTTGGCCTTCGCCACGCCCGCGGCGACCGTGCCGACGCCCACTTCCGAGACGAGCTTGACCGAGATCGATGCGCGCGGATTGGAATTTTTCAGGTCGTGGATCAGCTGCGCCAGGTCCTCGATCGAGTAGATGTCGTGGTGCGGCGGCGGTGATATGAGCTCGACACCGGGCGTCGAGAAGCGCAGTTCGGCGATGTACTCGGACACTTTCCGGCCGGGAAGCTGGCCGCCTTCGCCGGGCTTGGCCCCCTGCGCCATCTTGATCTGGATCTGCTCCGCCGACGCGAGGTACTCGGCCGTGACCCCGAAGCGCCCCGAGGCAACCTGCTTGATCTTTGACTTGAGCGAATCGCCCTCGCGCAGCTCGATGTCCCTTTCGACGCGCGTGCGTCCGAGCCGGGAGGCGAGCGTTTCGCCCACCTTGACCGGCGCATAGCGGCGCCTATCCTCGCCGCCCTCGCCGGTGTTCGACTTGCCGCCGATTCGGTTCATCGCCACCGCGAGCGTCGTATGGGCCTCGGTGGAAATCGAGCCGAGCGACATGGCGCCAGTGGAGAAGCGCTTGACGATCTCGGCGGCGGGCTCTACCTCCTCGAGCGGGACTGGCTTCGCCTTGTCGAAGCGAAACTCGAACATCCCGCGGAACGTCATGTGCCGCTTGGACTGGTCGTTGATGATGCGCGCGTATTCCCGGTAGGTCGATACGGAATTGTCGCGCGTCGAGTGTTGCAGCTTGGCGATCGCGTCTGGCGTCCACATGTGCTCCTCGCCGCGCGCGCGCCAGGCGTATTCGCCGCCCGCGTCGAGCGCAGTCTTCAGCACCGGATCATCCTCGTCGAAAGCCGCGCGATGGATGCGGATCGCCTCTTCCGCCACTTCGAACACGCCGATGCCCTGCACGGACGATGTCGTGCCATTGAAGTACTTGTCCACAAGCGCGCGCGACAGTCCGACGGCCTCGAAGATCTGCGCACCGGTGTAGGACATGTAGGTGGAGATGCCCATCTTGGACATCACCTTGGCGAGCCCCTTGCCGATCGCCTTGATGAAATGCTTGCAGGCCTTTTCGCCGTCTAGGCCCTTGGTGAGCTGCCCGCGTTCCGCAAGTTCGATGAGCGTCTCGAACGCGAGGTAGGGATGCACCGCCTCGGCGCCGTAGCCCCCCAGCAGGGCGAAATGGTGCACTTCGCGCGCCGAGCCAGTCTCGATCACCAGCCCGGTCGACGTGCGCAGCCCCTTGCCCACCAGGTGCTGGTGAATTGCCGACAACGCGAGCAAGGCCGGAATCGCCACGTGGTCGCGGTCTATGCGGCGGTCGGAGATGATGATGATCGACGTTCCCGCGCGCACCGCATCTTCTGCCTGCGCGCACAGCGACGCGAGGCGCGCCTCGATCGCCGCCTTGCCCCAGGCGAGCGGATAAGTGACGTCGAGCTCGCAGGATTTGAACTTGCCGTCGGTGTAATTCTCGATGTGGCGAATGGTCTCCATCTGCTCGAAATCGAGCACGGGCTGGGAAACCTCGAGCCGCAGAGGCGGGTTCATCTCGTCGATGCCGAGCAGATTCGGCTTCGGGCCGATGAACGACACCAGCGACATCACCAGCTCCTCGCGAATCGGGTCGATCGGCGGGTTCGTGACCTGCGCGAATAGCTGTTTGAAATAGTGATACAGCGTCTTGTTCTTGCTCGACAGCACCGCCAGTGGCGAGTCGTTGCCCATGGAACCGACCGGCTCGTGACCGGCTTCGGCCATCGGCACCATCAGGAACTTGACGTCCTCCTGCGTGTAGCCGAATGCCTGCTGCCGGTCGAGCAGTGCCGCGCGCGGGGGGTCGCGCTTCTCCTTCGGTGCGGGCAGCGCGTCGAGCTTGATGCGGATGCGCTCGATCCATTCGGCGTAGGGCTTCACCGACGCGAGCGAGTCCTTGAGCTCCTTGTCATCGATGATGCGCCCTTTCTCGAGGTCGACCAGGAACATCTTGCCGGGCTGGAGACGCCACTTCTTGGCGATGCGCTCCTCCGGCACCGGCAATACGCCTACCTCGGACGCCATGATCACGAGACCGTCGTCCGTGACGATGTAGCGCGACGGCCGCAGGCCGTTACGATCGAGCGTGGCGCCGATCTGCCGGCCGTCGGTAAAGGCGATCGAGGCGGGGCCGTCCCACGGCTCCATCATGGCCGCGTGGTACTCGTAGAACGCGCGGCGCGCCGGATCCATCAAGGCATGGTTCTCCCACGCCTCGGGGATCATCATCATCATCGCGTGCGCGACCGAATAGCCGCTCATCACGAGCAGCTCGAGCGCGTTATCGAACGACGCCGAGTCCGACTGCCCTTCGTAGATGAGGGGCCAGATCTTGTCCAAGTCGCTCCCGAGCACTGGGCTGGTGATCGTGCCCTGACGCGCGCGGATCCAGTTGCAATTGCCGCGCAGCGTGTTGATTTCGCCGTTATGGGCGATGATGCGGAACGGATGCGCCAGATCCCAGCTCGGAAAGGTGTTGGTCGAAAAGCGCTGGTGCACTAGCGCCAGCGCCGATTCGAGGCGCGGATCCTTCAGGTCGAGGTAATACTCGCCGACCTGGTGCGCGAGCAGCATGCCCTTGTACACCAGGGTGCGCGCCGACATCGACGGCACATAGAATTCCTTGCCGTGCTCGAGTCTGAGCGCCTGGATCGCGTGCCCTGCGCTCTTGCGGATGATGTACAGCTTGCGCTCGAGCGCGTCGGTGACCGTCACGCCCTTGCCGCGGCCTACGAAAACCTGCCGGATCACCGGTTCCACGCGCCTCGCCGGCTCGGCCAAATCGGAGTTGTTGACCGGCACGTCGCGCCATCCGAGCAGGATCTGCCCCTCGTCCTTGATGGCGCGTTCGATCTCGTACTCGCATGCCAGCCGGCTGGCGGGCTCGCGCGGCAAGAAGACCATGCCGACTCCATATTGCCCGACCGGCGGAAGCTTCACCCCCTGCCGCGCCATCTCCTCGCGCAGCAGCCGGTCCGGCATCTGGATCAGCAGTCCGGCTCCATCGGACAGCTTCGGGTCCCAGCCCACTGCGCCGCGGTGCGTCAGGTTCTTGAGAATCGTGAGGCCCTGCTCGACGATGGCGTGCGACTTCTTGCCCTTGATATGCGCGACGAAGCCGACGCCGCATGCGTCGTGCTCGTGTCGCGGGTCATACAGGCCCTGCGCGCTAGGCGAGAATCCCTGGTCCACGGCTAAGTCCCTGATATCAAATAGCTAGGTGTTGGTTCGCCGCTCTGCACAAAATCGGCCGGCGAACCAGGAAATATACCGGCTTACACCTTGGGCTACAAGGGCTTGGCAGCTTTGCGGACTCAGCGCGCAGCGCGGGCCGGTCGGGTGCAGGCGCCTAACGCGTCGCGTATTTGCCGCTCGTTGGTCGCGGCGCGCAGTGTGCTCCGGCCGATCGCCTCGAGTAGGACGAAGCGCGTCTTGCCCTGCGCCGCCTTTTTGTCGATCGACATCAGCTCCAGATAGCGCTCCGGCGGCATATCGGGTCCCTCGACCGGAAGGCCCGCACGTCGGATCAGCGCACGAACACGCTGCGGCACCTCCGTCCCGATCAGGCCGCAGCGCGCCGAGAGCTCCGCGGCCATCACCATCCCCGCAGCCACCGCCTCGCCGTGCAGCCACATCCCGTAGCCGAGCCCCGTCTCGATCGCGTGTCCGAAAGTGTGGCCAAAATTCAGCAGTGCCCGTCGTCCGCTTTCGCGTTCGTCCGCCGCAACGATCTGCGCCTTGAGTTCGCACGACCGGCGGATCGCGTAGGTCAGCGCCCCGGGATCGCGCGCAAGCAGCTTTTCCATATTCCCTTCCAGCCATTGCGTGAAGGCTGCGTCGAGCGCGAGCCCGTGCTTGATGACCTCCGCGAGACCTGCGCGCAATTCGCGCTCCGGCAGCGAATCGAGCGTCGCGAGGTCGGCGATCACTGCGCGCGGCTGGTGGAAAGCGCCGATCATGTTCTTGCCGTGTGGATGATTGATCGCAGTTTTGCCGCCAACCGAGGAGTCGACCTGCGCAAGCAGCGTAGTGGGCACCTGAACGAACGAGACGCCGCGCTGGTAGACCGCTGCCGCAAAGCCGGCCAGATCGCCTATGACGCCTCCGCCCAGCGCGACAATAAGCGTCTGTCGGTCACAGCGCGCCCGGAGCAACGCATCGAACACGGCGTCAAGCGTGTGCCAGTCCTTGGCCCTCTCCCCGTCGTCGACGACGATGTCGAGCGTGCGCGCACCCAGGGCGGCGAGCGTGCTGTGAACGCGCTCTAGATAGAGCGGCGCCACTACGGTGTTCGTGACGATCGCCGCACTTCTCCCATCCGCGTACGGGGCGTATAGCGCCTTGTCGTCGAGAATGTCCCTCCCGATGTGAATCGGGTAGGCGCGCGCGCCAAGCTCTACGCGGATATTTTCCATCGCTCTTCGAGCTTCGCAATCAGTTCGCGAGCCAGCGTCTGGACATTTTGCCGTCCAGTATCGACGACGAGATCGGCTACTTCTAGATAGAGCGGATCCCGCTGCTTGTAGAGCTCTTGCAGTCGCGCCAGAGGATCAGCGGTAGCGAGAAGCGGCCGGTTCTTGTCGAGGCGCACGCGCTGGTAAAGGTCTGCTGGCGTGGCACGCAAGTACACTACCGTACCACGCGAAGCGAGCAGGCGACGGTTCTCCGGAGCTAAGACTGCGCCCCCGCCGGTCGCCAGCACGACCCCATCGAGCGCGCTAAGCTCCGCGATGACCTGCGCTTCGCGGCTGCGGAATCCGGCCTCGCCCTCGATATCGAAGATCACCGGGATCCGCACACCGCAACGGCGCTCTATTTCGTGATCGGCATCGATGAAGCGGCGCTTGAGCCGACGCGCGAGCAGCTTCCCGACGGTCGTCTTGCCCGCCCCCATCATTCCCACGAGATAGATGTTTCCGCCGCCTTTCACCCGCCTATTGTAGCGGCGTGCCGCGCGCACAAAAGAAAACGGCCGAGGAGACCCGGCCGTAGCCTACAGAGGAGAAGCGGCAACTTAGCGGGAGCTCAGGCGGTCGTTCACGATCTTCGGCGTGATGAACACCAGCAACTCAGTCTTGTTCGTGGAGGTCGCCTTGTTCCTGAACA
Source organism: Burkholderiales bacterium (assembly GCA_035624235.1). Taxonomy (GTDB): domain Bacteria; phylum Pseudomonadota; class Gammaproteobacteria; order Burkholderiales; family SG8-39; genus DAHVFK01. The sequence continues at coordinate 2,986 of DASPRX010000126.1, read as the reverse complement.
GGTAGCCGACAACCGGCAAGTCGCCAAGCAGCGGTACCTGAGTGATGTCCGTACGGTCGTTCTGCTGGTAGATCCCGCCGATCACAACGGTGCCTCCATTCTCGACCAGGACTTCGGTCTTCACGTGTTTCGTGTTGATTTGTACGCCCGCCGGCGTCGTCGTCCCAGGCGAATCGTTGTTCACGTCGAGCGTCATGATGATGTTGCCGTCGGGCGTAATTTGCGGTTTGACCTTGAGCGACAGGCTGGCCTTGCGGAACGATACGCTCGTGGCGCCCGACGACGTCGCCTGCTGGTACGGTATCTCTGTACCCTGCTCGATCACGGCCTCGACCTGGTCTGCGGTCAGCACGCGTGGGCTGGAGATGATCTTGCCCTTCCCGTCCGCCTCCAATGCGTTGATCTCCAGGTTGAGGAACCGCGTCAGCGCGCTGTTGAATAGGATGAAAGAGAACTGGCCCGCGCTGAAGCCATTCAAGCCGGCGGCGGGTAGGTTCACGCTCGTCGAGTCATTCAGAAAATCAGGTGTTGTGGTGGTCTGCCCGGTGTGAAAGCCCGTGTCGGCCAAGCCACCGCCAGCGGTGAAGCGAGTCTGGTTGCTGCCAAACACACCGGTCCCCGGCGGGCTCCCCGTGTCGTGATAACCGAGTCGCACGCCAAGATTCCTGCTGAAGGTGTCACTCGCCTCGACAATGCGCGCCTCGATCATCACCTGACGCACTGCGATATCGATTTTCGCGACCAGTTTGCGCACTTCCTCCAAGCGGCTAGGCGTATCCTGCACGAACAGGGTATTGGTACGGGAGTCGACCACCGCGCTGCCGCGCTTGGATAGCATGCGCTGCTGCGGGTCGGAAAGCAGCTTCTGCACGTCGGCCGCCTTCTGGTAGTTCAATTGGAACGCCTCGGTGCGCGTCTGCTCGAGATCGTTGATCTGTTGCTGCGCCTCGAGCGCCAGCTTCTCACGTGTCGCAATTTCGTCGCGCGGGGCAATCCATATCACGTTGCCATTCCTGCGCATGTCCAGCCCGCGCGTCTTGAGAATGATGTCGAGAGCCTGATCCCACGGAACGTCTTTCAGTCGCAGGGTAATGTTGCCCGTAACCGTGTCGCTGGCGATGATATTGAGATCGGTAAAGTCAGCGATCACATTGAGCACCGCCCGTACTTCAACGTTCTGGAAGTTGAGAGAGAGCTTCTCTCCGGTGTACTGTCCGGGCTGTGCGAACGGCCCCTTGGTCGGTGACGCCGGCTTGACCTCGACCACGAACTGATTGTCCGACTGATACGCGTTGTGCTCCCACTGACCCTTGGGCTCGATCACGACGCGCGTGTTGTCCCCCTGCTGGAACGCACTCACCAGTTGCACGGGCGTGCCGAAATCCACCACGTCGAGGCGCCGGCGCAGATTCTCGGGCAGCGCGGTCTTGAGGAAGTCGACGACGATGTTCTGCCCTTGCTGCCTGATGTCGATGCCGGTAGACGGATCGGACAGGTCGATTACGACACGTCCTTCGCCGCCGCTGCCGCGCCGGAAGTCGATTCCGCGCACCGTATGCGTCGCTTCGGCCTTTCCTTCGGCGAAATGCGCCACCGGACCAGCTGCAGTTGACGCTGGCTCCGACAGGGTGATGAGCAGGTTTCGTCCGTCGAGGGTCGCTTCGTGCGGCACTGGGCGAGCCAGATTGAGCACGAGCCGGGTACGACCCGCGCCCTGAACCAGATTCATGCTCCGCAAATCGCCTTGACCGATATCTTGCGTAGTGCGGCCGAGGGCGTTCACCGTGTTGGCGAAATCAAAGGCGATGCGTGCCGGAGTTGTGATCGCGAAGTTCGGCGGAACACCGTTAAGCGGCTCCTTGGTAGTGACGCGCACAACCACCTTTCCGCCTTGCTGAGTAACATCGAACGCCTCGATGCTGTTCGCTTGTGCCAGGGCGATGCCCATACCGGCGAGCCACAGCAATAGCGCCAAGAAAGCGGTTAGTGTTTTCATCGTTTGCTTACCTCCTGCAATTGCAGCGCGCTGGCACGTTCTACCCATTCGCCACTACTATCCTGGACCAGTTCCTTGAGGTCGATCTGGCCGTCCGTGATCGACGTAATCACGCCGAAGTTCTGGCCCATGTAGTTGCCCTTCCTGACGCGATAAAGGTTCTGCCCTGCCGTCACCAAGCCAAAGGTCTGTTTGCGCTCCGTGATCGTGCCGACCATGTGGATGGACTCAAGGGGAAATGCCTCCAACGGCTCCTTGGGACGGTTGGGATCGGGCGCAAGCTTGCCTCTGCCGCCGGTCGCGCGGCCGGGCTGCGCGACAATTATCCGATCGGGCAGGAACGGGTCGACCAGCGCCTCGGCCGTATAGGGAACTGGCTCGTACGGCTTCACTTGGGGCAAGGGGGGCACGTGTCCGCGCAGGTCCTTGGTCAGGGCGTTTAGCTCCTGCTTGAGGTCGCTGTGCTCGTCGGCTCCGCATGCCGCGAGCAGGACCGCACTTGCCAACACGACGATCTTCTTCATTTCCGGCCCTTCTTGGCCGCCTGCTGTGATTTACGCTGCGAGGCGATTTCCTCTTCGTCGAGGTAGCGGAACGTGCGCGCGGTAGCTTCCATCTGAAGACTGCCGTCCTTCGCTGCCGCGATCGACACGTCGTTGAGCGTGACGATTCGCGAGAGCTGGCCGACGTCGCTCGCGAAAGCCCCCATGTCATGGTAGTTGCCGACGACCTTTATCTGAATGGGGAGCTCCGCATAGAACTCCCTGACCATTTCGGCCGGCGCCGGCTTGAACAGCTCGAACTGCAGCCCACGACCCAATCCGGCCTGGTTGATATCTACGAGCAAGGCGTCCATCTGCGACTTGTTGGGCAGTTGCCGGAGCAAAGCGCCAAACTGCGTGTCGATCTCGCGAAGCTGTTGGCGATACAGCTCGAGGTTGATCGCTTGGCGCTTCTTGTTGACGTAATCCTCCTTGAGCTTCTTCTCTT
>DASPRX010000263.1:0-4674 GCA_035624235.1 Burkholderiales bacterium | reverse complement strand
GACGACCCGCGCTGCAAGACTGAGAAGTAGCGATCTCTTAGAATCGCGGGCATGCAAGCCCGCGAACCCGACGGCCTGCCGTCGCCGCAGCGCCAATGGGCGATGCTGGCCATCGGGCTCGCGATCGCGATGGCGGTGCTCGACAGCGCGATCGCGAACGTCGCGTTGCCAACCATCGCCCGCGACCTGCGCGCCACGCCCGCAGATTCCGTATGGGTGGTGAATGCCTACCAGCTGGTGATCACCATCCTGCTGCTGCCGCTCGCTTCGCTAGGCGAGATCAGCGGCTACCGGCGCATCTACCGCGCGGGCCTGGCGGTGTTCACCCTGGCGTCGCTCGGCTGCGCGCTGTCGGCCTCGCTCGGCATGCTGACGCTCGCGCGCGTGGTGCAGGGCGTGGGCGCAGCCGGGGTGATGAGCGTGAACGCGGCGCTGGTGCGCTACATCTACCCGCGCCGCATGCTCGGGCGCGGCATCGGCATCGTCGCGCTGGTGGTCGCGGTCTCGGCCGCCGTCGGGCCGACGGTCGCCGCGGCGATCCTGTCGGTCGCCTCCTGGCCGTGGCTGTTCGCGGTGAACGTGCCGACCGGCATCGTGACCATGATCGCTGCGCGCGCGCTGCCGCGCACGCCGCGCTCGGGCGGACGCTTCGACTACCCGAGCGCGCTGCTGAACGCGCTGTTCTTCGGGCTGCTGATCGTCGCCATCGACAGCCTGGGGCACGGCGGGCGCGCGCTGAACGTCGCGCTCGCCTTCGCCGGCGCGGCGGCGTCCGGGATCGCGCTGGTCGTGCGCCAGCTGCCGCTGCCCGCGCCGCTCTTGCCGGTCGACCTGCTGCGTATCCGCGTCTTCGCGCTGTCGATCGCCACCTCGGTGTGCTCGTTCGCGGCGCAGATGCTCGCCTACGTCGCGATCCCGTTCTATTTCCAGGACGCGCTCGGGCGCGGCGCGGTGGCCACGGGGCTCCTGATGACGCCCTGGCCGGCGGCCACAGCGCTCACCGCGCCGCTCGCCGGCCGGCTCGCGGACCGATATTCGGCGGGCATGCTCGGCGCGCTCGGCCTCGGCCTGTTCGCCGCGGGGCTGGCGCTGCTCGCGCTGCTGCCGGCCGCGTCCACCGACGCGAACATCGTGTGGCGCATGGCGCTGTGCGGCGTGGGCTTCGGCCTGTTCCAGTCGCCGAACAACCGCGCCATCCTGAGCTCGGCGCCGCGCGCGAGGAGCGGCGGCGCGAGCGGCATGCTCGGCACCGCGCGCCTGCTCGGACAGACGGCGGGTGCGGCGCTCGTCGCGCTCATGTTCGGGCTGTTCCACGCGCATGCCACTCTCGTCGCGCTCGGCGCGGCGTCCGGCATCTCTCTCGTCGCGGCGGCGGTGAGCGGCACGCGCATGCTCAGGACGCAGACGTCAGCCTGACGCGCGTCAGCGGAACCCGCCACCGCGCGGCGTGTCTGTTGAAGTGTTGGCGGGGGGCGACTCTGACACAGGAGCGGTCCCATGAAAATGCCTTTCTCCCGCATCATCGCGATGCTGATTTCGGCCTCGTTCGCGGGCTTCGCCACGAACGCGCTGGCGGAAGTGACCACCCCGCCTCCGGCTTATGCGCAGCAATCGGCGCGTAGCCGGATCGATCCGGTGGTCGCGCGCATCGAGGGGCGGTTCGCGCACCCGAAGACCGAGGGCCGGTCGAAGCTCGATCCCGTGCAGCTGAACCACATCTACCAGTGCGACACCCCGATCTGCCGCGGCATCCTCTAGCCGCGGCGCAGAACGCGTCGCAGGAGCTTGCCGGACGCGTTCTTCGGCAGCTCCGCGACGAACTCGATCTCGCGCGGATACTTGTAGGGAGCGGTCGAGCGCTTGACGTGCTCCTGCAACTCGCGCGCGAGCTCGGGCGTCGCGACGCGCCCGGCCTTGAGCACCACGAAGGCCTTGACGATCTCGCCGCGCTCGGCGTCGGGTTTGCCCACTGCGGCGCTTTCCTGCACCGCCGGATGCTCGATCAGCGCGCTCTCCACCTCCATCGGCCCGATGCGGTAGCCTGCTGAGCTGATGATGTCGTCGGCGCGGCCCTCGTAGAAGAGGTATCCGTCCTCGTCCTCGCGCACCATGTCGCCGGTGAGCCAGTACTCCGCGCCGCCGACGCGCGCTTTGGCTGCCGCAGTGCGCTCCGGGTCGTTCCAGTAGCCGAGCATCATCTGCGGATTGGGCAGCCTGATGGCGAGCTGGCCGTCGATCACAGCGGCCTCGATCCCGGGAAGCGGCTTGCCCATAGATCCCGGCTTGACCGGCATGAACGGGTAGTTGAGCACCGTCATCAGCGTCTCGGTCTGGCCGTAGCCGTCGAGCAGCGGCACGCCGGCGAGCACCTGCCAGCGGCGCACGATCTCGGGGTTCACGGTCTCGCCCGCCGACACCGCGAGGCGCAGCGCGGAGAGGTCAAAGGCGGACAGGTCCTCGTTCACCAGGCGCCGGAACTCGGTGGCCGCCGCGCAGAACACGTTGACGCGGTGCCTGGCGAGCAGCGCGAGGCGCTCGCGCGGCTCGAACGGCCCGCTATAGAAGAGCACCGCCGCGCCGCAGCTCCAGGGCCCGAACAGGATCGCGGTGCCCGCCTTGCTCCAGCCGGTGTCGGCCGTGCACCACATCAGGTCCGCGGGCTTGAGGTCCTGCCAGGTCTGCGACGCGTAGCGCCATGCCCACACCGCGCGCGCTGCGTGCGTCACGCCTTTCGGATGGCCGCTCGATCCCGAGGTGTAGTAGATCGCCACCGGCTCCTCGGCCGCGATCGATTCGGCGGCGCAGTCCTCCGACGCATTGGCTGTTTCGTCGTCGAAGTCGAGCCAGCCCTCTGCGCCTCCCACCGCGGCTCTGAATCGCATGTTCAACCCCGAAAACTTCTGCGCATTGGCGCGTGTGGTGATTACGCCGGTCGCCCCGGAGTGCTCGACCCGATAGCGCAGGTCGCCGGCGGTCAGCATGTCGATGCAGGGAATGGGAATCACCCCGACGCGCAGGCAGCCGACCATGGCGAGCTGCCACTGGGGTATGCGCGGCAGCATGACGATGCAGCGCTCGCCCTTGCCGAGCCCGCGCGCGCGCAGCAGGCTGCCGACGCGCCGCGAAAGCGCCGCGATGCGCGCGAAGCTGTAGCGTTCCTCGCGTCCGGCGGTGTCGCACCATACGAGCGCGAGCTTGCCCGGGTCCTCGGCCCAGGCATCGACCACGTCGGCGGCGAAGTTGAAGAGCGCGGGCACTTTCCAGCGGAACCGCCGGCGGATCTCCTCGTAGCTCACCATGCCGCCTCGAGCAGCCGCATCACGTCTGCGCTCGAGGAAATCGGCTGCGGATTAGCGCGCACCCAGGCGCTGTGCATCGCGCCTTCGGCCACCGCCGCGAGCTGCTCGCGCCTCACGCCGGCCGCGCGCAGCGTGGCCGGCTGGCCGAGCGCGGCGACGAGCTCGGCGACCGCGTCTGCAGCGGGCACGCCCGAACGCCCGAGCGCTTCGGCGATCGACTTCTGCTTGGCCCCGGTCGCGGTCAGGTTGTAGCGCATGACGTGCGGCAGCATGATGCAGCTGGTGTAGCCGTGCGGCACGCCGGCCGCAGCGCCGAGCGCGTGGCCGATGCCGTGGCTCGCGCCGTAGTTGACGCGCGCGATCGTCGAGGCGGCGAGCCACGAGGCCTGCTGGCAGGCGAGGCGCGCGCCGAGATCGGCCGGCGCCGCCTTCGTGCGCGGCAGGAACTCGGCGAACAGGCGCAGCGCGTGCAGCGCCAGGCCGTCGCAGTACGGATGCGCGTCGACCGAGCACAGCGCCTCGACCGCATGGTCGACGCCGCGCACGCCGGTCGACAGCCACAGCCACTCGGGAGTGTAGACGCTGAGCGCGGGGTCGAGGATCACCGCACGCGCGCCGATGTCCGGGCCCGAGAACGAGTGCTTGATGCGCGTGTGCGGATCGGTGCCGCCGCCGAGGTTCGAGAATTCCGCGCCCGAGAGCGTGGTCGGCACCGCCACCTGGCGCACGGGCGTAGGCCGCTGCTCCTTCAGTTCCACCGAGCGCAGGCGCGCGAGGTCCTGCGGCGCGCGCGCGCCGTGCGCCAGCGCGAGCTGCAGGATCTTCACCGTGTCGATCGGCGTGCCGCCGCCGACCGTGAGGATCAGGTCGGGTGCCGCCGCGCGCACCGCGTCCGCCGCCTCGATCACGCTCGGCCAGGGCGTGTGCGCGATGCAGTTGTCGAACACGCCCGCGTAGCGCTCGCCGAGCGCCTGCTGGATTTCCGCTATTGCCGGGGTTCTGCGTGAGAGTGTCTTGGACGAAACGACGAACACACGCCGCGCGCCGATGCGCGCGGCCTCGTCGCGCGCCGCCTCGGCCGCCGGCCGGCCGAAGACCACGCGCTCGAGCGGTAGATAGAAGAAGCTTCCGGCCATGGCGCCAGTTTAGATGAGAATATGCTTTCTCTTCCGCGACGGCCGTCGATGACCGACACCTTGCAAGACCGCTTCCGCGCGCTGCACTCGCCGGCGCCTTTCTGGTCGCTGCGCGTGCACGAGCAGGCGAGCGAGACGCTCGCCGTGCGCCAGGATACGGTCGAGCCGCCGCGCCTCGCGCTCGAGCGCGGGGCGATGCTGACCGCGGTGAGCGCGGGCGGCTGCGGCTACTGCGCGAC
>DASPRX010000245.1:0-9071 GCA_035624235.1 Burkholderiales bacterium | reverse complement strand
AGGCGACCGACTCGACCAGCTGCGCGCCAAGCTGCGCGCGTTCGTGGCCGAGCGCGACTGGGCGCAGTTCCACAATCCGAAGAACCTGGCGATGGCGCTGGTCGCCGAGGCGGGAGAACTGGTCGAGCATTTCCAGTGGCTCACCGCCGAGCAGGCCGACCGGCTGCCGCCCGAGACGCTCGCCGAGGTCGAGCACGAGATGGCAGACGTGCTCATCTTCCTGGTCGAGCTCGCCGACCGGCTGGACGTCGACCTGCTCGCCGCCGCCGAGCGCAAGCTGGCGCTGAACGCGCAGAAGTATCCGGTGGACAAGGCGCGCGGCAAAGCCATCAAGTACGACAAGTTGTGATCGATGCTCGCTTACCGGCACCAGTTCCATGCGGGCAACTTCGCCGACGTCTTCAAGCACAGCCTTCTGGCCCGGCTGCTGCTCGCGCTCGAACGCAAGGACAAGCCCTTCTTCTACCTCGACACGCACGCCGGCACCGGGCGCTACGACCTCGAGCACCCCTGGGCACGTAAGAACGCCGAATTCGAGGACGGCATCGCGCGCGTGCTTCGGCACGGCGACTTTCCCCAGCTGATCAAGCCCTACATCGATGCGGTGCGCGCGGAAAACCCCGAGGGCGGGCTGCGCTACTACCCCGGCTCGGCGCGCATCGCGCGCCGCCTGCTGCGCGCGGGCGATCGCGCGGTGCTATCGGAACTGAACAAGAAGGACTGCGCCGAGCTTGCACGGCTATTTGCCCGAGACCGGCAGGTCAGCGTGCGGCTCATGGATGGCTATCAGGCGCTCAAAGCGTACCTGCCGCCCAAGGAGCGGCGCGGGTTGGTGCTCGTCGATTCGTCATTCGACCGGGCGAAGGAATTCGCGCGGCTCGTGGAAGCGCTGCGAGATGCGTACCGGCGCTGGGCGACCGGCGTGTACGCGCTCTGGTTTCCGCTCATGGATCCCGCAGCGATGCGCGCGTTCGTGCGCGACCTCGCCGCGAGCGGCGTGCGGCGCCTGCTATGGCTGGAATTCAGGCTAAAGAAACACGAGGCCGGCAAGCTCGCAGGCTGCGGCATGCTGGTCGTCAACCCTCCGTACGGCTTTGCGGAAGACGCGGCGCCGATCCTTGGATGGCTCAAGCAGTCGCTCGGCGGCACGGCGCAAGCGCGCGAGCTGGTGGGCGAATAGCCTGAATTTCATGGCCGGCGCGCGGCGCGCAGCGCGTCGGCGACCGCCGCCGGGGTGTCGGCCACGCGTACCCCGGCGCTCTCGAGAGCGCGACGCTTGCTCGCGTAGCTGCCGCGGCTGCCCATCACGATCGCCCCGGCGTGCCCCATCTTCTTGCCCGCAGGCGAGGCCCGCCCCGCGACGAAAGACACCACCGGCTTGCGCATGGTGCCGGCGACGTCCGCGGCGGCTTCCTCCATCGTTCCGCCGATCTCGCCGACGAGGACGACGCCTGCCGTGCGCTCGTCCGCCTCGAGCGCCCGCAGGGCATCGGCCGCGGTCGTCCCCAGCATGGGATCGCCGCCGATGCCGATGAATGCCGACTGACCAAAGCCGGCGTCGACCAGATTCAAGCAGATCAGCGTGCCCAGGCTGCCGCTGCGCGAGATCACCCCGATATCGCCTGGCCGGAACACTCGCTCGTTGAACGCGGGCATGATGCCGACGAACGCAACGCCGGGGGTCACCAGCCCCGCCGTGTTGGGTCCGACGATGCGGCACCCGGCGCCCGCCGCGCGGGCATGCATTCGCATCACGTCCTGGCCCGGAATGTGCTCGGTGAGTACGACCAGCAGCCGCACCCCGGCCTCGATCGCATCCCGCGCCGCCTCGAGCGCCGTCGCCGGCGGGATGAACATCACCGACACGTCGACCCCGCCGAGCTCGCGCGCCGCAGCGCGTACGGTCGCGAATACCGGGACTCCGCAGCAGGTTTCGCCGGCGCGCTTGGGATTGACGCCGGCGACGACCTGCGTGCCGTAGGCGCGCATCTTCTCCGTCCAGAAGGTTCCCTGCCGCCCGGTGATCCCCTGGACCACCACGCGGTCGCCGCCCCGCACGATCATCGCGCCGCCTCTACCGCCGCGCGCACCGCGTCCTCCATACGGTCGAAAGGCTCGATTCGCAGCCGCTGCCTGATCAGGGCGATCGCCTCCTCCTCGCCGGTGCCGTGAACCGAGAAAAACACCGGCAGCGTCGGTTTGAGCGTCTCCCAGGCCCGAACCACTCCTTCTGCCATGACGTCGGTACGCGCGAACGCGCCGCAGAAGTTGACGATCACGCTCTTCACGCGCGGGTTCGCGAGCACGAGCCCGAGCGCCGGCGTCGCTTTCGTATAGGCGTCGCCCCCGATTTCCAGAAAATTCGCCGCTGCGCCTCCGCAATGCTCGATCACGTCCATCGTGGTCATGGTCAACCCGGCGCCGTTCGCGAGCACGCCCACGCTGCCCGCCAACTCGATGTACTTGAGGCCGAGCTCGCGCGCGCGTGCCTCGATCTCGGTGAGCGGCTCGCGCGTGCCGCGCCGGGCGAGCTCGGGCTGTCGGAACAGCGCGGCGTCGTCGAGCGTCAGCTTGCAATCCAGCGCGAGCAGTCCGCCGCCGCGCAGCCGCACCAGGGGATTGATCTCCAGCAGCTCGGCGTCGGTGCGTGCATAGATTTCGTAGAGGCGAACGAGCAGGTCCGCAACCCCGTCGGCAACCCCGTCGAGCTCCCCGCCCGTCCCGGCCCGCTGCAGGGCCGCGCGAACCTGGGCGCGCTGCGCGCCGTGCTCTATCCCCACCGGGATGCGAGAGATGCTCTTCGGGCGCTCGACGGCGATCTCCTCGATGTCCATCCCCCCCGCGGTCGAAAACAGGATCAGCGGCTGTCGCGATTCGACGTCGTTGAGCACGGCGGCGTAGTACTCCTGAGCGATGTCCGCGCGTTGCTCGACGAGCACTTGCGCCACGCGATGGCCGGCGATCTCCATGCCGAGAATCGCCCTGGCCGCGGCGAGCGCCTGCTCGCGGTCTTCCGCAATGCGGATGCCGCCTGCCTTGCCGCGCTTGCCGGCCGGCACCTGAGCCTTGACGGCACACGGCCCGAGCCGCGCCGCCGCTGCGGCTGCGGCCTCGGGGGTCTCGCACAGCTCGCCGCGCGGAACCGCGATTCCGGCCGCCTCGAGGATTCGCTTGCCCTCGGCTTCCTCCAGGTTCATCTGCCGTGGCGGGCGTGATATTCGCCGAAGATCTCTTCTTCTGTCGGGACCTTCTCCGGGATCGGGCGCGCGATGCGCGTGACCTGCATGAAGTGCCGCCAGTGCATGTTGTCCGAGAAGCTGTTTCCGCCCCAGGTGCCGCAGCCCATGGAGAGCGAGAACGGCAAGCCGTTGTCGAAGCTGCCGCCGGTCGCGATGCAATGCGCCTGGTTGACGATTACGCGCGCCACCGGCATCTCGAGCCCGAGGCGCATCGCCTGGGCATCGGCCCGGCTGTGCAGCGACACCGAATGGCCCTTGCCCTGGTAGTCGTAGATGCGGCGCGTGATGGCCATCGCCTCGTCGAAATCGCGCGCCCGGTACACCGCCAGCACCGGCGCCAGCTTCTCGCCCGAGAACGGGCAGGCCGGCCCGGCGCCGGTCTCCTCGACCATCAGGAAGCGCGCCGCGCGCGCGGCCGGACGCTCCAGCCCGGCGAGCCCCGCGATGCGCGCAGCGGACTGCGCGGTCGCTGCCGGACCGAGCTTGCCGCCCGGGTACATCAGCGCCTGCAGCTTCGCCTTCTCGGCGGCGTCGAGCAGCACCCCGCCCTGCGCCGCGAGCTGCGCGAGCGTCGCGTCGTACACCGGCGCGAGGATCACCACCGAGTTTTCGGAAGAGCAGCTGGTCGCGTTGTCGAAGGTCTTGGACAGCGCGATCTTCGCGGCCGCGTCGGCGAGATCGGCGCTCGCGTCGACGATCGACACCACGTTGCCCTGACCTACTCCGATCGCGGGCTTGCCGCTCGAGTAGGCGGCGCGGATGTTGGCCTGCGAGCCGGTGGCCGCGACCAGGTCGCACTGGCGCATCAGCTCGTGGGTCGCCTCCTTGGTCACCGGCGCCGGCAGCACCTGCACCAGGTCCGCCGGCGCGCCCACTTTTGACAGCTCGGCGTGCACGAACTCGAGCAGCTTCTCGCAGGTCGAGTAGCCCTTGGGCGAAGGCGCGATAATGATCGCGTTGCCGCACTTGAGCGCGTTGACGATCTGGTTGGCCGGCGTGGCGCCAGGATTGGTCGAGGGCGTGATCGCCGCCACCACGCCCACCGGGCGCGCGATCTCGGTCACGCCGCGCTCCGGATACTCAGCGATGATGCCCACCGTCTTCACGCCGCGAATGTCGCGCAGAAGCCCGAGCGTCTTGCGGTGGTTCTTGGTGATCTTGTCCGCCACATTGCCTAGTCCCGAGTCGCGCACGGCGAGCTCGGCGAGCTGGCGGTTGTTCTCCGGCTTCATGATCGCCCAACCGCAGGCGAGCGCCGCCTCGTCGACGCGCTCTTGCGGCCAGCGCTCGTATGCGGCCTGTGCGGCGCGCGCGCGAGCGACGAGCACGGCGACGGCCTGCGCGGCGCCCGGCAGCGGTGCCGGATTTGCGCTCATGGCGGCGTCTCGCGCCGGAGCGCCGCGATCCCCGGCGGCAAGTGCCGGACACGCAGCGCCTGGCGCAGGTGGCGGATCATTGGGTACGCGAGGGCGAGAAAGGTAAGCACCATCACGATGCCGCTGATCGGGCGGGTGAAGAACACGGTCCAGTCGTTCTTGTAGGCGATCATGCTGGTCATGAACGAATTCTCGGCCACCGGGCCAAGGATGCAGCCTAGCACCATCGGCGCGATCGGAAAGCGGAAGCGTTCGAACAGGTAGCCGACGACACCGAAGATAACGATCATCCAAAGGTCGGTGACGCTGTTGCGCGCGCTGTAGGCGCCGACGAAGCAGAACAGGGCGACGAACGCCGAGGTCACCGCCTCCGGCAGCTGCAGCACCTTGATCAGCGGCTTGATGGCGAAGTAGCCGAGCAGGCACATGCCGATCACCGCAGCGAACATCGAGGCGAAGATCGTGTAGACCATGCCCGCTTCGGTCTGGAAGATCTGCGGGCCCGGCTGGACGCCGTGCAGCAGGAACGCGCCGAGGATCACCGCTGTGGCCCCGCTGCCGGGGATGCCGAGCGCGAGCAGGGGCACCATGTGGCCGCCGACGGTGGCGGTCGAAGCCACCTGCGGCGCGACAATGCCCTCCGGTATCCCGGTGCCGAGCTTGTCGCGGCGCTTGCCGTACTGCGCCTCGGCGCCGTAAGCAACGAAGGAGCCGACCGTGGCGCCCGCCCCCGGCACGATGCCGCAGAGCACACCGATGACGGAGCTGCGCGCGACGGTGGGGCGCAGGCGCCAGATCTCGCGCCAGCGCGGCAGCTGCGTCTCGACCTTCCCGCCGGATTCCATCGGCGGCGTGGCGAAGCCCTCCCCCATGCGCGCCAGCACCTCGCCCAGGCCGTAGGCGCCGACCATCACGGTCAGGTACTCGATGCCGTCCTTCAGGATCGGCACGCCAAACGTGAAGCGGTCGGCGCCGTAGGTGTCGTCGACGCCGACAGTGGCGAGCAGCAGGCCGATGCAAAGGCTGATGAGCGCTTTCGGCATCGACGCGCCGCCGAGGGCGGTGACGCCCGAGAGGCCGAACAAGACGATGGCGAAGTACTCGGGGGCGTCGAAGCGCAGCGCGAATTTCGCGAACGGCACGGCGAGCAGCACCGCCGAGACCGCGGTGACCAGCCCACCCCAGAGCGCGGCAAGCAGGGTCCAGCCGAGCGCCTGGGCCGGCTTGCCCTGGCGCGCCATCGGATAGCCGTCCCACAACAGCGGCACGTCGAGCGGCTCGCCCGGGATGCGGAACAGGATCGAGGTGAAGGCGCCGCCGTAGGTGCCGGAGAGGTACATCGCGGTGAGCAGCACGATCGACGGGGTCACCCCCATGCCGTAGGTGAAGGGCAGCGCGAGCACCACCCCCATCACCAGGGTGAGGCCTGGCAGCACCGCCACCAGCATGCCGACGACGAGGCCGACCGCGAGCGACATCGCGTTCGCCGGCGTGAGCAGATGCAGGAAGCCGAGCGAGAGTTGGTGCAGGACGTCGTGCATGATGCGGGTCTCAGTGCACGCCGAGCGCGGCGAGGATCCAGATCGAGAGCCGCTCGAACGGGCCGACTCCCAGCGGCAGCGAGACGTAGACGATCTTCATGAAGACGAAGATGAAGGCGAGGCTGCCGAGCACGCTTGAGGCGGCGATGACGCCGGCACGGCGGTAGCGCCCGACCAGCATGAACCCGGCGAGGTAGAACGCGGTAGCGAGGAAGAAGCCGAGGATGCCAAGAAGCAGCACGTAGGCGACGGTGAGGCCGATGCCTGCGGCGAGCAGCAGCGGGTGACGCCTTGCGCGCGCTTCCTCGCCCTCGTCCTGTGCCGGGCGCGCCTCGGCGCGCGGACGCGGCGGTGCGAACAGAACGCGGCGCGCGAGTTCCCAGGCGCACACCCCCATCAGCAGCGCCAGCACCGCGCGCGGCCAGAAGGCCGGGCTGAGCTGGCCGGCGCGACCGAGGCTGGCGAAGCGGCTGCTGTCCCAGTAGAGAAAGGCGGCGCCGCCGAGCAGCGCCGCGTACGGAATCGCTTCCTTCAGCCTGCCGAGCATGGAGGCGCGCGCCGCGAGGCCGCTACTTCGCCATCGACGCCTTCATGTCCGCGAGCTGGCCCTTGAAGTAGGCGTCGGCCCCGCTCGCCGGGATGAAGCTGTGCGCATCCGCGAACTGCTCCGTGAGGAACTTCTTGTACTCCGGATCGGCGGCGACCTTGGCCATCGCGTCGCTCAGCGCCTTCACGCGGTCGACTGGGGTGCCGGCCTTGACGACGAAGGAGCGGAACTGCGGCAGCGCGACCTTGTAGCCGAGCTCGTACGAGCAGGGCACGTCGGGAAAGGCAGCCAGGCGCTGCTTGCCGAAAATAATGATCGGCCGGATCTGCTTGTTGATGATGAACTGCCGCACGTCGCCCGCCTGCTCGTAGAGCGCGTCGACATGGCCGCCAATCACCGAGACGTAGCGCTCGCTCGGCTTGGCGTAGGGTACCTCGACCACCTTGATGCCGTTGGCCGCGAGCACCCCGAGCGTCATGTCGTCGACGCTGCCGAAGCCGAGCGTCGCCACTTTGAGCGTGGCCGGCTTCGCGCGCGCCATCTTCTCGAACTGCGCCCAGTCCTTGATCGGACTGTTCTCGGCGACGAACAGGAACGAGGGCACCTGCATCATCACCGCGATCGGCTGCAGATCGCCGAGCTTCCAGCGCGGCGAATGCCCGGCTAGCAGCGCGTTGGTGTCGGCGATGTAGACCGCCATCGAGTAGCCGTCGGCCTCCCCGGAGAGAAGCTTCGTCATCCCGGTAGCGCCGGTCGCGCCGGGTACGTTGATCACCGGGAACGAGGTCTTCAGCATCGGCTCGATCAGCTTCGACGTGAGGCGCGCGAGCTGATCGGCGCCGCCGCCGGGGCCCCAAGGCACGATCGTCTCCACCGGCCGCGACGGATAGTGGTCCTGCGCCGCCGCGGCCGTGGCCGCGAGCGCAAGGCCGCCGGCGAGCACGCCGGCGAGCAGGCGCTTCCTGTTCTCCATCATTGTTCCCTCCTCCTGTGTGGTGGCTCAGACGTAGGTCTTGTACTTGTCGAGCAGGCGCACCGGTTTCTTCAGCGCATCGCGCCGGAACGGGTCGCCCAACTCCCGCGTGCACATCATCTCGAGGATCGTGGTCTTGCCCTCGGCCTGCGCTTTGCACGCGTCCCGCAGAGCCGGGCCGACATCCGAGACCTTGTCGATCGTAACGCCCTCGGCGCCCATTGCGCGCGCAATTCCGGCGAAGCTCGGGTTCTCCAGGTTCACCCCGAGGAAGCGATTATTGTAAAAATCGACGTGGTTCTTCTTCTCCGCGCCCCACTGCTGGTTGTTGAACACTACCGCGGTCACCGGAATCTTCTCGCGCACGCAAGTCAGAATCTCGCCAAAGCTCATGCCCCAAGCGCCGTCGCCCACGTAGGCGACTGCACTGCGGCTGGGTGCAGCCGCCTTGCAGCCGATCATGGTAGGAAACGCATAGCCACAATTGCCAAACATCATCGCCCCGAACATGCTGCGCGGACGTTCAAACTTCAGGTAGCTGTTCGCGATCTGGCAGATATTGCCAATATCAGTCGACACCATCGCGTCTGCGGGCATCGCCTTTTGCAGCTCGCGCAGCATCTGGCGGGGATGCATATACTTCGAGCCTCTGGCGACTTCCAGGCTCCAGCTGTCGTTCTCATGGTCCCACTCCGCCAGATCCTTGTCCCAAGCAGCCCTTTGCGCCTTGATTTCGGCCATGCGCTGGTCGCGGTTTGCCGAGCTGGCGAGCGCGCGCGCTTCGAGCCGCGCGGTGAGTGCGCGCGCCGCCGCGCCGGGGTCGCCGGCGACCACGACGCTGGTCTTCTTCACCAGGCCGAGGACGCGCGGATCGGCGTCTACTTGGATGAGCTTCGCGGTCTGCGGCCAGTAGTCGAACCCGTATTGCGGCAGGACGCCAAAGGGTCCGAGTCGCGAGCCGAGCGCGAGCACGACGTCGGCCTTGGAAATCAGCTTCATGGCCGCCTTGGAGCCGTGGTAGCCCAGGGGCCCGCACCACAAACCATGGCCGGCAGGGAACGAGTCGTTGTGCAGGTAACTGTTGCACACCGGAGCGCCGAGCACCTCGGCGAGCGCCACGGCGTCAGCGACGCCGTTCGCCATGACAACTCCGCCGCCGGAGATGATTACCGGGAACCTTGCCTGCGCCAGCAGCTCAGCGGCGGCGTCTAGACTCTTTTCGCCGCCCGCGCCACGCTCGACCTGTACCGGCTGCGGGATCTCACAGTCCATCTCGCCATACAGGAAGTCGCGCGGAATGTTGAGCTGTGTCGGCCCCATATCGAGCAGCGCTCGGTCAAAGGCGCGCCCGGTGAGCTCTGCCATGCGCGCCGGGTTGTTCACGTGCGCTTGATA
>DASPRX010000060.1:0-11956 GCA_035624235.1 Burkholderiales bacterium | reverse complement strand
GCAGCGGCTCGTACTCGACTTCGACCGCGTCCGCGCCGTCGGCGGCGATGTAGCGCTCGGTGGCGATCACCGCGCACACCTCCTGCGCCTGGTACATGACCTCGTCGACGGGCAGCACCATCTGCGTGTCCGACGAGATGGTCGGCATCCAGTGCAGGTTGTATTTCGCCAGCGTCGGCCCGTCGATCACCGCGAGCACGCCGGGAATCTTGAGCGCCGCCGTGGTGTCGATCTTCTTGATCTTCGCGTGCGCGTAGGGGCTGCGCACGATGTCCATGTAGAGCATGCCGGGCAGCACGATGTCGTCGACGTAGCGGCCCTGGCCGCGGATGAAGCGCGGGTCCTCCTTGCGCTTCATCGAGTGGCCCATGCCGCAGATCTTGGCGTCGGTTTTCGCGATGGTCATGGCGGGCTCCTCAGCGCATTTTCTCGGCCGCGTACTGCACGGCCTTGACGATATTGACGTAGCCGGTGCAGCGGCACAGATTGCCCGCGAGCGCCTCGCGGATCTCCTGCTCGCTCGGGTTCTTGTTGCGCTCGAGGAGCGCGACGCTCGAGAGCATCATGCCGGGCGTGCAGAAGCCGCACTGCAGGCCGTGCTTCTCGGTGAAGCCCTCCTGCACCGGGTGCAACTTGCCGCCCTGCTCGAGTCCCTCGACCGTGGTGATCTTGCAGCCGTCGGCCTGCACCGCGAGGACGGTGCAGGACTTCACCGGGCTGCCGTCCAGGATCACGGTGCACGCGCCGCAGTGCGAGGTGTCGCAGCCGACGTGCGTGCCGGTCATTCGGAACACCTCGCGCAACAGGTGCACCAGCAACAGGCGCGATTCGACCTCCGCCTCGCGCGCCGCGCCGTTCACCGTCACGCTGATCTTGTGCTTCGCCATGGTCAGCTCCCCCCCGCGCGTTTGGCCGCGAGCTCGAGCGCGCGCGCCGTCAGCACGCGCGCCATCTCGCGCTTGTACTCGACCGAGCCGCGGTGGTCCGCGCTCGGGTTCGCCTTGGCGGCGGCCATCTTCGCCGCCTCGGCGATCGTCTTCGCATCCGGCATCTTGCCGACCAGGAACTTCGCCGCGTCGGCAGCCTCGAGCGGCGTCGAGCCCGCGTTGGTGAGCGCGATGCCGCAGCTCGCCACCGCCCCCTTGCCGTCGAGCGCGAGCTGCGCCGCCGCCGCCGCAGCCGCGTAGTCGCCGGTCTTGCGCTTCAACTTCTGGTAGGCGCCGCCGCTCCTCTGCGCCGGCACGGGAATGCGGATTTCGGTGAGGATCTCGTCGCGCGCGAGCGCCGTGGTGTAGAGATCGGTGTAGAACTTGTTCGCGGGAATCGTGCGCTCGCCCTTCGGCCCTTGCGCCACCAGCGTCGCGCCGAGCGCGATCATGATCGCCGGCTCGTCGTTCGCCGGGTCGCCGTTCGCGACGTTGCCGCCGACCGTGCCGCGGTTGCGCACCAGCGGATCGGCGATGAGCGGCACCGCGTCGGCGAGGATCGGGTACTTGTTGCGGATCAGCTCCGAGCGCTCGAGCGCGCTCTGGCGCGTGAGCGCGCCGATCTTCAGGAAGCCGCCCTCCTCCTTGATGCCGTCGAGGCCGGGAATGCGGTTGATGTCCACCAGGTGCGCGAACGAGCCCAGGCGCAGCTTCAGCGTCGGCAGCAGGCTCATGCCCCCGGAGAGCACCTTCGCCTGCCCGCCATGGTGCTTGAGCAGGTTGATGGCCTCGTTCAGAGACGACGGACGGTGATAATCGAATGGCGCAGGAATCACGGGCTCCTCCTTCCCTTGATGCGCGCGTGCGATGGAACGGGCGACGATACTCTACGCAAGCTGGGCGAGCAATCCTTCCAGCGACTCCAGGTTGTGCGCCGCGCCAAAGTGATCGACGAAGGGCAGCGCGGCCAGCATGCCGTCAGCTTGCGGGCGATAGCGTGCGTCGCCCGCCAGAGGATTCAGCCAGACGATGCGCCGCGCTCGCTCGCGCAGCTCGCGCATCGCGCGCCCGAGCACCCCGGCCTCG
Source organism: Burkholderiales bacterium (assembly GCA_035624235.1). Lineage (GTDB taxonomy): Bacteria > Pseudomonadota > Gammaproteobacteria > Burkholderiales > SG8-39 > DAHVFK01. The sequence continues at coordinate 9,944 of DASPRX010000060.1, read as the reverse complement.
CCGTGGTCCAGCCCGTCGCTCACGATCATCACCGTCGTGTGCCGGTTTATCACGCTGTCCCGCCAGCGCGCGTTGAATTCTTCCAGGCAGGCGCCGATGCGCGTGCCACCCGACCAGTCCGGCACGCCTGCGGCGAGCCGCTCGAGCGTGCGCGCCACCTCGGCCGGCGAGATCATGCGCGTCACGCGCACCAGCGAGGTGTTGAAGGCGAAGATCTCGACCTTCTTGATGCTGCGGCGCAGTGCGAAGGCGAAGGCGAGCAGCAGGCGCGTGTAGGCGGCCATCGAGCCGCTCGTGTCGTACAGCACGACGAGGCTCGGCTGCTCGAGCGCACGGCTGCGCCGCGCGAGCTGCACCAGGTCGCCTTCGCTCCTCAAGGCGTGGCGCAAGCTCCTGCGCAAATCGACGTGACCGCGGCCATGCGTCGGCTTGAGGCGCCGGCTGCGCCGCGCGGCCAGCCGCGGCGCGAGGCGCGCGAGCAGCCGCTCGAGCGCGGCGATCTCGGCCGCGGAGCAGCGCTCGATGGGCTTGCGACGCAGCATCTCCTCGGCGCTATAGCCCGGCGTGTCGCCCTCGGGCTCTTCCTCGTCGTCCTCGTTGCGCGGCAGGGAAAGGCGTACGCGCTCGCCGTCCCAGTGCCACTGGGCGCGGGCGCGCGCCTCACGCAGCGCGCGCTCGAGCGCCTCGTGGCGCGGCGCGCGGATCCCTTCCCAGTATTCGCGGAACAGCCGGTCGTACAGGTCCCAGGCCTCGCGCGGCAGCTTGAAGGCGATCCTGAGCGCGCGGTGCACCTCGCCGCGATCGAGCAGGTCCACGAGCGCGAGGGAGGCGGCCGCGTCCAGCTCGTCGCCGAGGCCGACGCGCACGCCGCCGGCGCGCAGCGCGGCGGCGAAGCGGGCGAGCGGCTCGATCATCGCGACAGGTTGACCCAGAAGCTTCGCGCCGTCAAAAGCCCGCGCTGCAACATAGGTGTCGCTAATCGCGCGCTAAATACAAACGCTCGACCCCTCTCGTACGAGGGCTATATTGTCGCTGTCGGGGGGTCACTTATGGAGACCGCGCATGGAACGTAGCTACGCACCGTTGCCGTCGCACGGGATGGAGCCCGGAACGACCTTCCAGCAGCCCGTGCTGCCCGAGCCCAGGCGCGTGGGTCCGGACGATCCGGCGCTCGAGGTGATGACCGACTTCCGGCAGGTGCGCGCGATTACCGTCGCGCCGGGCGCTCCGATGGACTACGCGCGCCAGCGCATGCGCGCCAACGGCGTGCACCTGCTGCTCGTGGTCGACGAGCGCAACGTGCTGCTCGGCCTGATCACCTCGACCGACATCGAGGGCGACAAGCCGGTGCGCCTGGTGCACGATCGCGACCTGCGGCGCGCCGAGATCACCGTGGGCGACGTCATGACGCCGCGCGAGCGGCTCGAGGTGATCCCGATCGAGGCGGTGCGGGGCGCACACGTGGGCCACGTGGTGGCGACGCTCAAGGCGGTCGGCCGGCAGCACGCCATGGTCGTCGATCGCGATGCTCACGGGCGCCAGCGCGTGCGCGGCCTGTTCGCGGTGTCGCAGCTCAACCGCCAGCTCGGCAGCGGGCTGCAGCCGCTCGAGGTGGCGCGCAGCTTCGCCGAGGTCGAGACCGCGCTCGGCTCGGCATGAGAGTCATCTTTCTCGGCGCACCGGGCGCCGGCAAGGGCACCACCGCGAAGATCCTCGCGCGGGCCGAGGGCCTGCCGCAGATTTCGACCGGCGACCTGCTGCGCGCGGCGGTCGCCGCCGGCAGCGATCTCGGCCGGCAGGCCGCGGCGCGCATGGACCGCGGCGAGCTCGTGCCCGATGCGCTCATTCTCGACCTGATGCGCCAGCGCCTGCGCGAGAGCAACTGCGCGCGCGGCTTCCTGCTGGACGGTTTCCCGCGCACCATCCCGCAGGCCGAGGCGCTCGAGCGCCTGGCCGCGGAGCTCGGCGTGCGCATCGATTTCGCCGTCAACCTCGCGGTGCCGCGCGAGCTGATCATGCTGCGCCTCACCACCCGCCGCACCTGCTCCAACCCGGACTGCCAGGCGATCTACAACCTGCGCACCAAGCCGCCGAAAGTCGCGGACCGCTGCGACCTGTGCGGCGCGCCGGTCGTGCAGCGCGCCGACGAGACCGAGGAAGCGATCGCCAAGCGCCTGGACGCCTACGAGCGGCAGAGCGCGCCGCTGGTCGACTGGTACCGCGCGCGCGGCATGCTGTTCGAACTGGACGGCGCCGACAGCGACGCGGCCGCCGCAGCGATCAGCCAGCGGCACGCCCTCTCGCCCTGAGCCCGCGTCAGCCCTGAACTTCCGCGACCAGCTCGGCGATCGCCTCGCGGCCGGTGGCGCGCAGGTCGTGCGCGTCCTTGAGCAGGCAGCCGAGCGTCGCGGCGACCGTCTCGGCATCGAGCGAGTCGCGGTGCAGCCGGATGAGCGCCTGCGCCCAGTCGATCGTCTCGGCCACGCCGGGGAGCTTGCGCGGCCCGCGCGCGCGCAGCCGCTCGACGAAGCGCGCGACGCTCGTCGCGAGCTGCTCGCCGATTCCCGGCACCTTCGCGCGCAGGATGCGCAGCTCCTTCTCCAGCCCGGGATGCTCCACGTACAGGTACAGGCAGCGGCGCCTGAGCGCGTCGCTCAGCTCGCGCGAGCGGTTCGAGGTGAGCAGCACGAAGGGCGCGTGCTCGGCGCTTATCGTGCCGAGCTCCGGGATCGTGACCTGGAAGTCCGACAGCAGCTCGAGCAGGAACGCCTCGAAGCCCTCGTCGGCGCGGTCGACCTCGTCGACGAGCAGCACCGCGGGCCCCTCGCGCCGCGTGATCGCGCGCAGCAGCGGCCGCTCGAGCAGGTAGTCGCGGCCGAAGATCAGCTCCTCGAGCTCGCCGGGGTCGCGCCCTTCGCGCCCAGTGGAGTCGCGCTCGCGCTCCGCGATCTTCAGGCGCAGGATCTGGCGCTGGTAGTTCCACTCGTAGAGCGCGGTGTGGGTGTCCAAGCCCTCGTAGCACTGCAGCCGCACGAGCTCGGTGTTCTGCATGCGCGCGAGCACCTTGGCGATCTCGGTCTTGCCGACGCCCGCCTCGCCCTCCACGAGCAGCGGGCGGCGCATCTCGCGCGCGAGGAACACGGCGGTCGCGATCTCGGGCTCGGCGATGTAGCCGCAGCGCTCCATCGCCTGCTGGACCGCGCGGATCTCCTCGTTCATCAGCGCGCGCCGCGCAGCCCGATCCAGACGCGGTAGATCGACACGCTCACCACCATGCCCCACACCATGCCGCCGATCATTCCGCCGAGCATCTCCGGCACGCCGCCCATCGCGCCGACCCAGGCGGCGATGCGGTAGTACGCCATCACGCCGGCGACCATGCCGAGCATCATCCAGCCCGAGCAGGCGAAGTTCTGCATGACGCGCGCGCAGAACTGTCGCCGGCAGCCCGGGCGCGCGCGGCGCAGCCACGCCAACGCGCCCAGCCCGCCCGCGAACATGCCCAGGTGCATCGCCGGCAGCCACGCGAGGTGAAGGCGCGCGACCGCGAGGAAGTCCGGCGCGCGCGCGGCGCACATCGTCGCGAGCGCGTCGAGGCCGGCGTTGTGCGCGTCGATCGCGAGGCCCGCCAGCATGCCGAGCGTGCCGAGCAGCATCATCGCCTGCGGCGCGGTGATGCCGACGCGCGCCGGGCGCAGCCAGCCGAGCGCCGCGAAGCCGGTGAGCACCGAAAACGCGGTGAGCGCGAGCCAGAGCAGGTCCGCCGGCTGCCTCATGGCCGCGAGCTGCCACCACCACGCCGCGCCAAGCACGACCAGCGCGCTCGCCGCCATCGTGTGGCGGCGCACCATGCCCTTTAACGAAGCCGCGAGCTCGGTCATTGGAAAAGCTTGACCCAGAAACCAACCGTCGTCAAAGAAAATGGCAAATAATGGGGACAGACCCCATTTTGCATGGACCCCATTTTGCACAAGCCCTTCGACATGAGCGGAACGTCCGCACCGATCGCCCCCGGTCAGCAGGTGGGCAAGTACCGGCTGGGGAAATCGCTCGGAACGGGAAGTTCTGGCACGGTGTACGAGGCCGTGGACACGTTCACGGGCCGGGAAATCGCGCTCAAGGTCGTCGACCCGCGGGTGTTCCAGGATTCCGAGTTCGGGAGTGCGCGACGCGCCCAGTTCGTGCGCGAGGCTTCGCTCGCCGGCCGGCTGATTCACCCGCACGTGGTGACGCTGCTCGACGCGGTGGTCGAGCACGACCGCGCCTACATCGCGATGGAGCTGATCACCGGGGGCGACCTGTCGCAGCACATCACGCCGGAGACGCTGCTGCCCGTGCCGGACGTCTTCGAGATTTGCTACAACTGCTGCGGCGCGCTCGACTACACGACGCGCGCCGGCATCATCCACTGCGACATCAAGCCGGCGAACATCCTGATTGCCGACGGCAACGACGTGCGCGTCACCGACTTCGGCGCCGCGGTCCTGCACACGACCAAGGTGGTGCAGGCCGCGGACTTCGGCTCGCCGTACTACGCGGCCCCCGAACGCATCCTGCGCGAGCCGCCGACCTACCTTAGCGACATGTACTCGCTCGGCGCGGTGCTTTACCAGCTGCTGACCGGCCGGCGCCCGTTCCTCGCCGACCGCATCGAGGAGCTGGTCGAAAAGATTCTCTACGAGGAGCCGGAGCCGCCGAGCCGCGTGCGTCCCGAGCTGCCTTCGGTCGTCGACCGGGTCGTCCTGCGCGCGCTGAAGAAAAAGCCCGAGGAGCGCTATGGGAGCTGGGCGGAATTCGCGTTCGAGCTGGCGGAGATTTCGCGCCAGGTCCTGTCGCCCGAGGTGGTCCCGGAAGCCGACAAGCTCAAGGCGCTCAAGCGCGTCGACGCGCTCGAGTCGCTGTCCGACGCCGAATTGTGGGAGCTCGCCAAGGCGGGGCGCTGGTCGCGCGCCAAGGCGGAAGCGGTGCTGGTGCGCGAGGACGATCCCGGGTCGCACTTCTTCCTGCTCGCCTCGGGCTCGGCGAAGGTCGTACGGCACGACCGGCTGCTCAACCTGATCAGGGCAGGCGAATTCTTCGGCGAGATGGCCTATTTCCTGGAAGGCCGCCAGCACCGTCACGCAAGCGTGGTGGCAATCAAGGACGCGGTGATCGCCGAGTTCGCGCCGGAGGCGCTCGAGCGCATGAGCCTCGAGGTGCGGCTGCTGCTCACGCGCGCGCTCGCGCGCAACCTGGTCGAGCGGCTCACGCTCGCCAACGAGCGCATCGCCGACTAACGGTGCTTCTGGTAAGTGCCGACCAGGCGCGCCTCGGCGAGCACGTGGCCGCGCATCGCCGCCTCGACCCCGGCCTTGTCCGGGCGCTTGAGGTCCGCGAGCACGGTGTCGAGCGCGTAGAGCTTGTGCACGTAGCGGTGCCGTCCGATCGGCGGGCAGGGTCCGCCGTAGCCGGTGCGGCCCCAGTCGTTAACGCCGTCCTGCGCGCCCGCGGGCGTCCGCGCGCCTTCGGCGAGGCCGCCCGCCGCCGGCGGAACGTCGTACAGGACCCAGTGCACCCAGGTCATCTTCGGCGTCTTGGGATCGGGCGCGTCCGGATCGTCGACGATCAGCGCCAGGCTCTTCGCGCCCGCGGGCACGCCCGACCAGGCGAGCGGCGGCGACACGTCCTTGCCGTCGCAGGTGTACTTCGCGGGAATCGCGCCGCCTTCGGCGAACGCGCTGGAAGTGAGCTTGAAGGCCATGGCGGCGCCCTCCTTCGGCGGCTCGGCGAGCCCGGCCGCGCCCGCGGCGGCGAGCGCGAGAAACAGCAGCGGGCGTGCGAGACGCATCGCCTACAATGGTGCTCCCTTCCCCGCCCCGCCGCCAGCGTGCCCGCCCCGACCCGGACCATCTCCGTAGCCGAGCTCGAGCGGCTGTGCGGCGCAGCACTCGCCGCCGCCGGCGCGAGCGCCGAAGGCGCCGCGGCCTGCGCGCGCATCCTCGTCGAAGCCGAGACGATGGGCATCGCCACGCACGGCACGGTGCGCGTGCCCGACTACGCGCGGCGGCTGCGCGCAGGCGGCATCGACGGGCGCGCCGAGCCGCGCCTCGAGCAACGCGCGCCCTCGCTCGCGGTGCTGGACGGCAGGAACGCGCTCGGCCCGCTCGTCGGCTCGCGCGCGCTCGAGGCCGCGCTCGCCACGGCGCGCGACGCGGGCATCGCCTGGATCGGCTGCCGCGCGAGCAATCATTTCGGCGCGCTCGCGCCGTACGCGCGCGCCGCCTGCGACGCGGGCTTCGTGCTCGTCGCCGGGACGAACGCCTCGAGCACCATGCCGCCGTGGGGCGGCGCGGCGCTGCGCATGGGCAACAATCCTCTGTGCATCGCCGCGCCCGCGCCGGACGGAACGCATTTCATTCTCGACATGGCGATGAGCGTCGCGGCGCGCGGCAAGATCCGCGCCGCGCAAAAGGAGGGGCGACCGATCCCCGAAGGCTGGGCCGCGGACTGCCGCGGGCGGCCGACCACCGACCCCGCCGCCGCGCTCGAGGGTTTTCTGCTTCCGTTCGGCGCGCACAAAGGCTCGGGCCTCGCGCTCGCGGTCGATCTGCTCGCGGGCGCGCTCTCGGGAGCGCGCTTTCTCACCGACATCGTCACCTGGGTCGGCAACGACGAGCGGCCGCAGGGCGTCGGCCACTTCTTCCTCGCGCTCGACCCGGCGCGCCTCGCCGGGCGCGAGGCCTGGAACGCGGCCATGGCGCGCTTTCGCAACCTCGTGCTCGACACGCCGCCGGCCGATCCGCAGGAGCCGGTGCGCCTGCCGGGCGCGCGCGAGCTCGAGCGCCGCGCGCGCGCTCTCGCCGAGGGCGTTTCGCTCTCTGCAATGCTGCTCGACGAGTTGCGCGCGCTGGTGTAGAAGGCGAGACGAGGGGAAAGCCATGGCCTCCGAACCCGCTCCGCGCGACGCTATCCTGCGCGCCGACGTCGAGCGCACATACCGCGCCTACGCACCGGTGTACGACGCGATCTTCGGCCTGAGCCTCGCGCCCGGGCGCGCGGCGCTGATGCGCGCGGTCGCCGGGCTCGCGCCGGCGCGCATCCTCGAGGTGGGGGTAGGCACCGGCCTCACTCTCGGGCGCTACCCCGCCGCCTCCTTCGTCACCGGCATCGACGTCTCCGACGCGATGCTGCGCGTCGCCGCGGCGCGCGTGAACGGCGCGCATTCCGGCCGCATCGCGCTGCGGCGCATGGACGCGGAGGCGATGGAATTCGCCGACGGCTCGTTCGACTGCGTGACGCTGCCTTACGTGCTATCGGTCACGCCCGACCCGGACCGGCTGGTCGCCGAGGTGCGGCGCGTGTGCCGGCGCGGCGGCGACATCCTGATCGTCAACCACTTCAGCGGCGGGCGCTTCTGGCGCCCGGTGGAACATGCGCTGCGTCCGCTCGCCGCGAAGATCGGCTTTCGCTCGGAGTTCAGCTTCGAGCGCTACATCGCCGCGCAGGACTGGACGCTGCTCTCGTCGAGGAGCACCAACCTCTTCGCGCTGTCCAAGCTGATACACGTCCGCAACGACTAGGCGCGCGGCGCGGCGATCACGTCGGCGACGCAGGCGGTGAGCTTCTTCGCGTAGTCGAGGTGCAGGAACTCGTTCGGGCCATGCGCGTTGGAGCGCGGCCCGAGCACGCCGGTGATGACGAACTGCGCCTCGGGGTACTTCTCGCCGAGCATCGCCATGAACGGAATGGTGCCGCCCTCGCCCAACCACATCATCGGCTTGCCGTAGTGCGCCTTCGACGCCTGCCCGAGCGCGTTCTCGAGCCAGGACGCGGTCTCGGGCGCATGCCAGCCGCTCGCCGCCTGGCCGTACCTGAACTCGACGCGCGCGCCGTACGGCGGATCGGATTCGAGCAGCGCCTTGAGCGCCGCGGCGGCGTGCGGCGCGTCCACCGTCGGCGGCAGACGCAGCGAGAGCACGAGCGAAGTCTTCGGCCGCAGCACGTTACCTGCCGAAGCGGGCGGCGGCAGGCCGTCCGCGCCGGTCACCGCGAGGTACGGCCGCCAGGTGCGCGCGAGCACCAGCTCGTCGAGGTCGCCTTCCATGGGCCGCATGCCCTGCACGAACGGGAACTTGCGCCAGATCTCGCCTCCGAGCACCTTGGCCGCGCGCTTGGCTTCGTCCGCGCGCGACAGCGGGATCGGCGCGTGGAACGCCGGGTGGCGCACGATGCCGGTGGCCGCGTCGTCGATTCGCTCGAGCAGCATGCGCGCGATGCGAAAGCTCGAGGCCACCACGCCGCTCGCATCGCCCGAGTGCACGCCCTCGGTGAGCACCTCGACCGTGAGCACGCCGTTCACGATGCCGCGCAGCGAGGTGGTGCCCCACAGCTGCTCGTAGTTGCCGCAGCCCGAATCGAGGCCGACGACGAGATCGGGCTTACCGATCCTCGGGGCGAGCGCTTCGAGGTACGCGGGAAGGTCGTAGCTGCCGCTTTCCTCGCAGCACTCGATCAGCATCGCGACGCGCGGCCGCGGGCGGCCGTCGGCCTCCAGGCTGCGCAGCGCGGCGAGCGCGCAGAACACGGCGTAGCCGTCGTCCGCGCCGCCGCGCCCGTAGAGCTTGCCGTCCTCGAGCGCCGGCGTCCACGGCCCGAGCCCCTCGCGCCAGCCGGTCATCTCGGGTTGCTTGTCGAGGTGGCCGTACACGAGCACGGTGCCCGCCTGCGCGCCGGGCGCGTCGATGTAGAGCACCGGCGTGCGTCCCGGCAGCCGCACCACCTCGAGCGTCATGTTCTTCACCGCGTTGCGCCGGCACCAGGCCGCGGCGAGCTCGACTGCGCGCTCGATGTGGCCGTTCTTCGCCCAGTCGGGGTCGAAGTGCGGCGACTTGGCCGGGATGCGGATGTACTCGACGAGCGCGGGGACGATCGCCTCGTCCCAGAAGCGGGCGATGGTAGTCATGGCGGCGCTATTGTAAGGACTGGGGATGCGTAAAATGGGGACAGACCCTATTTTTCGCTATGTTGAAAATAGGGTCTGACCCTATTTTCCTATTTTCCATGGACAGCCGCGCTATCCTCGAAGTGAATGGCCGCCGCTACCGCTGGATGCGGGAGCCGCTCGTCGTGGTGTGCGTGGACGGCTGCGAGAACGCCTACATCGAGGAAGCGGTGCGCGCCGGCGTCGCGCCGTGGTTCGCGCGCACGCGCGCGCAAGGTTCGTCGTTCCTCGCCGACTGCGTGGTGCCGAGCTTCACCAACCCGAACAACCTGTCGATCGTCACCGGCGTGCCGCCCTCGGTGCACGGCATCTGCGGCAACTACTTCTACGACCGGGATTCCGGGCAGGAAGTGATGATGAACGATCCGCGCTACCTGCGCGCGGGCACCATCCTCGCGGCCTTCGCCGATTGCGGCGCCTCGGTCGCGGTGGTGACGGCCAAGGACAAGCTGCGCACGCTGCTCGGCCACGGCCTGAAGGGCCTGTGCATCTCGGCCGAGAAGGCCGACGCGCAGATGCTCGCGCTCACCGGGATGGCGCTTCCTTCGGTCTACAGCGCCGAGCTCTCGGAATTCGTCTTCGCCGCGGGCGTGAAGCTGATGCAGACGCGCCGGCCGGACCTGATGTACCTCTCGACCACCGATTACGTGCAGCACAAGGCGCCGCCGGGCTCCGCGGCGGCGAACGCGTTCTACGCGACGATGGACCGCTACCTGGCGAGCCTCGAGGCCGCGGGCGCCGCGATCGCGCTCACCGCCGACCACGGCATGAACGACAAGCACGGCGCGGACGGCGCGCCGAACGTGATCTACCTGCAGGACGTGCTCGACGGCTGGCTCGGCGCGGGCGCGGCGCGCGTCATCCTGCCGATCACCGATCCCTACGTCGTGCACCACGGCGCGCTCGGCTCGTTCGCCACCGCGTACCTGCCGAAGGGCGCGGACGCGCGTTCGATCGCCGCGCG
>DASPRX010000148.1:0-17166 GCA_035624235.1 Burkholderiales bacterium | reverse complement strand
CTAAGTTACGCCGATGCGCGGTTTCCCGCCCCCAATTTGTTCACACCGCCCGCGCGCTCCCGTCATACTGAGGCGGATCGCGTGCCGACCTGACACATTGCTTGCGGAATGAGATTCGTGCGCCTACTCGTCGCTTTGCCGGTCGCGCTGCTCGCGGGCTGCGCGTCCTACGACGGCCGGGGACTTGTCCCCGACAGGTCGACCGCGAGCGACGTAACCGCGCTCATGGGTCCGCCCGCGGACCGCATCGCGGCACCGAACGGAGACAGCACCTGGTATTACCCGCGCGGCCCCGCGGGGCTGCAGACGTACGCCATCCGCATCGCGCCCGACGGCGTGATGAAGTCGAAGGAGCAGGTCCTGACCGTCGCGAACATGCGCAAGATCGTTCCAGGCGTCACGACGGGCAGGCAGGTGCGCGAGATTCTCGGCCCGCCCTGGCAGCTCACGCGCATCGATTCCATAGGGAGAGACGATCTGGAGTACCGGATGTACGACGAGATGCGCGTCGAGTACAACCTGTACGTCCGGCTGTCCTACGACGGGATCGTGCGCGAGGTGCTCTTTCTGCGCGACTATTCCGTAGAGCCGTCCGGCCGCAACGGCCGCTGACAGGCGGTGCTCAATACGCGCAGCGCGCGTGGCAAAGCTTCTCGTTGGCCTGATCCGACATGCAGTCCTGCATGCACAGCGCATCGTACGGGTTCTTGCGCGCAGCCTCCTGTGCGGCCGGCGACTGCGATTGCGCGCTGGCCGGCGGTTGCGAGGAGCAGCCGAAGGCGGCCGCGAGGCACAAGGTGACAACGAAGGCACGCATGGTGTTTCTCCTAGTTCTTGCTCGATCCTGCATCGCGCGCATCGCCGCGCGCCGGCGGGCGGCGGCGCAGGGTGATCGCGCGCACCGCTTCCTGCAGGGCATTGTGCTCGAGTGAAAGCTTGAGGTACATGTTTCGCAGGCTCGCATTCTCCGCCTCGAGTTCCCGCAGCCGCCGCTGCTGTGACGCCGTGGCCCAGCCCAGCCGCCCCTTCCAAGCGTAGTAGGTCGCCTCGCTTATGCCGTGCCTGCGGCAAAGCTCGGCGGGCGCCGCCCCGGCGTCCGCCTCCTCGAGGATCGCGACGATCTGTCGCTCGCTGAATCGCGCTCGCTTCATGACCTGACTCCCCGCAGGCAATGGATTCAACGCGAAATGATCAGGCGGTACTTGTTCAACGGCCGTCCCCTCGGAGAGGACGCGGGCTGCCCTGCGTCGGGCGGGATCTTCTCGACGAAATCGACGCGCCAGCCCTGGCTGCGCAACTGGTTGCGCGTCAGCGTGCCCAGGCCTTCGCTGCACCGGAATTGCTCATCGTCAGGCGGAAACTCGTCGTAGTAGATCGACGTCTCGCAGCTCGCGGCCCGGGTCCGCGCTGCCGGAGCTCGCTCTTCCTTCGCCGGCGCAGGCAGGGGCGTAGGCGCCGGACTCGCCGGCGCGGCGGCGGGCTTCTTCTCCGCGGCGGCCGCCGGCTGTTCCGGCTGGTCCCTGATGCGCTGCCACTCCTGCCAGGTGTACTCCTTGCCATCGACATAGACCGAATCGCCGACGCGAAACACGAAGCGGGCCTGCGCTACGCCGGCCGGCAACGCGAGAGCGAGAAAGGCAAGGACAAGAATGGCAAGTCTGCTCGGCATGAAATGGATCCGTAGGGGCGAAAAAAAAAGACGGACGTCGGGAGACGTCCGTCTAGTTTGCCACATCGGGAGATTGAGTTACGCGATCAGAAGTTGTAGGTCATGCCGACCGACACGCCCTGGATCTTGTTGCCTGCGAAGCACACGCCCGCCGCATCGTGGCAGTCGGTCGTGATGCCGTGACCGCTCGCGCCGAGGTCGTAGTGCGCCCCATCGTGGTTCTTCTGAATCGCGTACACGGCGTACCAGGTCGTCTGCTTGTCTGCGAAGTGGTGCTTGTAGCCGATCGCGTACATGTTGCTCTCGTTGTCGATCGAGCTGCCGTAGTTCACCGCGGTCGGGTCGGCCAGCAATCCCGACCCCGGGTTGCCCGGCGACTTGCCGGCGTGCGCCCAGCCGACGTTGACGTCGTCCTGCTCCGTCACGTTCTGCGTCGCCGCCAGCCAGTAGCCGTCGCGGCTGCGCTCGTTGTAGGTGTCGGTCGGCGCGGCGCGGTGCATCTTCTCGTAGATGGCGTTGACCGTGGTGTGGGTCGCGAACTTGTACTGCGCGCCGATCTTCCACGCGTCTTCGTCGGCGATGCCGACCGAGCCGACCGGCGGCACCGTGCCGCCCCCGGCGCCGAGCTCGTCGCCCGTGCGGTTCGTGTCCTTGTGCAGCTCCCATGCGACCGTCGCATACAGCGGCCCGTTGGCGTAGATGCCGGCGATGCTATAGGCGTTGCCGAAGCTGCCGTCGCCGCACGGCGGCAGGTTGCCGCCGGTGCAGTTCGGCTCGCCCTGCGCCTGGATGGAATTGTCGTTCGAGCGGTTCTGTCCGGGCGAATAGAGCGCGTTCACCCTGAAGCCGCTCATGTCGGGCGACTCGTACCAGACCGCGTGCGACAGGCGCCAGTCGAACTCGGCGCGGTTGTCGCCGCCCGTGTTGCCCATGATGCTGTTGTAGTCGCCGATGGTCGCCGAGAACGGGTCCATGCGCCCGGTCGAGAGCTTGTACGGCGCGTCGGTCTTGCCGATCTTGACCGCGCCCCAGCCGCCGGCGAGGCCGAGGAAGCTGTTGCGCGAGGCGAAGGCGCCCTGCACCCGGTTATCGCTCGTCGTGCCCGGCGTCGCGGACACGTCGATCTGCGTCTCGACCTGCATCACGGCCTTCAGGCCGCCGCCCAGATCATGGTAGCCGCGCAGGCCGACGCGCGACAGGTTGCTCGAAATCGCGGGCAGCCATCCGTTCTTGCTCGCCGGATCTATGCCGGTGCGCCCGGAAAGTCCGTTGTCCACGTCGTCCACCGACAGGTCCAGGTGGCCGTACAGCTGCACGGTCGTGTCCGCGTGCGCGACCTGCATTGCGCCGAGCGCTCCCACGACCGCCAATGCACACAAGCTCTTTCTCACGATGTCGTCTCCTCGCTTGTCCCGAATTTGATGTCGTCCGGCTTCGTTCTGGTCGGGCCGTGACGAGCCCCGTCGACGAGGCGTCACCGAGAATATTTTTCGGGCGTGAGCGCAGCAATGGAGGAGCGGTGAGCGCGTTGCGTGTTGGCGCGGTGCGCCAAGCGCAAGCACGTGGAACGCGTTCAACACCTGCGGATGCTGGAGCCGTGCGCAGTGCGGCCAACATTTAACGAGCACGGCGGCGGGGCTATTTTATTTTTCTATCGAGCCGGCCGGCAGAATTGGAGTCACCCCGCGCGCGCTGATCCGAACCGGCTTGCACAATGCTTGCATCTCCTCCTGACGAAAGTCAATTGAAAGTTACTTGCGTCCAAGCAAACTAGCCGTAGGAGGGGGTGGGTAGCAGATGGCTGACGCGTCCGTGCAAGCGCGAGTTGCTCGCGCGCGGCCGCGTCATGCGGTCGAGGTCGGGGCACGCCGTGGCGGCCAACCATCCCGATGCACAGCAGTTCGTGGAGAGCGGATGGTCGCGTGGCACTGCGCTGAACGTGGGCCGACCCGCCTTCGCCGTCGCGGCGAAGCCTCGGCTGCGGCAGGACGCGATTCGCGATGAATGCGCCGCTGCCGAATGTCGAACTCGCCGGACTCACCCTCGGCGAGCGGGACACGCAGGCACGCAGCTGCCCGCGCTGCGGCTCGGCGCGCATCAATCGCTGGGGCCTGGCGCACGGTTTTCCGCGCTTTCGCTGCACGGCCTGCGGGAAGACCTTCAACGTCCGCACCAACACCACGCTCGCCCGGTTGCGCAAGAAGGACCAGTGGCTCACCTTCGTCGGCACGCTGGTCGAAGGCAGGAGCATCCGCAAGAGCGCTGTCGCCTGCGGCATCAGCGCGGCGACCGTCATGCGCTGGCGCAAACGCTTCGGCGGCTGCACGCCGCTGCAAAAGGCGCGGGTGCTCGTGATGATCGTCGACGCGATGTCGCGCGGCGGCGACCTTGCCCCGCTATCGGACGGGATGCAGGAGCCTTTGCCCGCGTGGTGTGCCGACCTCGCCCCGGTCCTGCTGGCCTGGATGCTGTGATCGAAGGCGCTGGCGCAACTGGCGCCTATAGACCCGCTTGCCCAAGCAGCCGTCGGAGTCTTTCTCTGTACGGCGCGCTCGCCAGCGGATAGGTCTTGAGCCAGTCGCGCGCTGAGAAGCCCTCCTCGCGCACGCGAATCTGATCAGCCTGCCATTCCGCCCCGCTGCGATCGCCGCTCGCCACGAGCACCGCAGTGAGGAACACGCGCGTTTCCATGTTGTCAGGATTGCGCGCGTTCGCCTCGCGCAGGTTGATCAGCGCCTGCTCGAGGTCGTTCTCGAACAGGTAGGCCCGCCCGAGCAGCAGGTAGTAAAGATACCCGCCGTCGGGATTCAGGCGCAGCGCAGTGCGCAGCAGCGGCACCGACTTCGCCGGCTCCCCGACGTAGGTGTAGACGCCCCCCATGAGCGCATAGGCATCCGCGTAGGAGGGGTTGAGCTCGATCGCCTTTTGCAGCAGCTTGAGCGCCTCGTCGTAGCGGCGGCTCTGCGTGTACACGAAGCCGAGCGCCCAATACACCTCCGGGGCGCCCGGATCGATCTGGCGGGCCGATTCGGCGAGCTGCAGGGCCCTGGCGAGCGTGGCGCTCGAGCCGGTCGAGCGCTGATAGCGGTACTCCATCGCGTAGGTCATCGCAAGGCCTGCGTAGGCGCGCGCAAAGTTCGGGTCGAGGGCGAGCGCCTTCTCGTACAAGGCGCGCGCGCGCAGATTCGCGTCCGGCCTGCGCACCAGGAACAGCGCCTGCGCGCGCAGGAAGTCGTCGTAGGCCTCGAGGCTGCCGGTGTAGCGCTGCGCGAGCCGCATTCTCTCCGCGTCGGTTATTCGGGCCGGCAGCTGCTCGAGCAATACGCGATCGATTTCGCTCTGCACGGCGAACAACTCCCCGTAAGATCGCTCGAAGCGCTGCGCCCAGAGCTGCTCGCCCGTGCGCGAGTCGGTGAGCCGCACGTTGATCCGAAGCGCCGTGCCTTCGCGCTGGACGCTGCCCGAGACGACGTAGCGCGCGCCGCTCGCGGAACTGATCACGCGCAGCCCGGACAGCCGCGACAGGTCGGTCGTCAGGTCGCTGCCGATGCCGCGCGCGAGGTAGTCCTGGTCGGACGGCGCGCCGAGCGTCTCGAACGGCAGCACAGTCACCGTGATCAGCGCCGCCCTGCCCTCGTCAGTTGCCGCGACAGGGGCGGCGCCATTGCGCGGCGTCACTGCGGGCCGCACCAGCGCATCCACTGCGAACGCGCCGGCAGCGATCGCCACGAGCATGACGGCAGCCAGCGCGAGCGGGCGGGTCGTGCGGACCGCCGATCCCCCAACCGGCGCGACAAGGCGGTAGCCCCGCTTAGAGATCGTCTCGATGTAGGCCGGCGCGCGCGGGTTGTCGCCGAGCGCCCTGCGCAGCTTGATGATGCTCTGCGTGAGGGCTTCGTCACCGACGACCACGCCGGGCCAGACCGCGGCGAAGAGCTGCTCCCGGCTCACCACCTCGCCGGCGTGCCGCGCGAGCACGACGAGCACTTCCATCGCCTTCGGCTCGATGCGTACCGTGTCGCCGGCGCGGCGCAGCGCGTTGGCCGCCGGGTCGGCCGACCATTCACCGATCTGAAGAGCCTGTACGGGCAAGCTGTGGTTCTCCCGCGCGTGAATTGCGACGTTGATTTTGCTACAGAAATGCATTCATAGGAAAAACGTAGGCATTTGTTCGGGACCTCGCCCACCGGGGCGCGCAGATTCGCGGCTCCGTCGACCGCAAGGAGGTCCCGATGAAGCTGCATCCCGTTCGCTCGCTCGCGCTTCTCGCCGGCTCGCTCTGCCTGCTTGCGGGGCCCGTTATGGCCGCACAGCCCTTGCTGATCAAGCCGCTGGCCGAAAAGAAAGTCGCGGAGCTGCCCAAGGGCGAGCTCTACTGGCGCATCGAGAATTTCGGCAGCGTCGCGCAGGCGCAGGCCGCGGCGGGCGCCTGGTCCCTAGTGGCCGAATCCGACGGCAAGGTATGGCTGTTCACTCTCGGGCCCTCGGGAGGAGCCTCGACGGACGGCCACAAAGTCGCCGAAGTGGGACCAATCAGGCGGGTCGCCGCCGCGCAGTACCTCCTCCGGATAAACGAAGCGACAGGCGCTCCGGGAAGCACCACCCCCGTGCACAGCCATCCAGGTTCGGAAGCCTTCTACGTCCTGCAGGGCGAGCAAAGCGTTCGCGGGCCCCACGGAACGCAGCGCGTCGCGGCCGGACATCCTGAACCCGGCCACAGCCCCGGCCAGGCGATGCAAGTCTCGAGCACGGGTTCGACCGACCTGCGCTCGTTGGTGATGTTCGTGGTCGACGCCGGCCGGCCGTTTTCGTCGCCGGCGAAGCTGCCCTAGGCCGCTCGGCACGCCGCGCGAGATCAGAAATGGTAGGCCAGGCGCAGCGTGCCGAAATTCAGCCCGTCGTTTGGCAGCTTGATGTCGCCGTTCGACATGTGCTGGACGCGCGCGCCGACCTCCCACGCGCCGCGCGCGCCGAAGCGCAGGCCGGCGCCGAGGAACTCGCCGAACTGGAACGCAGTGCTGAAGTCCGGGTCTTGCAGCAGCTTGGTGTGCGAAAGTAGATTGATCCCGACGCCGAACTCGGCGAAGGGCCTGTATGCTTCCCCGGGCCACTCGATGCGCGCGACCGGCGTCACCCCGAGCGCGGCGACGCGCTGGTAGCCGGTCTGGCCCGACCTGAGTCCCTCAAAATCCTTCAGCTCGAGCTCGATATGGGGCGTGACGCGCCAGGTCTTGCGCTCGATTAGGGGCGAGGCGCCGTCCCACACTCCCGCGATCGCGAAGATGTTCGTGCGCTCGCCATGCCCCGCCGAGAGCGCGAGGGTCGTCGCCTGAGCAACGGGCGCATCGAGCGCGGCGAGCGCCGCGACGAGGGCGAGCAGGTGCGGCGTGCGCGCGGGTCGTCTGATGGTCGCCATACAGCTTCGCTTTGCGCAATTGCAGCGCTCCCGGCCCATGAACCGCAAGTGCCGGTTCACAGCTTCGCGCGGCTGACGGATCGCCGTGCCTACGAGCGGCGTCGGCGCAGGATGCTCCACGCCAGGACGCCCGCCACGGCGAGCGCCAGCGCGTTCAAGGGGCCCTGGAGGTCGGTCAGATCGGGCCAGGCGTCGAGCAGCGACGCGAGGAAGCTGCGCTGTATGACGACGCAGGCGAAGTCCTGGATCTCGAGAAACGACATGGCCGCTTCCCAGCGAATGCAGAAAGCGTGCCATGCGGAACAAGAGGTTGGCCAGCGTGTTCGTCGCGCGATAGCGCACGCGCGCGGTGCACCGGGCGCATCGCATGCACCGCCGTCAGGCGTCCACCCTGTCCCAGTCGACGCGCGGGTCGGGCGTGCGCGCGAGCGCCTCGCGCACCCAGGCGGCGTGCGCCTGCTCTTCCTGCGCCATCTCGCTCGCGAGGTCGCGCAGGCGCGCGTCGCTCGCCTCGGCCCGCACGTGCTCGAAGAAGTCCTGCGCGCGCAGCTCCGCGGCGAGCGCGATCTCGAGCGCGTCGCTCGGCGTCATCAGCCGGAACAGGAGGTCGTGCGCGGCGGTCTCGGGTGCGGCCGAGTCGAGCCAGGCGTAGTCGCCCGGCGCGGGGCTCGGCAGCAGCATGCCCTTCGTGTCCCTCTCGAGCTGCGCCGCGTGCTGGCGCTCGAAGCCCGCCAGCTCGCGAAACAGCCTCGCCGCCGCGTCGTTGCCCTCGTCGTCCATGCGCGTGGCGAACTCCTGGTAACGGGCCGCGGCCTCGCGCTCGATGGCGAGCGCGTGCGCGTACAGCTCCGGGACCGAGCGAATGGTGCGGACATCGTCCATGGCTTCCTCCTGCGCAACGAGTTTCCGCCCGCCGCAGCCGGACGTTTTGACCGTCGTCAAGCGGCGTGCGATTCCCCTCGCGCCGGGCGCAGCTCGATGCCAGACTGGTATACGCCTTCCCAGTCGAGGCGCGGATCGGGCTCGCGCCGCAGCGCGCGCTCGAGCTCGGCCACCCGCCGGTGCGCCGCGAGCGCCATTTCCACTGCGAGCTTCACGCCTTCCGCGTCGCGCATGCCGTTCGCGGCCAGCAGGAAGAACTCCTCGACGCGGTGCTCGGCCGCGCAGGCGAGCGCCAGCGCGTCACGCGGCGTCTGCGGCATGAGCGGAAAGCTCACCTCCATGTACGCGGGCGACGCGGTGAAGAACCAGGCGTACTCCCAAGGCGAGATTTCGGGCAGCTCGAGATCGGCGGCCTCGCTCTCGAGCATTTCCAGGCGCCCGCTGCGCTCGAGCTTCTGGAACAGCCTGGCGACGCTCGCGATGCCGAGATCGAGCATCCACTCGGCGAACTGGCGGTAACGCGACTGCGCTTCGCGCTCCATCGCGATCGCATGCGCGAACAATTCGGCTGCAGACCTGGGGATCAGCTGCTGGGCCATGAGTACCCTCCTTCTGAAGAACACATCAACGGAGTGGACTGCCCGCGCAGGCTATCGGTTCATTCTTAACCTACGATTAACCTAGTGTAAATAATTTGTGACGCTTGTCGCCGCCGAGCGACTGTTCACGCCAGCGGCGCGCCGATGAGCCACGCGCCCCACGCGACGAGCGCGGCGCCGAGCGCGCGATCGAGCGCGCGCCCCCACGGAAGAAGGCGCTCGGCGAGGATGTACATCGAGATCGCCGCGGCCCAAGCAAAGCTCATCGCGCCGGCGACGAATAGAACGGTCATCAGGAGCCAGCAGCAGCCGACGCACCAGCCCGCGTAGCGCAGCCCCATCGCGAAGGCGCCGGACACGCCGTCGCGCCAGCCCGACATCATGAAGCCGAGTGGCGAGCGGCAGCGGCCCACGCAGTGCGCCTTGAGCGGCGTCCACTGCCACGCTCCGGCGGCGACGAGCAGCACGCCCGCAAGCGGACCGCTGCCCAGGCGCATGTCCATCGTGAGCAATCCCGCATGCTGCAGCGCAAATTGCGCGAGGGAATAGGCGACGCCCGCCGCACACCAGGTGCCGAGGTAGCCGGCCAGATAGGCGCCGGAGGCGAGCGGCCGCCTGGCCATGCGCACGTGCAACAGGAACGACGGCGTGGCCGCCGGCGTCATCATCGCCGTCATCATTGCCGCCCACATCAGCGCGAGCGCGCCAAACCCCATCTGCATGTCGGACATCGCCACGCGCACGGCAACACGGATCTTCGAATTCTAGGCGATCGCTTCCCTGCGGCGGGGCCGAGAGGCGGGCGGCGGGGCCCCTAGAGTAGAATTCGCCTCGAAAATCAACATCTGGTCCTGAATGTCCGCCCCCGCACGCAAATCCCAGCAGGCCCCCTCGACCTCAAACTTCATCCGCCAGATCATCGAGCGCGACCTCGAGAGCGGCAAGCACGCCTCGGTGCGCACGCGCTTCCCGCCCGAGCCGAACGGGTACCTGCACTTCGGCCACGCCAAGTCGATCTGCCTGAACTTCGGCCTCGCCGCGCAGTACGGCGGCGTGTGTCACCTGCGCTTCGACGACACCAACCCGACCAAGGAAGAGCAGGAGTACGTCGACGCGATCATCGACGCGGTGAAGTGGCTCGGCTTCAACTGGGGCGCGCACCAGTACTTCGCCTCCGACTACTTCGAGCGCTTCTACCGCTTCGCCGAGAACCTCGTCGAGCGCGGGCTCGCGTACGTCGACGCGCTGTCGACCGACGAGATGCGCGTGCTGCGCGGCACGCTCACCGAGCACGGGCGCGAAAGCCCCTGGCGCGAGCGGCCGGTGGAGGAGAGCCTGCGCCTGCTGAGGGAAATGCGCGACGGCAAGCATCCTGACGGCGCCATGGTGCTGCGCGCGAAGATCGACATGAAGTCGCCGAACATCAACCTGCGCGACCCGGTGATGTTCCGCATCCGCCACGCCGAGCACCACCGCACCGGCGGCAAGTGGTGCATCTACCCGACCTACGACTGGGCGCACGGCGTCTCGGACGCGATCGAGCGCATCACGCACTCGATCTGCACGCTCGAGTTCGAGGACCACCGGCCGCTGTACGACTGGTTCAACGAGCGCCTCGCCGAGGGCGGGCTGCTCGAGCAGCCGCTGCCGCAGCAGATCGAGTTCGCGCGCCTCAACCTCACCAACGTGCTGCTCTCGAAGAGAAAGCTCATCCAGCTGGTCGAGGAGCACCATGTCGAGGGCTGGGACGATCCCCGCATGCCGACGCTCGCCGGGGCGCGCCGGCGCGGCTATACGCCCGAGGGCTTCCGCGCCTTCGCCGAGCGCATCGGGGTGGCGAAGGCCGACTCGTGGATCGACTTCTCGATCCTGGAAGACTGCATGCGCGAGCACCTGAACGAGATCGCGCCGCGGCGCATGGCGGTGCTCGACCCGGTGAAGCTCGTGATCGACAACTATCCCGAGGACCGCGGCGAGGCCTGCGATGTACCGAACCACCCGCAGAAGCCCGACTGGGGCAGACGCCAGGTGCCCTTCGCGCGCGAGTTGTGGATCGAGCGCGAGGACTTCGCCGAGAAGCCGCCCAAGGGCTATTTCCGCCTCGCGCCCGGCGCCGAGGTGCGCCTGCGCTACGGCTACGTCGTCAAGTGCACCGGCATGGAGAACGGCGTCGTGCACTGCACCTATCACGCCGACTCCAAGTCGGGCACGTCCGGCGCCGACCGCTACAAGGTGAAGGGCAACATCCACTGGGTGACCGCGAAGCACGCGCACACGGCCGAAGTGCGCCTCTACGACCGCCTGTTCTCCGTGCCGCAGCCCGAAGGCGTCGAGCACCTCAACCCGTACTCGAAGAAGGTGATCACCGCGCAGCTCGAGCCCGCGCTCGAAGCCGCGCGCGCCGAGGAGCGCTTCCAGTTCGAGCGCCACGGCTATTTCGTCGCCGACCGGCTGGACCCGCACGCGTTCAACCGCACGGTCACGCTACGCGACTCCTGGCAAAAATAGCGGCCTGCGCCGGCGCCGCGTGCTTGTCTTGCGCAGCGCAGGCGTTCGATCTCGAAGGCCATCGCGGCGCGCGCGGGCTGGCGCCCGAGAACACCCTGCCGGGCTTCGCGAAGGCGCTCGCGATCGGCGTGAGCACGCTCGAGCTCGACACCGGCGTGACGCGCGACGGAGTGGTCGTCGTCTCGCACGAGCGCCGGCTGGTGCCGGCCACTGCGCGCGGCCCCGACGGCAAGTGGCTCTCCGAGCCGGGGCCGCTGATCCACGACCTGACCTACGCGGAGCTCGAGCGCTACGACGTCGGGCGGCTCAACCCGGCGACGCGCTACGCGCGCCAGTTCCCCGACCAGGTGCCAGCCGACGGGGCGCGCATCCCGCGCCTCGCGGATGTGTTCGCGCTGGTGAGGAAGTCCGGCAACGACGCGGTGCGCTTCGATATCGAGATCAAGAGCTCTCCCGAGGCGCCGCAGGAAACGCTGCCGCCCGAAGAGTTCGCGCGCAAGTTGATCGCCGCGATCCGCGCCGCCGGGATGGAGAAGCGCTCGATGATCGAATCCTTCGACTGGCGCAGCCTTAAGGCAGTTCAGACCGAGGCGCCGGAGATTCCGACGGTGTACCTGAGCGCGCGGCAAAGCTGGCTCGACAACATCCGCGCCGCGGATCCCTCCGGCTCGCCGTGGACCGCCGGCGTGCAGTTCGCCGCCTACGGCTCGGTGCCGAAAATGGTGAAAGCGGCCGGCGGGAAGATCTGGTCGCCCTACTTCGGCGACCTGGACGTCGAGCAGCTCGCCGAGGCGCACGCGCTCGGTCTGAAGGTGATCGTGTGGACGGTGAACCGGCCCGCGCAGGTCGAGTCGATGCTCGATCTCGGGGTCGACGGCCTGATCAGCGACCGCCCGGACCTGGTGCGCGAGGCGATGCGGCGCCGTGGCATCGCGCTGCCCTAGGCGAGCATCGTCCAACCTGCCAAAATCCCCGCCATGACGAAGCCGCCAATAGACGTAGATGCCGCCAGGAAGCTGGTCGACGAGATCAAGCAGAACCTCGATGCCCTGCCTTCGGACAGCGCGCGCCAGGCTGCGCTGCGCGGCGAGGTGGAAGCCCTGCGCGCGCTGCTCGAGCGCGAAGACGCCGCGCACCCGGAGATCGCCGACCGCATGCGCACGGTGCACGGTCAGTTCGACCGCTACAAGGAAGAGCTGCAGGCCGACGGGATGCGCGTCGGCATGTTCCTTTCGGCGATCGGCCGCATGATCGGCCTGGACTGAGCGCGCCTCAGGCGAACGCCAGGTCCGGCTCCAGCCCCAGCAGGTAGCGCCCCACCGTCTCGAAGTGCGCGCGGCGGCCCTGCAGCTGCTGCGCGACGGTGTGCAGGTCGCGAAAGCGCCGCTCGAAGGCATTGCGCTCGAAGATCGCGGTGGCGCCCGCCGCGTGATAGGCGGCGTCGCCCGCCGCCACCGCCTCCTTGAGCGCCTGGCTGCCGGCGAGCCGGATCTGCATGCGCCGCTCGAGCGTGAGCTCGTTCCTCGCCTCGACCTCGCGCCATATCTCGGCGAGCGTGCCCATCAGGTACATGCGCGCGGCGCGCAGCCGTCCCTCGGCCTGCGCGAGATCGGCCTGGAAGAGCGCGCTCTCGCGCAGCTGGTTCTTGAAGCCGCGCGGCGTCTTCTCCAGCGCGAGCGCAACCAGCGCGTCGAGCAGCGCGCGCGCGAGCCCGAGCGCGACGCCGGCGAAGGCCGCGGCGAACATCGACGAGGTCGGCATGCAGTACAGCGGCGCGCGGATGCGCCGCTCGGCCTGGTCGTCGCGCGCCACGCTGAAGGCCGCCGGCACGAAGAGGTCCTTCACCGTGTAGGCGTCGCTCGCGGTGCCGCGCAGGCCGACCACCTGCCAGATGTCGCTCATCTGCGCCTCGCCCGCGCGGAACAGCATCGTGCGCCCGCCGTTCGTGCCCTCGATCGCGCAGTAGCCGCCGAGCCAGCTCGCGTGGCGCCCGCCGCTCGCGAAGGCGAACGAGCCGTTCATGCGGTAGCCGCCCTTTTCCTTGCGCGCGCGCGCGTTCGGCCCCGGCCCCCAGGCGAGCACCGCGCGCGCGTCGCGCGCGAACATCTCCTCGGCCACCGCGGGCTCGACGAAGGCCGCGACCATCGCGCACACCGCGTTCTGCCCCAGGCACCAGGCGGTGCTCGCGTCGTGGCGCGCGATCTCCTCGATCGCGGCGACGAAGCTCACCGGATCGACCTCGCCGCCGCCGTAGGCCCGCGGCAGCAGCTGCCTGAACCAGCCGCCCGCGTGCAGCGCCTCGAGCAGCTCCTCGGGCAGCCGCCGGTCGGCCTCGATCGCGTCCGCCGAGCGCGCGACGAGCGCGCCGAGCGCCGCCAGGTCCTTCACGCACGCTCCGCGTGCGGCTCGCCCCACTGCGCGGCGTCGTAGCCGGGCGCGTAGTCGACGTTCGATTGGTCCGGGTTGCGGTTGACGAGCGGCCGCGCGTACAGCGGGTGGCGCATGCTGCGCACCTCGTGCTCGAGCTGGAACAGCACTACCCCGCTCGCGGGATCGATCAGGTCGACGAAGCGGTACTGGTGCTGGTCGCTCTCCTCGCTGATCAGGCCGCGCTCCATGAGCCGGCGGTGCGGGCCGGAGAAGTCGGCGATGTAGATCTGCACGTGGTGACCGTCGTAGGACGGAATCGGCCGCTCGGTCTCGCGGTACACGAGCTCCTGCTGCGGCCCGACGGGCACGTGCGTTGCGCGCTCGGCGTCTGCGTAGTGCGCCGGCGCGCCGACGATCTCGCGGTAGAAGCGCGCGATGCCCTCGGCCGCGCCCGGCGGCACGTCGAGCTCGACGTAGGGCATGCCCAGCCGCACCGGCCCGAAGCGCGGCTCGGGCTCGTGGCAGCGGATGACGTTGCCCCAGGGGCTCGCCGCCTCGACGTAACCCTCGTGCTCGGAGAACGCGAAGCGCGTGCCCTCGAGCGGGCGCCTTACGCCGGCGAGCCGCGCGAGCAGCGCGTCGCGCCCGGGCAGCACGATGCCGACGCGCCCGCGCAGCACCTCGGCCTTGCGCGTCGGCAGGTGGAACTGGCTGCGCCCGACGTTCACCCACATGTTGTTGGTACCGGTCATCAGGTACGGATCCCGCGTGAGGCCCAGCCCGCTCACGTAGAACAGCGTCGCGAGCTGCTGGTCCGGGATCCGCGTGTTGACGTGCTCGAGCGCCACGATGTTCCCGAGGTCCTCGGCCGCGCGGTCGTAGTGGTGCTGCATGGGCGGCAAGATTGCCGCATGCCATGGCGCTTGGCAATCGGGCGATAATCGCACTGCGAAAGGGGGACCCGCTTGCATACCGCCGCCGTACCGGAGGGCTTTCGCGCCCTCAATCTGCCGCGCAATCCTTTCATCGAAGCCAACGGCCCGCTCTACGGGCGGCTCGAGGGCGAGGCCTTCGTGCTGGGATTCCTGTGCGAAACGAAGCACTGCAACCCGATGCTGGTGTGCCACGGCGGCATGATGGCGACGCTCGCCGACATGCTGCTGCTGCTCGGCACCAACATCCAGACGAAGCTCGGCCAGTTCCTGCTCACCGTGAGCCTGGACGTCGACTTCCTCGCGCCGGTCAGGGTCGGCGACTGGCTCGAAGGCAGGACCGAGGTGCTGCGCGCGGGCAAGAGCATCATCTTCTCGCAGGGACGCATGACGGTGCGCGGCGAGCCGGTCGCGCGCGCGAACGCAGTCCTCAAGCCGAGCGGCAGGCCGCTCGCCGACTTCTCGCCCGGGCGCTACTTCGTCTGACATGGCGCGCAGCCGCCGGATCGTCGTCATCAGGGGCGACGGCATCGGCCCGGAGCTGGTCGACGCGGCGCTCCTCGTGCTCGCCGCCGCGCAGGAAGCCCTGGGCTTCCGCCTCGAGATCGACCTGCGCGAGGGCGGCGCGGGCCTGTACCGCGCGAGCGGCGCGAGCCTCGCGCCCGGCACGCTCGAGGCGATCAAGACCGCGGACGCGGCGATGAAAGGCCCGGTCGGGCTGCCCGAGGTGCGCCTGCCCGACGGCACCGAGGCCGGCCTGCTCGGCGGCGTGCTGCGCATGGGCCTCGACGCGTACGCAAACGTGCGCCCGGTGCGGCTGCTGCCCGGCGTGGAGGCGCCGCTCAAAGCGAAGCCGGGCGAGATCGACTACGTCATCGTGCGCGAGAACACCGAGGGGCTCTATCTGTCGCGCGGCAAAGGCGTCGGCAACGACCGCGCGATGGCCGACACGCTGCTCGTCACGCGCGCGGGCGTCGAGCGCATCGCGCGCTACGCCTTCGAGCTCGCGCGCCGGCGCGGCCGCGCCAAGCGCGTCGCCTGCGTCGACAAGGCCAACGTGCTCGCCTCGCTCGCCTTCTTCCGGCGCGTGTTCGACGAGGTCGGCGAGGCCTACCCGGACGTCGCGCGCGAGCACCTGTACGCCGACGCCGCGGCGCAGGCGCTCGTGCTCGAGCCGCAGCGCTTCGACGTGCTGGTGATGGAGAACTTCCTCGGCGACATCCTCTCGGATCTCGGCGGCGCAACGGTCGGCGGCATCGGCCTGTGCCCTTCCGGCAACATCGGCGAGCGCCACGCCTACTTCGAGCCGATCCACGGCTCGGCGCCCGACCTCGCCGGCAAGGATAGGGCGAACCCCGTCTCGCAGGTGCTGTGCGCGGCGATGATGCTCGAGCACCTGGGCGAAGCGCACGCCGCCGCGCTCGTGCGGCGCGCCGTCGACGCCGCACTCGCCGAGGGAAAGCTCGCCGTCGACCGCCGCGGCCAGCCCGAAGGCGGCACCCGGCGCGCCGCCGCGACGCTCGCCGCCGCCGTGCGGCAGCTCGCGCAGCGCCTGCCGTGACCGCGCGCCCGCGCGGCCCCGGCCCGCTCGCTGTCATCTGCGTTCCGGCGTTCGGCGCAGCTGCGCTCGCGTGGCTGCAGGGTCTGCGGGCGAAGCACGACCCGAAGCACTTCCGCCTCGTGGCGCCGCACGTGACGCTCGTGTTCCCTACCGCGGCGCTCGCGCAGGCGGAGTTCATCGCGCACGTCGCTTCCTGCGTGCGCGGCGTGCGCGGCGGCGCGGTCGAGTTCTCCGCTGCGGCCGCCTTCCGCGACCAGGATACCGGGATGCATCTCGCCTACCTCCTCGCCGGGACCGGTGCCGAGCTGTTTCGGCGACTGCACGAGAAGCTCTACTCGGGGCTGCTCGCCGCGGAGAGGCGGCGCGACATCCCGTACGATCCGCACATTACGGTCGGCCGCTTCCCCTCGCCCGTCGACGCCGCGGACCTCGCAAAGCGGATCAACGCGGGGCGCCGCACGATCGCCGGCCGCGCCGCGGGGCTTGACATCGTCGCCGTGGGCGAGAATCTTGTGCGCACCATTCACAGCCAGCCGCTGGAATGAGCCGCATGAGCGGAGACTTCATGCAAGCGACTTTGCAGTCGACCATCACCTGCCCCGCGTGCGGCGCGGCGTCGCAGGAGGACATGCCCACGGACGCCTGCGTCTTCTTCTACGAATGCAAGGTCTGCGGCAGGCTGCTGCGGCCGCTGCCGGGCGACTGCTGCGTGTTCTGCTCCTACGGCAGCGTGAAATGCCCTGCGGTCCAGATGGACTCGGACAAATGACCGATCCCGCGCCGGCCGCTGTCGAGCCCGCCGGCAACTTCCGCTTCGCGCAAATGCTGCCGACGCTGGTGTTCGACGTCGCGCTGCCCATCGGAGCGTACGCGCTGCTCACCGGGCTGGGCGTCTCGACGCTGTGGGCCGTCGTTGCCGGCGGAATCTTCCCCGCGGCCAACATCGTCCGCGTGTGGGTCCGCTCGCGCAGGCTCGAGCCGCTCGCGGCGATCGTGCTGACCTTCCTCGCGGTCGGCACGGCGATCTCCCTCGTCTCGGGCAGCGTGTTCGTCGCGCTGGTGAAGGAGTCGGTCCTGACCGCGACCTTCGGGCTCATCTGCCTCGGCTCGCTGCTCGCCGAGCGGCCGCTCCTTTTCTACATCGTGCGCCAGTTCGTCGCCGGCGACAACGCGGCGCGCCTCGCGTGGTGGAACGGACTGTGGCAATACCCCGACTTCCGCGCCGCGCA
>DASPRX010000191.1:0-8959 GCA_035624235.1 Burkholderiales bacterium | reverse complement strand
GGCGGGTCTTTCGCGCAAGGAGTGAAAGATGAACGCCGCCGTAATCGATTCCAAGTTCACCGACTACAAGGTCGCCGACCTGTCGCTCGCCGACTGGGGCCGCAAGGAGATCGCCATCGCCGAAGCCGAGATGCCGGCGCTCATGGCGATCCGCAGGGAGTACGCCGCATCGCGTCCGTTGAAGGGCGCACGCATCGCAGGCTCGCTGCACATGACGATCCAGACCGCGGTGCTGATCGAGACGCTCAAGGCGCTAGGGGCGGAAGTGCGCTGGGCCTCGTGC
Source organism: Burkholderiales bacterium (assembly GCA_035624235.1). Taxonomy (GTDB): domain Bacteria; phylum Pseudomonadota; class Gammaproteobacteria; order Burkholderiales; family SG8-39; genus DAHVFK01. The sequence goes on along the minus strand of DASPRX010000191.1, from coordinate 8,676 downwards.
AACATCTTCTCGACGCAGGACCACGCCGCGGCGGCCATCGCTGCGGGCGGCACGCCGGTGTTCGCCTACAAGGGCGAGTCGCTCGAGGAGTACTGGGAGTTCACGCACCGCATCTTCGAGTTCGGCGACGGCAGAGGGCCGAACATGATCCTGGACGACGGCGGCGACGCGACGCTGCTCGTGCACCTCGGCAAGCGCGCCGAGAAGGATCCTTCCGTGCTCGCCAAGCCTACGAGCGACGAGGAACGGGCGCTGTTCAACGCGATCAAGAAGCGCAAGCCGGGCTGGTATTCGCAGCTCGCCTCGGAAATCAGGGGCGTGACTGAGGAGACGACCACCGGCGTGCACCGCCTGTACCAGATGCACAAGGAAGGCCGGCTGCTGTTTCCCGCGATCAACGTGAACGACTCGGTCACGAAGTCGAAGTTCGACAACATCTACGGCTGCCGCGAGTCTCTGGTCGACGGCATCAAGCGCGCCACCGACGTCATGATCGCCGGCAAGATCGCGCTCGTCGCCGGCTACGGCGAGGTCGGCAAGGGCTCGGCCCAGGCCTTGCGGGGCCTGCAGGCCCAGGTGTGGGTCACCGAGATCGACCCGATCTGCGCCCTGCAGGCGGCGATGGAGGGCTTCCGCGTCGTCACCATGGACGAGGCGGCCGACAAGGCGGACATCTTCGTCACGGCGACCGGCAACGTGCACGTCATTACGCACGCGCACATGAAGAAGATGAAGAACAACGCGATCGTGTGCAACATCGGCCACTTCGACAACGAGATCGAGGTCGCGGCGCTGAAGCAGTACAAGTGGGAGAACATCAAGCCGCAGGTCGACCACGTCGTTTTTCCGGACGGCAAGCGCATCATCCTGCTCGCCGAAGGGCGGCTGGTGAATCTCGGCTGCGCCACGGGCCATCCTTCCTACGTGATGAGCTCCTCGTTCGCCAACCAGGTGCTGGCGCAGATCGAGCTCTTCGCGAGGACGAAGGACTACGCGGTGGGCGTGTACATGCTGCCCAAGGCGCTCGACGAGAAGGTCGCGCGCCTGCAGCTCTCGACGCTGAACGCCAAGCTCACCGAGCTGACCGAAGAGCAGGCGACCTATATCGGCGTGCCGAAGAACGGTCCCTACAAGTCCGAGCACTACCGCTACTGAGGCGGCGGCGATGCGCATCGCGGTGATGGGCGCGGGCGGCGTCGGCGGCTACTTCGGCGGCCGCCTCGCGCAGGCCGGCAACGAGGTGACCTTCATCGCGCGCGGCGCGCACCTCGCGGCGCTGCGCGCGAACGGGCTGACGCTCAGGAACCCGGCGGGAGAGACCCGCATCCCGGTCAAGGCCGTGGAAGATCCCGCCGAGGCGGGCTCCGCCGAGGTGGTGCTGTTCGCGGTCAAGCTGTGGGACACGGAGAGCGCGGCCGAGCGCATCCGCGCGCTCCTCGCGGGAGGCGGCGTAGTGATCCCGTTCCAGAACGGAGTGGAGTCGATTGAACGCATCGGCAAGGTGCTTGGCAAGGAGCGCGTCATGGGCGGCGCCGCCTATATCGCGGCGCGCATCGCCGAGCCGGGGGTGATCGCGCAGACCGGGCTGATGTCGCGCCTGCGCTTCGGCGCGGTGCAGCCTTCGCAGCGCCTCGTGGCGGCGGCGTTTCATGCTGCCTGTGCCAAGGCGGGCATCAAGGCCGAGCTCACGGACGATATCGTGCGCGTGCTGTGGGAGAAGTTCGTGCTCCTGGTCGCCTTGAGCGGCACTACCAGCGTGTCGCGCTCGCGCATCGGCGCGGTGCGCGCCGACCCCGACCTGCGCTGGCTGCTCGAAGCCGCGATGCGCGAGACCTGGGAGGTCGGCAGGCGGCGCGGCGTCGCGCTCGCCGACGATCTGGTCGAGTCGACCCTGAAGATGATCGATGGCCTGCCGGCGGAGATGACTTCGTCGATGCACGGCGACCTGGAGGCCGGCGGACGCCTAGAGGCGCCCTGGCTCGCCGGCGCGGTCGCGCGCATGGCGCGCGAGCTGGGCATCGCGGCGCCGGCCAACCGCGCCATCTACGCCGCACTCAAGCCGTTCGTGGACGGCAAGCACTGATGCCGGACGCAGAGCGCAACTTCAGCTTCGAGTTCTTCCCGCCCAAGACGCCGGAAGGAAAGGACCGGCTGCGCGCGACTTGGCGCCAGCTCGCGGGACTCAAGCCGCGCTTTTTTTCCGTCACCTTCGGCGCCGGCGGCTCGACGCGCGAGGGCACGCTCGAAACGGTGCTCGAGATCCGCGCCGAAGGGCACGAAGCCGCCCCGCACATCTCCTGCGTGGCCTCGTCGCGCGCAGAGATCGCCGCCCAGCTCGAGCGCTACCGGCAGCACGGCATCCGCCACATCGTGGCGCTGCGCGGTGACCTGCCCTCCGGGCTCGCATCCGCGGGCGAGCTGCGCCACGCGAGCGAGCTGGTCGCCTTTATCCGGCGCGAGACCGGCAACTGGTTCGAGATCGACGTCGCCTGCTATCCCGAGTTTCACCCGCAGACGCGCAGCGCTGCCGACGAGATCCGCCGCTTCAAGCAGAAGGTGGACGCGGGCGCGAGCTCGGCCATCACGCAGTACTTCTACAACGCGGACGCCTACTTCCGCTTCGTCGAGGATTGCCAGGCCGCGGGCATCTCGGTGCCGATCGTCCCGGGCATCATGCCGATCGCCAATTTTTCGCAGCTGGCGCGCTTCTCGGACGCCTGCGGCGCGGAAATCCCGCGCTGGATGCGCTTCAGGCTCGAGAGCCTGGGCGACGACAGGGCCGCGATCCGCGAGTTCGGTCTGGATGTTGTCACGGCGCTGTGCGAAAGGCTTCTCGCGGCGGGCGCGCCCGGCCTGCACTTCTATACGCTGAACCAGGCGGGCCTGACCGGCACCATCTGGCAGCGCCTCGGGCTGTAGACCGTCCGCGCGCGGCAAGTCCTTGTTCCTGCTCGTCTTCCGACGTCCCTAAGCGATCCGTAATCGGTCCGTAAGCGGTGCGTCGGCCGCCACCGCGCAGGATCGCCTCCACCAGGTCACGCATGTCGCGTGCTCCCTGCAAACATGACTAGAGGAGGCGTTATGAAGATCCTGCGCAAGACCGCACTGGCGCTGTCGATTCCCACGCTGCTGATGTCGGGCTGCTACGTGCTGCCGACGGGCCCCGAGGGCAGGCCTTGGTACGTGTACCCCCCCGGCGTGCCGCCCTTTGCGAACGAAGCGACCATTCCGAGCGGACCGCTGCCGGTGGTGCTGAACGCGCGGCTCTACCCGGAAAACGACATCGCGGCGCAGACCGGCATGATCACCGGCACCGTCACCAACATGATGAACGGCAAAGGCCGCTTCATGCTCAACTACAAGGGCGAGCAGCTGGTGGGCGAAGCGACGCGCGTGTCCGACGATGCGCGCCGCGGCGTGGCAAGTGCCTATAGCCGCAGCGGGGCGTTCATGAGCTGCGACTACCAGATGGCCAATCCGCGCCAGGGAGCCGGCATGTGCACGTTCTCCGACGGCGCCAAGTACCAGGTGCATCTGGGCGGCTGAGCGTACGCGTGGGTATCATGCCGTCGGGGCGGGCGGTCGGCCCGCGCGTCGGGAGCCCATGGAGCGCCACGCGAGGGGGTGGTGTGGTTGAGGCGGGTCGGCGAACGGTCGCTTTCGCCAAGACCACGCGCCCCGCGCTCGGCTTCGTCGTGGCGCGCGAGCGGCTGTTCGCGCGGCTCGATGGCGGCGCGGGGCGCAGTGTCGCCTGGATTTCCGGCCCGCCTGGCGCGGGCAAGACGACGCTCGCGGCGAGCTACCTCGAAGCGCGCCGCTACAGCAGCCTGTGGTATCAGCTCGACCCGGACGACGCCGACGTCGCCACCTTCTTTCACTACCTCGGGCACGCCGCGGGCAAGGTGGAGGGTATGCGCGATCTGCCCGCGTTCTCTCCGCAGTACCGCTCCGACGCCGCGTCGTTCGCGCGCAAGTTCTTCCGCCAGCTGTTCGCGCGCGCGAAGCCGCCGTTTGCGCTGGTGCTCGACAGCTTGCACGAAGTGCCGGCCGAGAGCGCCCTGCACGAGCTACTCGAAATCGCGTTCGCGCAGGTACCCCGGCACTGCGTGGTGATCGTCACCAGCCGCAGCGATCCGCCCGCGGCGCTCGCGCGCATGCGGCTGGCCGGCGAAATGACCTGCGTCGGCTGGGAAGATCTGCGCATCGCCCCGGACGAGCTGGCCGCGATCGCGAAGCTGCGCGGCCAGCAACTGAGCGAGGAATCGGCCGCGCAGCTGCAGGAGCGAACGCAAGGCTGGGCTGCCGCCATGGTGCTGATGCTCGAGCACGCCAAGCTCGCCGGCCGGGTCGCCGAACCGCCCGAGGAAGCCACGCCGCAGGTCGTATTCGACTATCTCGCCGGCGAGATCTACGACCGCTTCGAGCCCGGCACGCGGCGCTTTCTCGCGCGCGTCGCCTGCCTGCCGCGCATGACGACCGGCGTTGCGCAGGCGCTCTCGGCTGAGCCGCTGGCGGCCCGCCTGCTGATCAACCTCGCGCACAACGACTATTTCGTGAGCGAGGTGCTGACCGACGAGGGACGTATCTACCAGCTGCACCCGCTGCTGCGCGAGTTCCTGCGCAGCCGCGCCGCGCACGAAGATCCTGCGGCGCTGGGCGCCGAGCACCTGCGGCGCGCCGCTGCGCTGCTCGCCGACGCGGGCCAGACGGAGGACGCGGTGGCGCTGCTCGTCGAGTGCCGCGACTGGGACCAGGTCGCGCGCGTCGCGGCGCTCGAAGCGCCCGCCATGCTCGAGCAGGGGCGCAGCGAGACGCTCGCCGGCTGGCTCGAGCTGCTGCCGCCGGCGCTGCTCGACGCCGATCCCGGGCTGCTGTACGCCGCGGGCGCGTGCCGCCTGCACGCCAGCCCACGGGCGGCACGGCGCTATTTCGAGCTAGCCTACGAGCGCTTCCAGGGTGCGCGCGAGCGCGCAGGCATGATCCGCAGCGGCTGCGGCGCGATCGAAGCGACCCTCCTCGAGTTCGACGACCTGGCGCAGCTCGATCACTGGATCGCCGCGCTCGCCGAGCTGCTCGGCACCGGCCAGGCGGAGGACGACGCGGGCCCGCGCGCGCTGCTCGCCTGTGCGCTCATGCTGCGCGACCCGGGGCATGCCGCGCTCGGCGCGTGGCTCGAGCGCACGCGCGGCGCCGCGGGCGAGCTCGGCGCGGCGCGCGCCGTGGCCGGGCTGCTGCGCGGCGACGTCGCCGCGGCGCGCGCGACGGTGAGCACGGAGTCGCCGGCGCTCGCGCTCGCTGCTTCGCTGCACCAGCTTCTGAGCGGCGACCTCGAGCGCGCGCACGGCATCGCCAGCGAGGCGCTCGCGGCGGCCGAAAGCGAGGGCGTGCACGGCTACGACGACTGGCTGCGCGTGGTCGCGGCCGCGGCCTTGCTCGGTGCCGGCGAGCAGGACGGCGCACGCGGCGCGCTCGATACGCTCGAGGCCGCGGGCCCGCGCCTGCGGCGCGGCGACCGCGCGCTGCTGCACTACCTGCGCGCCTGGCTGGCGGCGCTCGCGGGCGAACCCGCGCGCGCTGCGCTCGAGGCAAAGAGCGCGCTCGCGCTCGCTGCCGAAACCGGCACGCCCTGGCTGGAATGCCTCGCGCGCGCCGCGCTCGCGGACGTGCTCGCTGCGGCGGGCGACCGGCGCGGCAGCGACGCGCAGTTGCGCGGCGCCGAGGCGCTTGCCGAGCGCGCGCAGAGCCCGCTGCTCGGCTTCGCCGTGCGGCTCGCCGCCGCGCAGGCGGCACACGCGGCAAACGACGAAAATGCGGCGCGCGAAGGGGTCCGAGCCGCTTTCGCGCTCGGGCGCGAGCACGGCTTCGCGCACGCGCTGTGGTGGCGCCCGCAGGCGATCGCCGAGCTGTGCGCGCTCGCGCTGCGCAACGGGATCGAGAACGAGTTCGCGCGTACGCTTGTGCGCGCGCGCAAGCTGCAGCCGCAGGTCGCGCCGCTGCGCGTGCGCGAGTGGCCGTGGCCGTTCCGGGTGCAGGCGCTGGGAGGATTCCAGCTGTTGCGCCAGAACGTGGCCATCGAGTTCTCCGCCAAGGTACCGGGCCGGCCGATGGAGCTTCTCAAGGTCCTGATCGCGCTCGGAGGGCAGAACGTGCGCGCCGACCAGCTGGCCGACGCCCTGTGGCCGAACGTCGATGCCGACTACGCCCACAAGTCGCTTACCGCCACCTTGCACAGGCTGCGCCGGCTGCTCGGCGACGACGAGGCGCTCGTCCTGCGCGACGCGCGCCTGAGCCTGAGCGCGGGGCTTGTCTGGGTGGACCTCTGGGCGCTCGACCACGTGCTCGCGGCGCTCGACGACGCGCTGCGCACGGCGGACGCGAGCGCACCGGCGCCGCTGGCGCTTGCGGACGAGGCTTTCGCGCTCTACCGCGGCCCGTTCCTGCCGGACGAGTCCGAGCAGCCCGGCTACATCGCCTGCCGCGAGCGCGTGCGCGCGCGGCTGCTGCGCTGCATCGCTCGGGTCGCGCGCCGTCTGGAGGATGCGGGACAACCCGACGCTGCCGCCGACTGCTACCTGCGCCTGATCGAGGCGGACAGCCTGTTCGAGGCCCCGTACCGCAATTTGATGCAGTGCTACCAGCGCGCGGGCAACGTGCCCGAAGCGCGCGCCACCTATGAGCGCCTGCGCACCGTGCTCTCGACGCGCCTCAAGATCATGCCTTCGCCGGAAACCCAGGCAGCGTACGCGGGGCTGGGCGGTCCCGCCCCGGGCTGAGAACCTGCCTCAGTATTGGCGCGTGCCTTCGGGAAGCTCGCGCTCGATCGCCGTCCAGATTTTGCGAAGTCCGATGCGCACGGCGGTCGGCGGCGCGTACTCGCGCCGCGGGTACCCCGTTTTTGGGGGTGCCACCTCGCGCATACGCATGGTGAGTGAAATCGCCGTGCCGCCCCGCACTTCGAGCGCGGTGGCGTTGACCACGACATCGAGCCCCTCCGGCTCGAACGGCACCAGATAGGCGAGCAGCCAGAGCCGCCTATAGAGGATCTCGTGCATCTTCGGCAGGTCCACCTGCGCCGCCTGGTGCCATTCGTCGCGCGTGAGCGGCTGCGGGGCGGGCGCGAACACGCTCAGATAGCCGAGGTCGGGAGATTGGTCGGCGACGCGCATGCCGAGGCGGCCGAATGCGACGCGTGCGGCTTCGAACGCCTGCTCGCGCGGCACGTTGTAGGTGTGCGTTCCGTCCTCGGCGAGGATGCGCTCGTAATCCGCGCGGAACACCTCGTTCACGTCCTGGATCGCGGCGATCTTTCGCTCGTCGCTCACGCAGCCCGCGGCCAGCGCAAGCAGCACGATCGCGCACAGCTGCACACATCGGCGCACGACGGTCCCCCCGGGCATTGCCCTCCCCATGCCTCGCCTCCCTCGATTCGCCTGCCCGAAATCTTACCGTTACTTGGCCGGCACCGGCAGCGGCAGCGGCAGCGGCAGGCTGGCTACCACCTTTTCGGCCTGGGTGATTTCGACCGGCTGCAGACGCTTCGCGGCCTCCTCCTGACGGGACTTGGCGGTCGCGCTGCCGCCGCGCGCCGCGGCGCTGAACCACACGTAAGCCTGGAAGTCGTCCTGCGGCACCCCCTGCCCATCCGCGCACAGCTGGCCTAGGCGCAGCTGCGCCTCGGCATTGCCCTGCATCGCGGCCTTGCGATACCACATCGCCGCGCTCGCAACGTCGCGCTTGACCCCGTGGCCTTCGGCGAAAGCCTTGCCCAGGTCGAGCTGCGCCCCGGCATTACCGCCCTCCGCCTGCTGCTTGAACACGGGCAGCGCGTCGGCGTGCTTTCCCGCGGCGTAGTCGCCCTCGGCCTTCTTCAGCTGCTGCGCCGGGCTGGGTGGTGCCGGCGTCACGACCGGCGCCGCTGTGGCGACCTGCGTCTGCGTAACGCTCGCCTGCTTTGCTGCGGCCTCCCGCTCTGCGGCGCGCTTCTTTTGCTCCTCCTCAGCCTGCCTCTTGCGCGCATCAGCCAGCTGCTGCGCGAGCTTTTGCTGGCGCGCCACGGCGGCCTTCCTCGCCGCCTCTTGTTTGCGGGCTTCCTCTTCCTTGAGTGCCTCTTCCTGCTTGCGCGCCGCCTCGACTTCCCTCTGATGCTGCTCGTCGATCTGCTTTTGGAGCTTTTCGATTTGTGCCTTCAGCTTGAGCTGCTCGTCTTGCGCCGTCGTGGAAGGCGCAACGCTTAGCACCGGTGCAGGAGTCGGTTCGTTTTCTGCCTTCTGTAGATCCTTTGAATGATCCACCACGCCGGGTCCATGCGTATCCCCGCCGTTTCCGCCCGGACCAGGACCTGGTGGATTGAGGTGCCGTAGCAGCAGGAAGGCGGCAATCGCGACTACCGCCCCCGCTACACCCGCCAGCACCGCTGTGCGGCTGCCTGCGCGGGCGGGTTTCCCGGGGGCCTCGCCCGACTGCGGCTTCGGCGTCACCGCTGCTGGCTGCGCGGCAGGCTGGGCCTGCGGTGCGCCCGCCTGCGCCAGCAGTTCACGGCGCCAGTCGGCGATGCTCTGCGGCCGCTTGCGCTCTTCGAATTCGAGTGCGTGATCGATCGCCTTGAGCAGGCGCTCGGAGTATTTCCCGGCGCCGACCACGCTCGCCGGCACGAGCATCTCGCGCGCGCTGCCGAGC
>DASPRX010000114.1:0-2839 GCA_035624235.1 Burkholderiales bacterium | reverse complement strand
CGCGCGTAGGGGCACATGTACTTGCACACCTGCTCGCGCATCCAGCCGGCGTTGCCGTAGGTGGCGAAGCCGTAGAACAGGATCCAGAAGGTCGACCAGGCGCCGGCGTTGGCGCTCCAGACGTCGTGCCACAGCCCGCGGATCGGCGTGAAGTAGCCGACGAAGGTGAAGCCCGTCCACAGCGCGATGGCGAGCCACGCCGCATGCTTGCCGGCCTTGAGCCCGAGCTTGCGCGCCGAGAGCCCGCCGCGGTCGAGGCGGATGCGCTGCGCGCGGTCGCCCTCGATCAGCTTCTCGACCCACATGAAGATCTCGGTGTACACGGTCTGCGGGCAGGCATAGCCGCACCACAGCCGCCCGGCGACCGCTGTGAACAGGAACAGGCTAAGCGCCGAGACCACCAGCAGGGCCGTCAGGTAGATGAAGTCCTGCGGCCAGAACACCAGGCCGAAGATGTAGAACTTGCGCTGCGCGATGTCGAACAGCACCGCCTGGCGCCCGTTCCACTCGAGCCACGCCCCGCCGTAGAACACCAGCTGCGTCGCCCACACCAGCGCCCAGCGCCAGGCCGCGAACCAGCCGTGCACCGCGCGCGGGTAGATCTTTTTCCTGACCTCGTAGAGCGATTGCTCGGTGGCGAGGTCGGCCTTTGGTTTTTCCTTTTCGAGCACTCTGAGGGAAGGTCGAGCCATGCCTTCTCCCTGCCGCCTACTTCGCCGGCGGCGCGGCCCCGCGCGGGTGCGACAGCGAGTACACGTAGGCCGCTACCAGGTGGATGCGGGCGGGCGTGAGGCGGTCCTTGAAGACCGGCATCTGGCTGTTGCGTCCCTGCGCGATGGTCTCGATGATCGTCGGCTCGCCCGAGCCGAACAGCCAGATCTTGTCGGTCAGGTTGGGCGCACCGAGCGCCTGGTTGCCCTTGCCCTCCGGGCCGTGGCAGGCGACGCAGTTCTGCGCGAAGATAGCCTTGCCGCGCTCGGCGCGGATCGAGTCGTGCGCCAGGCCCGAGAGCGACATCACGTAGTGCGCGACGTCCTTCACTCCCTGCTCGCCGAGCACCGGGCCCCAGGGCGGCATCACGCCGGTGCGGCCATTGGTGACGGTTGCCTCGATGGTGGCCGGATCGCCGCCCCACAGCCAGTCGTTGTCGGTCAGGTTGGGAAAGCCCTTGCTGCCGCCCGCGTCCGAGGCATGGCACTGCGCGCAGTTGTTCAGGAACAGCTTCTGCCCGATCGCCAGCGCTTCGGGGTTCTGCGCCAGCGCAGGGATGTCGGTCTTGGCGTACTGGTCGTAGATCGGGCCGTACTTCGCCTCGGCGCGCGCGTTCTCCTGCTCGAGCTGGCCGACCTCGGTCCAGCCGAGCAAGCCCTTCCAGCTGCCAAGCCCCGGGTAGAGCGCAAGATAGCCGAGCGCGAACACGATGGTGATATAGAACAGCCACATCCACCAGCGCGGCAGGGGATTGTTGTACTCGCCGAGATCCTCGTCCCAGGTGTGCCCGGTGGTCTCGGTCGTGGTGCCGGCGACGCGGCGCTTGCTCTGCATCTTGAGGAACACGCCGCAGGCGACGACCGACACCAGGGTGATCACCGAGATGTAGATGTCCCAGAAGCTGCTGCTGAAGTGGCTCATTTGCCCGCTCCGTTGTTGTCTCGCGGCGCCTCGGGCTCGTCGAACGGAAGCATGCCGTCGCGCTCGAAGCGCTCGCGGCGCGACGGCGCATAGGCCCACCACACGACGCCGAGGAAGAACACGACCACCGTCACGGTGACGATGATGCGGATGAGGTTGATGTCCATGGCGCCGCCTAGCGGTTGCGCCCGGCCACGCCGAGCTGCTGCAGGTAGGCGATCAGCGCGTCGAGCTCGGTCTTGTCCTTGAGCTCCTCGGGCGCCTTGGCGATCTCGGCGTCCGTGTACGGCACGCCGAGGATGCGCAGCGCGCGCATCTTGGCCTGGATGTCGGCCGCGTCCGCCGGATTGCGCGCGAGCCAGGGATAGCCCGGCATGTTCGACTCCGGCACCACGTCGCGCGGCTCGTTCAGGTGGATGCGGTGCCACTCGTCGGAGTAGCGCCCGCCGACGCGCTCCAGGTCAGGCCCGGTGCGCTTCGAGCCCCACAGGAACGGATGGTCATAGACGAACTCGCCCGCCACGCCGTAGGGGCCGTAGCGCTCCACCTCAGCGCGGAACGGCCGCACCATCTGCGAGTGGCAGTTGTTGCAGCCCTCGCGGATGTAGACGTCGCGCCCGGTGAGCTCGAGCGCGCTGTAGGGCTTGAGGCCGGTCACCGGCTGGGTGACCGATTTCTGGAACGACAGCGGCACGATCTCCACCAGACCGCCGACACTCACTACCAGGATGGTGAGGATGATGAGCAACCCGTTGCTGCGCTCGATCATGTCATGCGTGAGCTTCATCGCCGGTGTCCTCGTTGGTTAGGCGTGCGCCGCGGCCGGGGCCGGGATCGGCGCCTCGACCGCCCGCGAGCCGGAGATGGTCTTCACCATGTTGTAGAACATGAGCAGCATCCCGGAGAGGTACAGCAGGCCGCCCAGCAGGCGGATGGTGTAGAACGGGTAGGCCGCCTTGACGCTCTCGATGAAGGTGTAGGTGAGCGAGCCGTCCGGGCTCACCGCGCGCCACATCAGCCCCTCCATCACGCCTGCGATCCACATCGACGCGATGTACAGCACGATGCCGATGGTGGCGATCCAGAAGTGCACGTTGATCAGGCGCACGCTCCACATCTCGTTCTTGCCGAACAGGCGCGGGATCAGGTAGTACATCGAGCCGATCGACACCAGCCCGACCCAGCCGAGCGCGCCCGAGTGCACGTG
>DASPRX010000132.1:0-4352 GCA_035624235.1 Burkholderiales bacterium | reverse complement strand
GCGATCGCCTGCGGCACGCTCGGCGTGCTGCTGCTCTCGCCCGTGGACCGCGCGCGGCCGCTGCGCAGCCTGCTCGCCGGTTGGACCTCGAAGAGCGCGCCGCTCGGCATCGGCTCGGGCGCGGGCTTCGCGCTCGCCGCCGTGGGCTACCGCGGCGCGGCGCTCGCGCTGCACGCGGAATTCCTGATGGCCGGCGCCTACACGCTCGCCGCGGCGCAACTGGTGCAGACGCTGATGCTCGGGGGCTGGCTCGCGGCGCGCGACCCGAACGCGCTCGGACGCGTGCTGCGCGCCTGGCGCGCGTCGCTGTTCGCCGGCTTCATGGGCGCCGCCGCCTCCGCCGGCTGGTTCACGGCGATGGCGATCGAGCCCGTCGCGCATGTGCGCACGCTCGGGCTGATCGAGCTGCTGTTCGCCCTCGTCGTGTCGCGGCGCGTGTTCCGCGAGCGCCTGGGCCGGCTCGAGCTGGCAGGGATCGGCTTGCTGTCGCTCGGCCTGGTGATCGTCACGCTCGCGCGCTAGGCGCTTCCCCACACGTCGCGCGCGACGCGCACCAGCAGCTCGAGCTTGCGCTTCTGGTCATCGGCGCTTAGCGGCTGCCCGGCGCCGGGCGCGGAGCTGAAGCCGCATTGCGGCGAGATGCCGAGGCGCTCGAGCGGCACGAACTTCGCGGCCTCGTGAATGCGCCGCTTCAAATCGTCGGCCGACTCGAGCCGCGGCGTCTTGGTGCTGATCAGCCCGAGCACGACCTTCTTCGGCGTGGGCACGAACCGCAGGGGCCGAAAATCGCCCGCGCGCGGCGTGTCGAACTCGAGCAGGAACGCGTCGACGTTCAGCCCGCCGAATACTCTTTCCGCGATCGGCTCGTAGCCGCCCTCGGCCATCCAGGCGCCCTTCAGGTTGCCGCGGCACATGTGCGTCGCCTTCGCCATTCCCGGCGGGCAGGCGGCGAGCACGTCGTTCACGAGTTTCACGTAGCGCGCAGTGAGCGCGTCGGGATCCTCGCCGCGCGCATGCACGTCGGCGCGCGCGTGCAGGTCGCAATTGCACGGCAGCGCGGTGTTGTCGAGCTGGAGGTACGCGCAGCCGAGCGCGGCGAGCTCCCTGATCTCGGCGCCGTAGATCGACACCAGGTCCGCGTAGTAGCGCTCGATGTCCGGGTAGACCTTCTCGTCCACGCTCTTCGGCCCGAGGAAGTAGTGCATCACGTCGGGCGACGGGATGGTCACCTTGGGCAAGCCGGTCTTCGCGACGCTCATCAGGAAGCGGAACTCTTCGGTGGCGATGCCGCGCGTGCGCTTGAGCCGCGCCTTGGCGTAGGGCGAGGCGGCTATGCCCTTCTCGCCCTTCTCGTCGCGGAAGCCGAGCAGCGTGCCCTCGCGCAGGCCGAAGCCCTCGACCGCGTCGATGAAGCCCGCCGACCAGCCGCGCCTGCGGAACTCGCCGTCGGTCACCGAGGAGAGGCCGACAACCTCCTGCATCACCACCAGCTCGCGGATGCACTCGTCCTGCACCGCGCGCAGTGCCTCGGGCGAGACCTTGCCCTCACGCGCCTGGCGCACGGCGACCATGAGGCGCTCGGGCCTGAGGAAGCTACCGATGTGCTCGGCGCGGAAACTTGGGACGGGCTGGCGCTGGTTGCTCACGTGCTGGACCCCGGCAATTGAAAATCAGCGCGACACTATACAATCGTCGGCGCCGGGCGTGGTCAGCATTATGTCAGGCTCGCGCCTCGCGGATTGACTGCGCCGGAAGCGGGGCGGTATGGTCGCGGTCCGCGATTGTTTCCCGTCGTTTCCTCTCGGAGAACCCCATGTTGCGCAAGTTCATCCTCGGATTGGTCTCCGCTGCCCTCGCGCTCGCCGCCGCAGGCGCGCGTGCCGCCGGCGCGCCGGCCGAGATCAAAATCGGCACGTTGTACGCCGCCTCGGGCAATTTCGCCGCCATCTCCATGCCGGTGCACTACGGACTGAGGCTGTGGGTCGACCAGATGAACGCCGAGGGGGGCGTATACGTCAAGCCGTACCACAAGAAGATCCCGATCAAGCTGATCGCCTACGACGACCAGAGCAACACCGCCACCGCCGCGACGCTGTACAACCAGCTGATCACCCAGGACAAGGTCGATATCCTGGTGTCGGATTCGGGCTCGGTCCTCACCTCGGTCGCGGTACCGATCGCGCGCGACCACAAAATCCTGCTCATCGACCAGACCGGCACCGGCGCCGCGTTCTTCAGCAAGGACAATCCGTACATCGTGCTGATTTCCGATCCGGTGTCGAGCATCTGGCCGAAGTACATCGCGGACTTCCTCACCGGCGACGGCGTCAAGCTCGGCATCAAGCGCATCGCGCTGCTCTATTCGACCAACGACTTCACCGGCACGCAGGCCAACGCGGTACGCAGCTTCATCAAGGCGGCCAAGGCGCCGGTCGACATCGTCTACGACCAGGGCGTGCCGACCAACACCACGAGTTACACGGTGATCATCAACAACATTCGGGCGACCAACCCGGACGCGGTGATCGCGCTCGGCTATCCGAACAACGACATCTCCTACCTGCGCAACCTGCAGGACAGCGGCGTGAAGTTCAAGTGGCAATTCGCAATCTATCCGGGCCTAGAGACCGAGCACCTGGAGAAGACCGTCGGCGCCAAGGGCATGGAGTACCTGTACACCTACACGCCGTCTTCGGTGCTCGAGTACAAGGCCGAGTTCGGCATGTCGCTGCCGGAGTTCCGCGCCGCGTGGACCAAGAAGTACGGCGAAGGCAACGTGGCCTTCGGCTTCAACTCGGTCGCGGGCTACACCACGGGACTCGTGCTGCAGAAAGCGCTCGGCGGCACCGAGAGCATGGACCAACTCGCACTGCGCAAGGCGATCTTCGCGCTCTCCGGCAAGCTGAAGACGATCGACGGCACGTTCGAGCTGGACGAGTCGGGCGCGCAGATCGGCGAGATCACGCCGCTCGGCCAGATCGTTCCGGACGGCAAGGGCGGCCTGAAGTTCGTCGTGGTATATCCGCACGACGTCGCCACCGGCAAGCCGGTCTACCCCGCGAAGTGAGACCGGCCCCTGAGGGGCCCACGGCGGCGGCGCGCTAGACGATGCTCGAGTACGCGCTGCTCGCCGGGCTGGTGTTCGGCCTTTACTTCGCGCTGGTCGGGCTGGGGCTGAACCTCGTGTTCGGCGTCATGCGCATCGTCAACCTCGCGCACGGCGATTTCCTGATGCTCGGCGCGTTCGGCGCGTTCTGGCTGTACAACTTTGCCCATGTGAACCCGATCGCGACCATCTTCATCGCGCTCGCCGTGTTCACCGCCCTGGGCGTGCCGCTCTATTACCTCGTCGTTCCGCGGCTGCTGCGCGCCAAGGACCCGGAGATGCTGTCGATCATCCTATTCTTCGGGCTATCGCAGGTGATCGAGGCGCTCGCTACGATCGGCTTCGGGCCGAGCGAGCGCTCGATTCCCGGCCGGGTGCTGGGCAGCGGGCCGGTCGCGCTCTTCGGCCAGAGCTTCCCGGCCGCCTGGATGGTGAGCGGCGTGGCGAGCGCGCTCGCGGTTCTGGGCGTATATCTCTACCTCTACCGCACGCGCCTCGGATACCTGACGCGCGCGGTGATGGTGCATCGCGAGGAGGCGCTCGCGACCGGCATCGACGTGCACAGGGTCTCCGCGATCGCCTTCGGCGTGGGCCTCGCGCTCGCCGCGATTGCCGGCGTGTTTGCGCCCTTCATGCTGGGCAGCGCCACGCCCGCGATGGGCGTCGACCTGAACATCCAGTCGTTCGCGGTGATCGTGATCGGCTCGCTTGGCAATCCGCTCGGCACGGTGCTGGGCGGCATCGTGTACGGCGTCTCGCTCATGTTCATGCAGACCTACTTCAGCTCCTGGGCGAATCTGCTGCCGTACCTGCTGCTGATCCTCATCCTGCTTGTGCGTCCGAGCGGCCTGCTCGGCAGGCAGGTACGCCGTGCCTAGGGCGCTGCGCCACGCGCTGCTCGTCGTCCTGCCGGTGACGCTCGCCGCGGCGCTGCTGCCGTTCGTCTACTCGAACCAGCTGCTGCTGTTCAACTTCGTCGTGTTCCTCACCCTCGCGCAAGGGGTGAACGTCATCTACGGCTTCACCGGCTACCTGCCCTTCGGTTACGTCGGCTTCTTCGGCGCCGGCGCCTACGGCTTCTCGCTCTCGGTGATCCACCTGCACATGGCGCCGCTCGCGGCGCTCGGCGTCGGCGCGCTCGCCGCGATCCTGCTCGGGCTGCTGCTCACGCCGCTGCTGCGCCTGTCGGGCGCTTACTTCGCGATTGCCAACCTGGCTGCGGCGCTCGCGGTCTACCAGGTGGTTT
>DASPRX010000271.1:0-6671 GCA_035624235.1 Burkholderiales bacterium | reverse complement strand
CCAGTGGGCAGCCGTACTCGCCTTGACCCTGAGTGCCGGTAGCGCATGGAGCCAGGGCTGGATGAAGGACATGAACGTAAACGGCCAGTTGCTGCTCGCCGCGCGCAGCAGCGACGAGGCGAGCATAACCGCGCTGCTCGCGAAGGGCGCCGATCCGAATTCCCGCAACCGCTTTGGCGACACGCCGCTGAACAGCGCGGCCAAGAGCGGCAATCTGCATCTCGCGCAGCTCATGCTCGAGCACGGCGCGGACGTTAACGCCCAGAACGCGGCCGGGATCTCTCCGCTCATGAGCGCCGCGTTCTACGTGCACGCCGATGTCTTCAAGATGCTGCTCGCGCACAAGGCCGACGCGACGCTGACGGACCGGGTGAACAAGACCGCTGCCGTGTATGCCGCGGGCAACGGCTGTACCGACTGCCTGGCTGCGCTGCTCGATGCCGGCGGCGACGTCAACGCGCGCTACTACAACGATCTCACCACGCTCATGTGGGCAGCGGGCTACGGCCGCGCGGAGACCGTCAAGATGCTGCTCGCGCGCGGCGCGAACGCGGGGCTGCGCGACAACCGCGGCAAGACGGCGCTCGCGATCGCGCTCGACAACGGCGACAAACAGACGGTCGAGGCGCTGCGCGCCGGCGGCGCCGGCAACTAGTTTTTTTACGGAAATATGGCGACGAGCACCGTCCGGCTGCACCGCGTGCTGCGTGCCACCCCCGAGAGGGTCTATCGCGCGTTTCTCGATCCCGACGCCATGGCGAAATGGGTGCCGCCGAACGGATTCACCGGCAAGGTTCACCAGCTGGACGCGAAGGTCGGCGGCTCCCACAGGATGTCGTTCACGAACTTCACCACGGGACAGAGCCATTCGTTCGGCGGAAAGTATCTCGAGCTGGTGCCGCACGAGCGCCTTCGCTACACGGACCGCTTCGACGACCCGAACCTGCCGGGGGAGATGCAGGTGACGGTCACTCTGAAGAAGGTGTCGGTCGGCACCGAACTGAACATCGTGCAGGAGGGCGTGCCAGACGTCATCCCGCCCGAGGCCTGCTATCTCGGCTGGCAGGAATCGCTCGTGCTCCTGGCAAAGCTCGTCGAGGCCGAGATTCCCGGTTAACGATGTAGTTTCGCATGGAGGAGATGCCATGCAAATCCAGCCCTACCTGTTCCTCGAAGGCCGCTGCGAGGAAGCGATCGAGTTCTACAAGAAGGCGCTCGGCGCGCAAGTGACGATGCTGATGCGCATCAAGGACAGCCCCGAGCCACCGCCGCCGGGCATGCATCCTCCCGGCTCGGAGAACAAGGTGATGCACGCGAGCCTGCGCATCGGCGAGGCGACGTTGATGCTGTCCGACGGCCGCTGCCAGGGCAAGCCCGCCTTCCAGGGCTTCTCGCTCTCGCTCGACGCGCGGGACGAGGCGCACGCGAAGCGCCTGTTCGGCGCGCTAGCGGAAGGAGGCGAGGTGCGCATGCCGCTCGGCAAGACCTTTTTTTCGCCCGCCTTCGGCATGGTGGCCGACCGCTTCGGCGTTTCTTGGATGGTCATCGTGCCCGGTTGATCTTCGTCAAGAAGCCCGGAACCTGCGGGCGCAGCATGCGGGAAAGGACAAGGAGGACTCCCGCATGGCCGCCCAAGCGATACGCGCCGCGGGCGCCGCGCCACTGCCGAGAGGGCTCGCGCTGCTGCGCGATCCGCTGCTAAACAAGGGCATCGCGTTCGGCGAAGCCGAGCGCGACGCGCTGGGGTTGCGCGGGCTGCTGCCGCCCGCGGTGCTCAGTCAGGAGCAGCAGGTCGCGCGCGTGCTCGACAACCTGCGCCGGCAGCCGAGCGACCTCGACAAGTTCGTCGGCCTGAACGCGCTGCACGACCGCAACGAGACGCTGTTCTTCCGCGTGGTGATCGAGCATCCGGACGAGACGATGCCGCTCATCTACACGCCGACGGTCGGGCTCGCGTGCCAGCGCTTCGCGCACATCTTCCAGCGCCCGCGCGGCATCTGGGTCTCGGCCGCGGACCGCGGCCGCGTCGCGCAGGTGCTCCGCAACTGGCCGACGCGCGACGTGCGCATCATTGTCGTCACCGACGGCGAGCGCATCCTCGGCCTGGGCGACCTGGGCGCGAACGGCATGGGCATTCCGGTGGGCAAGCTCTCGCTGTACACCGCCTGCGCCGGCATCGATCCCGCGACGACGCTGCCGGTGATGCTGGACGTCGGCACCAACAACGCGGCCATGCTGCAGGATCCGCTGTACATCGGGCTGAAGCAGCCGCGCCTGCGCGGCACGGCCTACGACGCGTTGGTCGAGGAGTTCATGACTGCGGCGCAGGAGGTGTTCCCGGGCGTGGTGGTGCAGTTCGAGGACTTCGCCAATCTGAACGCGTTCCGCCTCCTGCAGTCGTATCGCGAGCGCGTCTGCTGCTTCAACGACGACATCCAGGGCACTGCGAGCGTCGCGCTGGCCGGCCTGTACTCGGCGCTGCGCGTGACGCGCGGCGGGCTCGCCGGGCAGCGCCTGCTGTTCCTCGGCGCCGGCGAGGCCGCTACCGGGATCTGCGACCTCGTCGTCGCGGCCATGGCGGCCGAGGGGCTGGCCGAAGCGGAGGCGCGGCGCCGCTGCTGGCTGTTCGACTCGCGCGGGCTGGTGGTGCGCTCGCGCAGCGACCTCGGCGCGCATAAGCGGCCGTACGCGCACGAGCACGCGCAGCTGGCCGATTTCCTCCCGGCGGTGAAAGCGCTCAGGCCCACCGCGATCATCGGCGTCGCGGCGGTCGGCGGGACTTTCACGCGCGAGGTGCTGGAAGAGATGGCGCGCCTGAACGAGCGGCCGATCGTGTTCGCGCTCTCCAATCCGACCTCGCAGTCCGAATGCACCGCGCAGGAGGCCTACCTCTGGACCGCGGGGCGGGCGCTGTTCGCCTGCGGCAGCCCGTTCGGCCCGATCACCGTCGGCGGCCGCACGCACGTGCCGCGCCAGGGCAACAATTCGTACATCTTCCCGGGCGTCGGCCTCGGGCTGGTCGCCTCGCGCGCGCGCCGCGCGAGCGAGGGGATGTTCCTCGCCGCGGCGCGCACTCTTGCCGATTTCGTCACGCCTCAGGACCTCGAGCAGGGGAGCCTCTATCCGCCGCTCGCGCGCGTGCGCGAGGTATCGGCGCGGATCGCGGCGGCAGTGGCCGAGGTCGCATTCGCGCGTGGGCTGGCAGGCGTAACGCGGCCTGCCGACCTTTCCGCCTTCATTCGCTCGCAGATGTACGAGCCGGTTTACCGTAGCTACGTTACGCCTTGAGAGCTTCGAGCAATTGTGCGTAGATCTTCGGCGTCGCCGCCGTAATGTCGCCCGACTCGAGGAAATCCGCCTCGCCGCGCAGGTCTCCGACCAGGCCGCCTGCCTCCTTGATGAGCAGCGCGCCCGCAGCCATGTCCCAGGGCGACAGCCCCAGTTCCCAGAACGCATCCAGCCGTCCTGCCGCGACGTAGGCGAGGTCGAGCGCGGCCGAACCCGCGCGCCGCACGCCGATGCTCGTCAACATGATGGTGCGCAGCTGCTTCACGTACAGATCGAGGCGCGTGAGCTCCTTGAACGGAAATCCGGTGCCGACCAGCGCGTCGCGCAGCTGGGCGCAGCGCGTGACGCGCAGGCGCCTGTCGTTCAGGAACGCGCCGCGTCCCTTCGAGGCGGTGAACAGCTCGTTCTTTCCCGGGTCGTACACCACCGCATGCGCGAGCGCGCCGCGGTGCTCGACGCCGATCGAGACGCAGTACTGCGGGAAGCCGTGGATGAAGTTCGTGGTGCCGTCGAGCGGGTCGATGATCCAGCGGTACTCGCTCTTCGCCGTCCCGGCGCCGGCGCCGGACTCCTCGGCCAGGATGGCGTGCTCCGGATAGGCCCTGCGTATGACCTCGATGGCAGCCGCCTCCGCCGCCTTGTCCACCTGGGTGACGAAGTCGTTCACGTTCTTCGATCTCACCTCGAGCGGCGCGCCGTCCAGCGCTGCGCGATTGATGATCGCGCCGGCGCGTCGCGCGGCCTTGATCGCGATATTCAGAATCGGATGCATGGAAGGGCGCATTCTAATCTGAGTACACTGCGCGCATGCCCACGCCGCTGGAAAATGTGCGCATCGTGCTGTGCCGTCCGAGCCATCCAGGCAACATCGGCTCGGCGGCGCGCGCCATGAAGACCATGGGGCTCGGCGATCTGCGTCTGGTCGCGCCCGAGCGCTATCCGGCACCCGAGGCCGAATGGCTGGCAAGCAGCGCGCTCGACGTGCTCGCGCAGGCGCGCGTGCACGCGACGCTCGCAGAGGCGCTCGGCGACTGCGCCGCCGCCTTTGCGCTCAGCGCGCGGCCGCGCGAGTGGTCGCCCGAGGTGCTCGCCGTGCGCGAGGCCGCGGGCGCCGCGCTGGCGCGCGCGGCGGCCGGCCCCGTCGCGTTCGTGTTCGGAAGCGAGAGCTCGGGCCTCACCAACGAAGAGATGTTCGCCTGCCAGGCGCTGGTGCACATCCCGACTGACGCGCGCTACGGCTCGCTCAACCTGGCCCAGGCGGTGCAGATCGTCGCCTACGAGCTGCACATGGTTCAGGGCGGCGCATTGCCGACGCCGCGCGCGGAGAAGGCGGCAACAGTGGCCGACCTGGAGGGTCTTTATACGCAGCTCGAGGAGGCGGGCGTTGCGAGCGGCTTCTTCGATCCGCAGGATCCGAAGCGGCTGCGCGAGCGCTGGCGCAGGCTGTTCGCGCGCGCGACGCTCGAGCGGGAGGAGGTCAACATCCTGCGCGGACTGCTACGCGCGCTGCTGCGGAACTGGCCCGCCAAATAGTTGACTAAATCACTAGGACACCCTAGCATTCTCGTGTTCATTAGCGGATTCTTAAGGACCTTCATGTTCAGGCGACTGCGTGAAGACATCGCCAGCATCTTCGACCGCGACCCCGCGGCGCGTAATGCCTGGGAGGTCCTGACCTGCTATCCGGGCCTGCACGCCCTCCAGATCCATCGGCTCGCGCACTGGTTCTGGACGCACCGCCTGCCGTGGCTTGGCCGATTCACCTCGCATCTCGGGCGCTGGTTCACCGGCATCGAGATTCATCCCGGCGCGACGATCGGCCGCCGCGTGTTCATCGACCACGGGATGGGCGTAGTCATCGGCGAAACGGCCGAAATCGGCGAGGACACGACGCTTTACCACGGCGTCACGCTCGGCGGGACGACGTGGAACAAGGGCAAGCGCCACCCGACGCTCGGCAAAGGCGTCGTGGTCGGCGCCGGCGCCAAGATCCTCGGCCCGATCACGGTGGGCGACGGCGCCAAAGTTGGTTCGAACGCAGTGGTGGTGAAAGACGTTCCGCCGGGGGCCACGGTGCTCGGCGTGCCCGGCCGCGTGAGCGATGCCGGGCCGACCAAGGAGGGCGCGCGCTTTGCGGCCTACGCCGTGGTCGCAAACCAGGATGACCCCTACTCGAAAGCCATCCAGACGCTGATCGAGCACTCGCACGAGCTCGACGACTCGCTCAAGGCGCTCAGCGAGAAGCTCGCCCGACTGGAGCAGGAAATGGCCCGCCGCGAGGCGGACAAGCCCGAGGCCTTGCGCGCCGTCAAGTAATTGATCGGTAAGGAAAGATATAGTTGATAGATTTTGTCGGATTTTGCTATACTTGAGCACTTTTATCAGGTATTGAGTCCCCGGGGCGAACATGAGACTGACGACGAAAGGCAGATTTGCGGTAACAGCGATGGTTGACCTGGCGATGCGCCAGGCGCGCGGGCCGGTGACGCTCGCGGCGATCAGCGAGCGGCAACGCATCTCACTGTCGTATCTGGAGCAGCTGTTCGGCAAGCTGCGCCGGCGCAAGCTGGTGAGCAGCGTGCGCGGCCCGGGCGGCGGCTACAACCTCGCGCAGCCGGTGCAGGAGATCTCGGTGGCCGATATCATCTGCGCGGTGGACGAGCCTCTCGACGCCACGCAATGCGGCGGCAAGGAGAACTGCCTGGACGACAAGCGCTGCATGACGCATGACCTCTGGGCAACGCTGAACGCGAAGATGTACGACTATCTGAGCTCCGTAACGCTGGCCGACCTGGTGGCGCACCAGAACGGCAAGCACGTCGCGGTGCTGCACGACTGGCGCGCAGCCGAGTCGCAGGTCAAGCCCAAGCCTGCGGAGGCAGTGGCGGCATGAAGCTGCCGATCTACCTCGACTACTCGGCGACCACACCGGTCGATCCGCGCGTAGCCGAGAAGATGATCCCTTACCTGACCGAGCACTTCGGCAACCCCGCGAGCCGCTCGCACTCGTTCGGCTGGAAGGCCGAAGAAGCGGTTGAGGAAGCGCGCGCACATGTCGCCGCGCTGGTCAACTGCGATCCCAAGGAGATCGTCTGGACCTCCGGCGCCACGGAATCGATCAATCTGGCGCTCAAGGGCGCGGCCGAGTTCTACAAGACCAAGGGCAAGCACCTGATCACCATGACGGTCGAGCACAAGGCGACGCTCGACACGATGCGCGAGCTCGAGCGCCGCGGCTTCGAGGTCACCTACCTCGACCCGCGGGATGACGGCCTGCTCGACCTGGCCCAGCTCGAGGCGGCGATCCGTCCCGATACGATCCTGGCTTCGATCATGTTCGTGAACAACGAGATCGGCACCATCCAGGACATCCCCGCGATCGG
>DASPRX010000164.1:0-9195 GCA_035624235.1 Burkholderiales bacterium | reverse complement strand
GACGTGCGGCGCGCCGGTGTCTTCCTCGGGCAGATGCAGCATGTAGGCGCGGTCCGCGGCGAACAGCAGCTCGGCAAGCGTTCCCGCGAAGCACGAGCCCTGGTCGACGATCGCGAACATCGAGCGGCTCGAGACGTCCAGCCGCGCCAGCGTGCGCCGCAGGCAGCCGATCGTCTCGCGCACGAACCAATGCTTGGCGTTCGCTTCCAGCGCCGCGTCGATCGCCAGCACCGCGTCCGCGCTGCCGCGCGTCTTGAGCAGCCACAGGCCGATGTCGAGCTCGTTGTGGCGCAGCATAAGGATCGCGTCGTCCAGCTCGCGCGCGACGCGCAGCGGCCACCAGTCGGCGCCCGCCGCGAGCATCTGCTCGGCGCTCTGCGGCTGGGTGCCCTCGGGCGCGGCAACGGTGATGGTCGCGGTGCGCGCGGCTCGGTTCAGGTGCACCTCGACCGAGCCGTAGCGCCAGCCGGAGTCCGCTTCGCGACGCTCGAGCGGCTTGAGCGCGACGCCCTTGCCGCCGGGGCGATCGGAGAGCTTCGCCAGCTCGAGCGCGCGGCTCTTCACCAGGTCGGAGAACTGCTGCGGCTTGGCGACGTGGTCGACGAGCTTCCATTCCTTCGCGCGGTCGGCGCGCACGCCCTCGGCGGTGGTGCAGAACACGTCCGCCAGGTCGCGGCGCATCTTCCTTTTGTCGACCAGGCGGGTGAGTCCGCCGGTGCCGGGCAGCACGCCGAGCAGCGGCACCTCGGGCAGGCTCACCGTGCTCGAGCGGTCGTCGATCATCGCGATCTCGTCGCAGGCGAGCGCCACCTCGTAGCCGCCGCCGGCGGTGGTGCCGTTCAGCGCCGCGAGGAACTTGAGGCCCGAGTGCGCGCTCGAGTCCTCGAGGCCGTTGCGCGTCTCGTTGGTGAACTTGCAGAAGTTCACCTTCCAGGAATGCGCGCTCAGGCCGAGCATGTAGATGTTCGCGCCAGAGCAGAACATGCGCGACTTGCCGCTCGTGAGGACCACGCACTTCACCTCGGGGTGCTCGAAGCGGATGCGGTTGAGCGCGTCGTGCAGCTCGATGTCGACGCCCAGGTCGTAGGAGTTGAGCTTCAGCTTGTAGCCCGGCGCGATGCCCTTGTCCTCGGCGACGTCGAGCGTGAGCGTCGCGAGCGGTCCATCGAAGGCGAGCTTCCAGTGGTTGTAGCGCTCGGGATGGGTGTCGAAGCCGACCCGGATGCGGCCGGCGGGAAGCGGTGCGTTCATTTCTCCTCCTTGGAGACGAGGGTGCGTAGCTGGGCGAGGCTCTGCCTGAGCGCCTTGCCCGAGGTGTCGACGACGGCGTCGGCGCGCGCGTACAGGCGGTCGCGCTCGGCGAGCAAGTGCCGGATCTCGTCGAGCGCCGCCGAGCGGCCCTTGAACGGCCGCATATCGCCCTGCGAGATCACGCGCGACATGTGCTCCTCGGGCGACGCCTTGAGCCAGACACAGTAGCAGCGCTCGAGGAGAAGATCGTAGTTGTCCGGATCGGTGACGAGGCTCCCGCCGGTGGCGATCACCGCGCGGTCGTGCTGGCGCAGCAAGCGCTCGAGCGCGCGGCGCTCGAAGCGGTGGTAGGCGTCCTGGCCGTACATCGAGAACACTTCGCCCAGCGCCGCGCCCGCCTCGCGCTCGATCTCGCGGTCGAGCTCGACGAAGGGCAGGCCGAGGGTCTCGGCGAGCCGCGCGCCGAGCGTGGACTTGCCCGCGCCGCGCAGCCCGAGCAGCGCGATCCGGCGCCTGCGCGCGCTGCCGAATTGAGCGAGCAGCAGGCGGTGCGCGGCGGCGATCCGCTCGGGCGGCAGCGACGCGGCGAAGCGCGTGAGCAGCGCCAGCTCGGCGGGCGCCTCGCCGTTCTCGCGCACCAGGTCCTCCGCCGGCACGCGCATCGCCTGCGCGACCTTGCGCAGCAGCAGCACGGAGATATTGCCCTGTCCGGCCTCGAGCTGGGCGAGATAACGCTCGGACACGCCGCAGGCGAGCGACAGCGCCTTGCGCGTCACGCCCTGGTCGCGGCGCCAGGCGCGCACGCGCTCCCCGAGCCGCGCCAGGTAGGCGTCTTCGTCTGCTTCGCTTTGCTGCAGGGAAACGAGGGGAGCACCCATGGCGATTGATCCGGGTTAATGAACTATACTGCTTGACCGAGATTCTATGGTGCAATATAGTGACTGTCAATGTCGCTTAAGGTCAACATCCTGGTCGGCACGATGACGGGGACGGCCCAGCTCGTCGCGCAGGAGCTCGAGCTCACCTGGGACGACGGCGAAACGCAGGTCGAGACGCTGCTCATGGACTCGCTCGACAGCTCGGTGTTCGCGCGCGAGGGGGTGTTCCTCGTGTGCACCTCGACCTACGGCCAGGGCGACGTGCCGGACAACGCCAAGGCGCTGTACGAGGACCTGAAGGCAAAGCGCCCCGACCTGTCGCGCGTGCGCTACGGCGTGTTCGGGCTGGGCGACCGTACCTACGCCGAGACCTTCAACTTCGGCGGCCAGCGCTTCGACGAGCTGCTCGCGGAGCTCGGCGCGCGGCGCATTGGCGAGCGCGTCAAGCACGACGCCTCCTCGGGCGTGCTGCCTGAGGAAACGGCGAGCGAATGGGGTGAGGACTGGCTTAAACTTGCCCGGCAGGCCGCCGGTCAGGAGGCCTGAGAGGTCGCAACGCCGGGAGGACGCGCACATGGGGCATTCCAAGGCTGACCATTCGGTATCGCCGCCGCGGGTCGAGATCCCGCGCGACTACAACGCCGCCGAGGATCTGATCGGGCGCAACCTCGCCGCCGGCCGCGGGCAGAAGACCGCCTACATCGACGACGCGGGCTCCTACAGCTACGCGGAGCTCGCGCGGCGCGTGAACCGCTGCGCCTCGGCGCTCGGCTCGCTCGGCCTGGACATGGAGCAGCGCGTGCTCGTCGCGATGCACGACGCGATCGACTGGCCGACCGCGTTTCTCGGCGCGATTCGCGCCGGCGTGGTGCCGGTGGCGGCGAACACGCTGCTCACCACGCGCGACTACGAATTCATGCTGAACGACAGCCGTTCCCGGGTGCTGTTCGTCTCCGAGGCGCTGCTGCCGCAGTTCGCGCCCCTCATCGGCAAGCTTAAGTTCCTCAGGCACGTGGTCGTCTCGGGCAAGGACGCCAAAGGGCATCTCGCGTTCGCCGATCTGCTCGCGCGCGGCAAGGACGAGTTCCCGGCCGCGCCGACGACGAGCGACGACGCCTGTTTCTGGCTCTACTCCTCGGGCTCGACCGGCACGCCCAAGGGCACGGTGCACGTCCACGGCAGCATGATCCTTACCGCCGAGCTGTATGCGCGCCCGGTGCTCGGCATTCGCGACTCGGACCTGGTGTTCTCGGCGGCGAAACTCTTCTTCGCCTACGGTCTGGGCAACGCGCTTTCCTTCCCGCTCGCGGTCGGGGCGACCACGCTGCTGATGGCCGAGCGCCCGACCCCGGCGGCGGTGTTCAAGCGCCTGGTCGAGAAGAAGCCGTCCATCTTCTACGGCGTGCCGACGCTGTACGCGGCGATGCTCGCCGACCCGGCATTCCCGAAGAAGGGCGAGCATGCGCTGCGCGCATGCACCTCGGCGGGCGAGGCGCTGCCGCCGCGCATCGCGCAGACCTTCAGGGAAAAGACCGGCGTCGACATCCTGGACGGCATCGGTTCGACCGAGATGCTGCACATCTTCCTGTCCAACCGGCCGGACGACGTGCGCTACGGCACCACGGGCAAGCCGGTACCGGGCTACGAGCTCAGGCTCGTCGACGAGGCGGGCAACACGGTGAAGCCGGGCGAGCTGGGCGAGTTGCAGATCCGCGGCGCGACCAGCGCCTCGCAGTACTGGAACAACCGCGCCAAGAGCCGCGCCACGTTCGTCGGCGACTGGACCAAGAGCGGCGACAAGTACAGCCAGGACGCGGACGGCTACTACGTCTACGGCGGGCGCTCGGACGACATGCTCAAGGTCTCCGGCATTTACGTCTCGCCGGCCGAGGTCGAGGCCGCGCTCGTCTCGCATGACGCGGTGCTCGAGGCGGCGGTGGTGGGCGCCGAGGACGAGAGCAAGCTGATCAAGCCCAAGGCCTACGTCGTGCTCAAGCAGGGCCAGACCGGAAGCGACAAGCTCGCGCAGGCGCTGCAGCAGCACGTCAAGGACAAGCTCGCGCCCTACAAGTACCCGCGCTGGATCGAGTTCATCGGCGAGCTGCCGAAAACCGCGACCGGCAAGATCCAGCGCTTCAAGCTGCGCGGCTGAGCGAGCCGCGCGCTCGCTTCACAGCGATTGCAGGTAGGCGGCGAGCGCCTTGACGTCGTCTTCGGACAGGCCCTCGACCGCGCTGTGCATGATGCCGACGTTTCGCAGGTGCAGCTGGATGAGCGAGAGCTGGCGCACCAGGTAGTCGGCGCGCTGGCCTGCCAGGCGCGGGAACATGTCGCGCCCCTCGGCTTGCGGCCCGTGACAGCTCGCGCAGTCGGTCACCTTGCTCGCCGGGAGCCCGTGCTCGTAGAGAGTCTTGCCGCGCGCGACGAGCGCCGGGCTTCCGGGCGTGCCTGGATGCGGCGGCTGCGCCGCGAAGTATGCGGCGAGCGCGTCGACGAGCGCGTCGTCCAGCTTGCCCGCCTGCGACCACATCCTGTCGTGCGCCTGCGGATCGTCGCGAAAGCCGAAGCGGTAGGCGCGCATCTGCCAGACTAGGTAGGCCTTCTGCTGCCCGGCGAGCGTCGGCACCAGCGCCTGGCCCGTTTCTCCGGACGGCCGATGGCAGCCCGCGCACACGTCCTGCGCGAGCTTGGCGGCACGCGCGGACGCGGACTCGTCAGCCCGTGCTGCCGGGACGACGCACAGGAAAATCGCCAGTAGCGCTGCGCTCCGCGAAAGACCGATCGCCGGGCCCTCGTTCATGCATGCACGGTACCGCGTGCACCCCGCGCGCGCTTGACCCAGGTCAAGCCGCGCGCGTCAGCTCGCCGCTCTGATAGTCGCGGATCGCCTGCTCGATCTCCTCGCGCGTGTTCATCACGAATGGGCCGTACTGCACGACCGGCTCGCCGAGCGGCCGTCCGGCGAGCAGCAGGAAGCGCGCGCCGCGCGCGCCCGCAGTCGCCTCGACGCGCTCGCCGGGCCCGAGCACGCCGGCGCTGTGCGCGGCGAGCTCGCGCGCGCCGATCACGAGCGAGCCTTCGAAGGGGTAGACGAAGGCGCTGTGCCCATCCGGCAGCGGATGAGAGAAGGCGACGCCGGGCGGCAGCGAAACGTCGAAGTACACCGGCTCGGTCGACAGCCCGCGCACCGGGCCGGGAGTTTCTCGCTCAAAGCTGCCGGCTATGATTTTCGCTTTTCCGCCGCCCGCAAGCTCGACGACCGGGATCTCCTCGGGCTGGATGTCGCGGTAGCCGGCGGGCTTCATCTTCTCGCGCGCCGGCAGGTTGACCCACAGCTGGAAGCCGCGCATGCGGCCGCGCTCCTGCTGCGGCATCTCCGAGTGCACGATGCCGCGGCCGGCGGTCATCCACTGCACGCCGCCGCTCTTCAGGTCGCCGCGGTTGCCGAGGTGGTCCTCGTGCAGCATGTGGCCGTCGATCAAATAAGTGACGGTCTCGAAGCCGCGGTGCGGGTGCGCCGGAAAGCCCGCGACGTAATCGTCCGGATTCTCCGAGGAGAACTCGTCGAGCATCAGGAACGGGTCCACGCGCAGGCTCTGCCTCGCGCCCAGGCTGCGGCGCAGCTTCACGCCCGCGCCGTCAGAGGCCGGTATCGACTCGATGATCTGACGCAGCGTTCTTGCACTCATGACGTGACCTCCTTTGCGCGGCGAGCATCGATGCTCCAGGCGCCGGCGCCGTTCGCCGCCAGCAGCAGGAAGCCGCCGGCGATCGACAGGTTCTTCAGAAACATGATCTGCTGCATGGTGTCCGCGAAGTTAGCATGGAACAGGAAGGCCGCGAGAACGGTGAACGCGGCGAGCGCCAGGGCGGTGATGCGCGTCCACAGCCCGGCGACGACGAGGGCGCCGCCGCCGAGCTCGAGCACGATGACCAGCGGCAGGAGCGCCCCGGGCACGCCCATCGCCGTCATGTAAGCCTGCGTGCCCGCATAGTCGGTGAGCTTCCCGATGGCGGCGATGAGGAACAGAACGGCGAGCAGGATGCGGCTGGCAAGATCGGCGAAATTCTTCATGAGCGCTTCTCCTTACGCGGCGGCGGGCAGGGGCTCGGCGAGGCGCTCGATGCGCTCGTGCGCGCGCTGCAACGCCGCTCGCCGGCTCGCCTCGTCGATCGCCAGACCCTCGGCGTACACGAACTCGACGTCCTCGATTCCGAGAAAGCCGAGAAACTGGCGCAGGTAAGCGGTCTGCGTATCGCCCGGCGTGCCGGCGTACCGTCCGCCGCGCGCGGCGAACACGTAGGCGTGCTTGCCGCCGAGCAGGCCGACCGCCCCGCGTTCCGTGTAGCGGAAGGTTATGCCGGCGCGCGCGACGTGGTCGAAGTAGGCCTTCAGCACCGACGGCACGCCGAAGTTGTACATCGGCAGCCCGATGACGATCACGTCGGCGCGCTTGAGCTCTGCGATCAGCATGTCCGAGTACGCGACGGCGGCCTTCTGGGTCGCGTCGCGCGCCTCGTCCTTGGCGAGGAACGCGGCGAAGCGGCCGGCGTCCAGATGCGGCACCGGCTCGCGCGCCAGGTCGCGCAGCATCACGGTCGCCCTAGGATGCGCAGCGCGCCAGCGCTCCACGAATAGGGTGGCGAGGTGGCTCGACTGGCCTTCCGCGGCGAAGAGGCTTGAATTGATCTGTAGCAGGGTGTCCATGCGGCACTCCGAGTCGTTTGGGTATCGATATTTAAATATTGACTGGAACGATTGAAAAGCTCAAAAATAAGCTCATAACGATCGAAATGCACGATATATGATCTCGCTCGAACAATGGCGCGCACTGGTCGCGGTAGTGGACGCGGGCGCCTATGCGCGCGCCGCCGAGCGCCTGAATAAGACCCAATCTTCAGTTACTTACGCAGTCAAGAAGATCGAATCGCTGCTCGGAGTCAAGGCTTTCGAGATCAGCGGCCGCAAAGCGCGCCTCACCCCAGTCGGCGAGCAGCTCGTGCGGCGGGCGCGCGCACTGCTGGACGAGTCGGCCGCGCTCGAGCATTCCGCGCGGCGGTTGTCGGCCGGATGGGAGCCGGAGATCGGCATCGCCGCCGAGATCGTGTTCCCGCGCTGGCTGCTGTTCGAGGCGCTCGAGCGCTTCGCGCGCGAAAGTCCGCATACGCGCATCGAGCTGTTCGAAACCGTGCTCGGCGGCACGCAGGAAGCGCTGGCGCTGCGCCAGGTCGACTTGGCGATCGCCGGAATGGTGCCGCCGGGATTTCTCGGCGATGCGCTGCTGCGGCTGCGCTTTCTGCTCGTCGCGCATCCCGAGCATCCGTTGCATCGCCTCGCGCGCCCGTTGACCATGGCGGACCTGCGCGCGCACCGCCAGCTCGTGGTGCGCGAATCCGGCACGCGGCGCGCGACGCGCACCTGGATCGAGGCGTCGCAACGCTGGACCGTGAGCCACATGGCGAGTTCGCTCGAGGCAGTGCGCCGGGGCTACGGCTATGCCTGGTTTCCGGAGGAGATGATCCGCGGCGAGCTCGCCGAGGGCGTGCTCAAGACCCTGCCGCTGCGCGAGGGCGGCGAACGCTTCGCGCAGCTCTACCTCGTGCACGCGGATCGGGACGCGGCGGGCCCGGGCGTGCTGCGCCTCGCCGAGATCCTGCGCGCGACAGTGCAGAGCGAGTGCGTGTCGCGCGGCGAAGCGAGCGGGTAGAATCGGGCGCATCGAGCTTGGAGACGCGCGCCACATGGCAAACGAACCGCGCACCACGGATCTGAACCTGGACCTCGCCGGGATGTTTCTCGAGGAAACCTTCACCGATCGGCGCGTCGGCACGCTGCGCCGCCTGACGCCAGTCAAGAGCGATGGTTCTCGCGACACTTCGCGCGTGGTGATCTACGTCGGCGAGACGCAGGTCATGACGCCCATGGGCGCGCTGCCGATCGCGTTCGAGATTCCCGGCGCGTCGATGGACGAAGCGGCCGGCAAGTTCGGCGCGCTGGCGAAGGCGGCGATCGAGCGCACGGTGCGCGAATTGCAGGAACTGCGCCGCGAGGCGGCCTCGCAGATCCTCGTGCCGCAGGGCGGCTTGCCGCCGGGCGGGCTGGGCGGCGGCGGACTCGGCGGCGGCAGCGGAAAGATTCAGCTTCCCTGAGGTGACCGCGGAGCGCCGCAGCCGGCGCGCCTGGCACGGACCTCGATCGAGCGCAGCGCGCGCTCGGCATCCAGCACCGGCTGGTAGTCCGGAAGGCCGGTCATGTAGCGGTGCTCGGCGACGAGCAGGCGCAGACGGGCCGTGTGCGCCTCGTGCAACGCCCGCTGGCACTCCACTGGCTGTGTATGCGGCGCGGATTGCAGCAGTGCGACGAGCAGCAGCGCGCCGAGATCAAGGTTGCCCATATTGCGGCGCCCCATCGGCGCGCTCGTGCTTTTCCCGCGCAGGCGTCGCTGCGGGGACGTCGCCCGCGACCAGCTCGACGATGCCGGCCAGGCGCGGATTCGCGCGCGTCTGCTGCTCGGGATTGAGCGCGGCATAGAGCGCGGTGGCGGCGGCGGCGATGTCCTCCATCGCCGCGTAGCGGTCGCGCGCCACGTCCACCTGGTGGCCGATGCGCTCGCTGAGCGGCATGCCGGCGAGCGACTTGACCCGGGCGCGCTCGCGCGCCGCGTCCTGCACGTACTGTCGCAGCGCGCGTGCATAGCGGTCCCAGGCTGGCTGCTGCTCGTTCGTGAGCGCGAGATCGTCGTCAAACTCGCGCAGCGCTTCGTGCAATCGATCCTCTGCAGACGGCTGGCGGCCCTCTGCGCCGCCGCGCCCGGATCGCTCACCCCGGGCGCCCCGGCCGTGGAACTGCGCGAGCGCTCCACGGGCGGCGACGAGCGCGAGCGCGCCGGCCGAAAGCCGCAGGAACGCGTGGCGCGCGGGATCGGGTTTCTCGCCTGGCATCGGATCGTTCTCCGCTGCGTGTAAGCTAGCGCCGGGGCGTGAAGCGGTGATGACCGCCGGGTAAAGTTACGTAAAGCCGCGCAAATGAACGACCGATTTGGATTGCCACTGACCGCGAGCGCGG
>DASPRX010000200.1:0-3098 GCA_035624235.1 Burkholderiales bacterium | reverse complement strand
ACAGCTCGCAGGCGCGGTAGGTGAGCGCGCGCAGCGCCTCGATCTCGGTCTTCAGCTCGGCGAGCCGGTAGTGCACGTACTGGAAGTCGAGCACCGTCTGGCCGAACATCTTGCGCTCGCGGATGTAGTCGATCGTGTCCTCGAGCGTCCTCAGCATCCCGGGGACCGAGCTCGCCGCCGCCCACAGGCGCTCCTCCTGGAACTGCTGCATCTGATAGGTGAAGCCCATGCCCTCCTCGCCGATGCGGTAGCGCTCCGGCACGCGCACGTCGTCGAAGTGGATGAGGCCCGTGTCCGAGGACATCATGCCGATCTTGCGGATCTTCTTCGCGACCGAGACGCCCTTGGTCTTCATCGGCAGGACGATGAGCGACTTGTTCTTGTGCGCCGCGCCTTCCGAGGTGTTGGCGAGCAGGCACATCCAGTCGGCCTGCAGGCTGTTGGTGATCCACATCTTCGCGCCGTTGATGACGTAGTCGCCGCCGTCCTTCTTCGCGGTCGTCCTGATCGAGGCGACATCCGACCCCGCGCCCGGCTCGGAGACGCCGATGCACGCGACCTGGTCGCCCGCGATCGCCGGCACGAGGAACTCCTTCCTCAGCTCGTCCGACCCGAAGCGCGCGAGCGCCGGCGTCGCCATGTCGGTCTGCACCCCGATCGCCATCGGCACGCCGCCGCAGCGGATCTGGCCGAGCGTCTCGGCGAACACCATGGCGTAGCTGTAGTCGAGCGCCGCGCCGCCGTAGGCCTCGGGCTTGGTCAGGCCGAGCATGCCGAGGTCGCCGAGCTTCTTGAACACCTCGTGCGCGGGGAAGATCTCGGCGGCCTCCCAGTCGTCGACGTGCGGGTTGATCTCCGCGTCGATGAATCGCTTCATCGTGCGGCGGATTTCCTCGTGTTCGTGGGTGAACTTCATCTAGGGCCTCGCTACGCCGAACTGGATCGGATTCGGGGTCCCGCGCTCGCTGCACACGGAAAGGACGAACCCGAGCACGTTGCGCGTGTCGCGCGGGTCGATGACGCCGTCGTCGAGCAGGTGCGCGCTGGTGACGAAGGCGCTTTGCTGCCGCTCGAAGTTCTCGATGATCTTCGATTTCGTCCTTTCTATGGATTCCGTATCCACGGGGAGATTCTTTCTCTTCATCCCCGCTTCCATCACGATGGCCATCGTAAGGGCCGCCTGCTCGGCGCCCATGACCGCGGTCTGCGCGTTCGGCCAGGAAAACAGGAAGCGGGGGTTGTAGGCGCGCCCGCACATGCCGTAGTTCCCGGCGCCGAAGGACGCGCCGCACATGAGCGTGACCTGCGGCACGGTCGCGTTGGAGACGGCCTGGATCATCTTCGAGCCGTGCTTGATCATGCCGGCCTCTTCGGAGGCCTTGCCGACGATGTAGCCGGTCGTGTTCTGCAGATAGACGAGCGGCAGCCCCGCCTGGCAGCAGGCCTGGATGAAGTGCGTCGCCTTGGTCGCGCCCGCGGGATCGAGCGGCCCGTTGTTGGTGACGATGCCGACGCGCTGCCCCTGGATCGCGGCGTGGCCGCAGACGGTGGCCGCGCCGTAATCGGGCTTGAAGTCGAGCCAGTCCGAGTCGTCGGCGAAACGCGCGATCGCCTCGCGCATGTCCACCGGTTTCCTGTAGTCCGCCGGCATCACGCCAAGGAGCTCTTCAGCGGGGTAACGAGGGGGTTTCGACTTTCTCGGTTCGGAAGTTCTTAAGTCTAAACGACCTAAAACCTCACGAGCGAGGCGCACCCCATCGGAATCATCCTCGGCCAGGTATTCGCCGAGTCCGGAGACGTGCGTGTGCATGACCGCGCCGCCGAGCTCCTCGTCCGTGGCGATCTCGCCGGTGGCGGCCTTGAGCAGCGGCGGACCGGCGAGGAACGCCTTCGCCCGGCCGCGCACCATGATCACGTAGTCGGACAGCCCCGGCATATAGGCGCCGCCCGCGGTCGACGAGCCGTGCACGACGGTGACGACCGGGCAGCCCGCCGCCGAGAGCCGGGCGAGGTTGTAGAAGATGGCGCCGCCGTGGATGAACCCCTCGACGCGGTACTTGAGCAGGTTCGCGCCCGCGGACTCGACCAGGTGCACGAACGGCAGGCGGTTCTCGAGCGCGAGGTCCTGCGCGCGCAGCAGCTTCTCGCGCCCCATGTGCTGGATCGCGCCGGCGTCGATGCCCGAGTCGCTCGCCACGACGACCGCGCGCGCCCCCGCAACGTAGCCGATGCCCGCGATCATGCCGCCGCCCGGGATCGATTTCTCCGGGTCCGGGTTGTCGAGACAGTAGCCGGCGAGGGAAGACAGCTCGAGCCAGGGTGCGCCCGGATCGAGCAGCCGGGCGACGCGCTCGCGCGGCAACAGCTGGCCGCGCTTGTCGAGCAGGGGCTTCGCTTCCCCGGACTTGTCGCGCGTGCGCTTCTCCAGGCTGCGCAGGCGCGCGATGAGCTCGAGCATCCGCGTCCGGTTGCTCTGGAACGACTCGGACGCGGGATCGAGCTTCGACTGGATGGCGGGCATCGGGCGGGGACCTTCGGCCGAGTGTCGTCCAAGCGCGCTTCAGTGTAAAGTTTTCGCGACGGTATCCCGCATGCCGACGATCGCTTCCGGACGGAGATGAACTGATGGCCGCGCTCGACACCGAGCGCCGCGGCTCCGCGGCCTGGCTGTGGCTCAACCGGCCAGAGGTGCGCAACGCCTTGAACGCCGAGCTTCAGCGCTCGCTCGCCGCCGAGCTGAAGAAGGTCGCGAAGGACGAGAGCGTTCGCAGCGTCGTCGTCGCGGGACGCGGGCCGGCGTTCAGCGCCGGGGGCGACCTCTCGCGCATGGAGCGCGCGGCGGCGCTGACGAAGGCGCGCGCGCGCGCCGAGGCGCAGCGATTCGCCGGCCTGCTGCTCGCGATGCAGGATTTCCCCAAACCGATCGTCGCGCGCGTGCACGGCGCGGCGTTCGCCGGCGGCATGGGGCTCGCCGCCGCCTGCGACCTCGTGGTCGCGGCCGACGACGCCGAGTTCTGCCTGCCGGAGCTGCGCATCGGCCTCGTGCCGGCGATGATCAGCCCGTACATCGTGCGCGCGATCGGCGCGCAGCAGGCGCG
>DASPRX010000120.1:0-31428 GCA_035624235.1 Burkholderiales bacterium | reverse complement strand
GACGGCACGCCGTTCTTCGGCGGCACGTACTTTCCGAAGACCGCGCGCTACGGCATGCCGGGCTTCGTCGAGCTGCTAGAACGCATCGCGGCGATCTGGCGCGAAAAGCAGCCCGAGATCGCCCAGCAGGGCGAGCAGCTGCGCGGCGTCTTTGGCCGGGTGCTGCCGCGCGCCGCAGCGCGGCGCCCGGCGCTCGAGCGTGCACCGGTCGCGGCGCTGCTCGAGAATCTGCGCGCGAGCTTCGACGTGCGCCTGGGCGGCTTTGGCGGGGCGCCCAAGTTTCCGCACCCGACCGATCTCGAGCTGTGCCTGCGCGCCTACGCGCGCGCCGGCGACCACCAGGCACTCGACATGGCCAGCACGACGCTGCTGCGCATGTGCGAGGGCGGCATCTACGACCAGCTGGGTGGCGGCTTCTGCCGCTACAGTGTCGACGCGCAGTGGATGATCCCGCACTTCGAGAAGATGCTGTACGACAACGGGCCTCTGCTCGGCTTGCTCGCCGACGTGTGGCTCGTCAAGGGGGAGCGCCGTTTCGCGCAATGCGCCGAAGAGACGGCGGCGTGGATGATGCGCGAGATGCAGTCGCCCGAGGGCGGCTACTACTCCTCGCTCGACGCCGACTCCGAGCACGAGGAGGGGAAATACTATGTCTGGACGCCCGAGGAGGTCCGGGCGTTGCTGACAGCCGAGGAGTTCGCAGTGGTCGAGATGCATTACGGTCTCGATACCCCGCCCAACTTCGAGGAGCGCGCCTGGCACCTTTACGTGGCGAAGCCCCTTTCCGCGGCGGACGAGGCGTTGCTCGCTGCGGCGCGCGCCAAGCTGTTGGCGGCGCGCGCGCTGCGCGTACGGCCGGGGCGCGACGAGAAGGTGCTCGTGTCGTGGAATGCGCTTGCCATGCGCGGCATGGCGCATGCGGGCCGGGTCTTCGGCCGAGACGAGTGGATCGCCTCTGCGCGGCGCGCGCTCGATTTTGTCCGCACGCGCATGTGGCAGGATGGGCATCTCGTCGCGAGCTACAAGGACGGCAAGGCGCACCTGAACGCCTACCTCGACGACTATGCGTTCCTGCTCGCGGCGCTGATCGAGCTGCTGCAGGCGCGCTTTTCGACGACCGATCTGGAGTTCGCCGAGCATCTTGCCGAAGTGCTGCTCGAGCAGTTCGAAGACCGCGAGGTCGGCGGGTTCTTCTTCACGTCGCGCGATCACGAGACGCTGATCCATCGGCCCAAGCCCGGCCACGACAACGCCACCCCGTCGGGCAATGCCCTGGCAGCCTGGGCGCTCGGGCGGCTCGCCGCGCTGACGGGCGAGGATCGTTACGCGCGCGCCGCCGAGCGCACGGTCGAGCTGTATTACCCGACGATGCGCGAGTACCCCGGCGGCTTCGCCGCCATGGCGATCGCACTCGAAGAAGCGATCGCGCCGCCGGCGCAGTTGGTGCTGCGGGGAGAGCCCGCCGAGCTGGCGCGCTGGGCGGCTGAGCTGGCGCGCGAGCTGCTACCCGACACGACCGTGATTGCCCTGCCGAACGGCGGCACGAGGGGCCTTCCGCCGGTGCTCGACAAGCCGGAACGACCCGAGCCTGTCAACGGCTGGATGTGCCGCGGCGTTACTTGTCTTGAGCCGGTGGCAGACCTGACTGAGCTGAAGGCCGCTTGCAAACAGCCCGCGTTCGGTTAGGATTAATTCATATCTATTCATTGCAGAGGAGTCGTTGATGAAGCGCATCGCAGTCCCTTTACTGCTCGTTTGCCTGGCGGCCGCTTTACCGGCCAAGGCGGACGAGGCGATGGCCAGGAAGTACAACTGCCTGGCCTGCCACGCGGTGGACCATAAGGTCGTCGGACCCGCCTACAAGGACGTCGCCAAGAAGTACGCCGGTCAGAAGGATGCCGAAGCAAAGCTGATCGAGAAGGTGAAGAAAGGCGGCTCCGGCGTCTGGGGCAACATTCCCATGCCGCCGAATTCCGCCGTGCCCGATGCGGACATCAAGAAGCTGGTGGAGTGGGTCTTGTCGCTCAAGTAGCCGGACGATACGGTTTGCGACGAAGGCCGGGCTTGCCCGGCCTTCTTCATTTTTGCCGGTGCTATCATGCTGTCCCTCTTAGGTTCCCAATCTTGCGGAGGTTTCATGCGGCAGCCCAAGTTCCGTGTTTCGTTGCTGGTTGCGGCCGGCGCACTGGCCCTTGCAGGCTGTGGCGAGGAGAAGAAGCCGGAGCCGGCGAAGACGCAGGCGCAGGCGCCTGCGGTGCCGACGATCGAAATCAAGATCGGGCACGTGGCGCCGCTCACCGGGGGCATCGCGCACCTCGGCAAGGACAACGAAAACGGCGCGCGCCTCGCGATCGATCAGGCGAACGCGGCGAAGATCATGATCGGCGGCAAGCTCGCCCATTTCGAGCTGCTCGCCGAAGACGACCAGGCCGACCCGAAGGTCGCCACGACCGTGGCGCAAAAGCTCGTCGACGCGAAGGTCGCGGGCGTCGATGGGCACCTGAACTCGGGCACGACCATTCCTGCCTCGGCGATCTACCACCAGGCGGGCATTCCCATGATCACGGGCTCGGCGACCAACCCGATGCTCACCGAGCAGGGCTTCGACAACGTGTTCCGCGTGGTCGGGCGCGACGATCAGCAGGGCCCTGCGATCGCCAGCTATCTCGCCGCCACGGACAAGCCGAAGGTCGTCGCCGTCATCGACGACGCGACGGCCTACGGGCAGGGCCTCGCCGACGAAGTCGCCAAGACGCTCAAGGCCGCTGGCATCAAGGTGCTCGCGCGCGAGAAGGGCACCGACAAGACGACCGACTGGAAGGCGGTGCTCACCAAGATCAAAGGCGAGAAGCCCGACGCGGTCTTCTACGGGGGAATGGACGCGACGGGCGGCCCGCTGATCAAGCAAGGCAAGGAGCTCGGGCTCGACGCGGTGTATGCCTTCGGCGATGGCGCCTGCACCGACAAGATGGCTGAGCTCGCCGGACAGGCCGCCGAGGGCATGCTGTGCTCGCAGGCAGGCATCCCCCCGCAGGCGGCGTCGAAGCCCTTCCTCGACGCGTACAAGGCAAAATTCAACACCGATCCGATCCTGTATGCGCCGTTCACCTACGACGCAGCGAACCTGCTGATCGAGGCTATGCGCGAAGCCGGCTCCGCCGAGCCAGCGAAGTATCTGCCGGCGCTGCACAAGATCAGCTACATGGGCGCGACGGGCCGCATCGAGTTCGACGCCAAAGGCGACCGCAAGGACGCCGAGATCACAATCTTTTCGATGAAGAACGGCAAGATCGCACCGATCGCCGTGGTCAAGAGTGGCAAGACCATGACCTACGACGAGTTCCTGAAAGGCATGAGCGGGGCGAAGTAGCCTGCTGCGCTGCCCCGCACGAGGCGAACGGCACCTGCGGGTGCCGTTTGCATTTTTGTCGCTGGTCGCGCCGTTTGCTAGGCTTCGGCCGCGATGGACATCTTCCTGCAGCAGGTTGTCAACGGCCTGACGCTGGGCGCCATTTACGCCATCGTCGCCCTCGGCTACACGATGGTCTACGGGATCATCCAGCTCATCAACTTCGCGCATGGCGAAGTCGTCATGATCGGCGCGATGGTGGCCCTAAGCGTGATCAACCTGCTCGCGGATGAAGGCCTGCCGCCGCTCGTCGTCGTGCTCACGGGTGCGGCCTGCGCCATTCCCGTGTGCATGCTGGTTGCCTACGCAATGGAGCGTCTGGCGTACCGCCCGCTGCGCCGCGCTCCGCGCCTCGCGCCCCTGATCACCGCAATCGGTGTGTCGATCATCCTGCAGCATCTCGCGTTGCTGGTGTGGAGTCGCAACGTGCTCGCGTTTCCCCAGATCATCGACACGCGCGTCTACACGGTCGCGGGCGCGGTAATCACCAATGTGCAGATGGCCATCCTCGCTTCCTGCGTGGCGCTCATGGCCGCGCTGGCCTGGCTCGTCTACCGGACGCGCCTGGGTACCGCCATGCGCGCCACGGCGCAGAATCCCCAGGTCGCGGGCTTGATGGGCATCGATGCGAACCGCGTCATCGCGACGACCTTCATCATCGGGGCGGCGCTCGCCGCGATTGCCGGAGTCATGGTCGGCACCTACTACGGCGTGGCGCAGTACACCATGGGCTCGATCCTCGGCCTGAAGGCCTTTTCCGCCGCGGTGCTCGGCGGCATCGGAAACATTCCCGGCGCGATGCTGGGCGGCGTGCTGCTCGGCGTCGTCGAGGCGCTCGGCGCTGGATACATCGGCAGCCTCACCGACCTTTGCAGCTATCCGGTCGTCTCCGGCTGGATCGGAGCGCGCTGCGCGGGCGGCGGGCACTTCGTGCTGTTCGGCTCCAACTACCAGGACGTGTTCGCCTTCGCGGTCCTGATCCTGGTGCTCGTGTTGCGGCCTTCCGGCCTGCTCGGCGAGCGCGTGGGCGACCGGGCATGAGGGAGAACGCTCGCCGCAGCCGGGCCGTGTTCTGGGGCGGATTGGCGCTCGTCGCCGCCGCGCTCGTCGTGTTGCCATTCGCCGTGACGCAGATCGGTACCACCTGGGTGCGCGTCACCAACCTCGCGCTGCTCTACGTGATGCTCGCGCTCGGCTTGAATATCGTGGTCGGCTTCGCCGGGCTGCTCGATCTCGGCTACATCGCGTTCTACGGCGTCGGCGCTTACACCTACGCGCTGCTCGCGAGCCCGCAGTTCGGGCTGCACCTGCCGTTCTGGGTCATTTTGCCGATCGGCGCGACGATCGCGGCGCTGTTCGGCGTCCTGCTCGGCGCCCCTACCCTCAAGTTGCGCGGCGACTATCTCGCCATCGTGACGCTCGGCTTCGGCGAGATCATCCGCATATTCCTCAATAACCTCGCGCAGCCGGTGAATATCACCAACGGTCCGCAGGGCGTCTACCGCATCGACCCGTTCCGCATCGACGGCCTGAACTTCGCCACCAACCAGAAGATCCTCGGCCTGGAGTTCTCCGGGCCGATCAAGTACTACTACCTGCTCGTCATCTTCGTCGCGGTGATAATCGGGCTCAACCTCAGGCTGCTGAACTCGCGCATCGGCCGCGCCTGGGAGGCGATCCGCGAGGACGAGATCGCCGCCCGGGCGATGGGCATCAACACCACGAATCTCAAGCTGCTCGCCTACGCGATGGGCGCGACGTTCGGCGGGCTTGCTGGCGGCGTGTTCGCGGCGATCCAGGAGTTCATCTCGCCCGAGAGCTTCGTCCTCGTCGAGTCGATCCTGGTGGTATCGATGGTCGTGCTGGGCGGCATGGGCAATGTCTGGGGCGTGGTGCTGGGGGCGGTGCTGCTCTCGTTCGTGCCGGAAATCCTGCGTTTCTCGGTGGCGCCGGTGCAGCAGGCGCTGTTCGGCCGCATGCTCATCGAGCCCGAGGTGATCCGCATGCTGCTGTTCGGCTTTGCGATGGTGCTGGTGATGCTGTTCCGCCCTGCCGGCCTGCTGCCCTCGGCGGTCCGCAAGCGCGAGCTGGCGGAGCGCAGGTGAACGAGCTGCTGGTCGCGCACGACGTGGGCAAGCGCTTCGGCGGCGTGCAGGCGCTGTCGGAAATCTCGTTCTCCATCCGCCGCGGCGAGATCTACGGCCTGATCGGACCGAATGGCGCCGGCAAGACGACGTTCTTCAACGTGCTCACCGGCATCTACGCGCCCGATGCCGGTTCGGTGTCGTTCGACGGGGCGCCCCTCGCCGGACTGAAGGCCCACCAGGTGGCCGCGCGCGGCATCGCGCGCACCTTCCAGAACATCCGCCTGTTCGGCAATCTGTCGGCGCTCGAGAACGTGATGATCGGGCGCCACGTGCGCACGCGCGCCGGAGTGTTCGGCGCCATCCTGCGCGATTCCCGCACGCAGGCCGAGGAGCGCGCCATCGAGCGGCGCGCGCTCGAGCTTCTCGAGTATGTCGGAATCCGCGGGCGCGCCAACGATCAGGCCGGCAGCCTGCCGTACGGGGATCAGCGCCGGCTCGAGATCGCGCGCGCGCTCGCGACCGACCCCAAGCTGCTGGCGCTCGACGAGCCCGCTGCCGGGATGAATCCCTCGGAGCGGCTCGCGCTTGGCCGACTGATCGGGCGGATCCGCGACGGCGGGTTCACGGTGCTGCTCATCGAGCACGACATGCGCCTGGTGATGAAGGTCTGCGATCGCGTGCTGGTGCTCGACTACGGCGAGCGCATCGCCGAAGGCGTCCCGGCCGAGGTGCAGCAGGATCCCAAGGTCATCGAGGCCTATCTCGGAGCACCCGCGGCACCATGAGCCTGCTCGAGGTCGCAGCCCTCGAAGTGCGCTACGGCGGGATCCGCGCCGTAAAGGGCGTCGATTTCGACGTGGACGAAGGCGAGCTGGTCTGCCTGATCGGCGCAAACGGCGCGGGCAAGTCGTCCACGCTGAAAGCGATCTGCGGGCTGGTGCCCACCCGCTTGGGGAGCGTGCGCTATGCCGGCGAGGAGCTCTCCGGACTGGCGCTGCACGAGCTGCCGCGCCGCGGGCTCGCGCTCGTGCCCGAGGGCCGCGGCATCTTTCCCCAGCTGACCGTCGCCGAGAACCTCGCCATGGGCGCCTACACCCGCCGCGACGCGGCGGTTGCGGAGGACCTCGAGCGCATGCACGGCCTGTTCCCGCGGCTGCTCGAGCGGCACGGCCAGACTGCGGGAACGCTTTCGGGCGGCGAGCAGCAGATGCTCGCCATCGCGCGCGCGCTGATGAGCCGGCCGCGGCTGCTGCTTCTCGACGAGCCCTCGATGGGGCTCGCACCATTGCTGGTCGCCAAGATCCTCGAGGTGGTGCGCGACATCGCGCGCCAGGGCGTCACCGTGCTGCTCGTCGAGCAGAACGCCAGGCTGGCGCTCGAGATCGCCAGCCGAGGCTACGTGATGGAATCGGGCGCGATCACGCTCGCAGCCGATGCGCGCAGCCTGCTCGCGGATGCGCGGGTGCGCGAGGCCTACTTGGGAGAAGGCGCCGGCTGAGCCAGGTCCGCCTGGGTGGTGAACGAGTCGGCGAAGAACTCCTCCTCGGGCAAGCCGCACCGCTGGACGAAGTCGCGCCGGGCCGCGTCCACCATCACCGGGACGCCGCAGGCGTACACCTGGTGGCCGGAGAGGTCGGGCATGTCCTGCATCACGGCGCGATGCACGAACCCGGTCCGCCCCTGCCACGCATCCTCGGGCAGCGCATCCGAGATCACCGGAACGTACCTGAAGTTGCCATGTTCGGCGGCCCACCTTTCGGCGAATGCGCTCATGTACAGGTCCTTGGGCCGGCGCCCGCCCCAGTAAAGCGTCATCGGCCGCTCGACGCCTTCGTAGAAGGCGTGCTCGATCACCGACTTGATCGGCGCGAAGCCCGTGCCCGAGGCGACGAACACGATCGGCCTGGCGGAATCCTCGCGCAGGAAGAAGGTGCCGTGCGGCCCCTCGAAGCGCAGGATGTCGCGCTCCTTCATCTTGCCGAATACGTGATCGGTGAACTGTCCTCCCGGGACGTGCCGCAAGTGCAGCTGGATGAACTCGTCGTCGTGCGGGGCGTTTGCCATCGAAAAGCTGCGGCGCGACCCGTCGCGCAGCAGAAACTCGATGTACTGACCCGCGAGGAAGAGCAGCCGTTCGTTTGCGGGCAGCTTGAGGTAAAGAACCATCACGTCGTCGGTGACGCGCTCCATCTTCTGCACGCGGCACGGTAGCGTCTTGATCGGGATGTCCTTCACTGCGCCGACCGTGCGCGCCTCGAGCACGACGTCGCTGAGCGGCCTGGCCTGGCAAAAGAGCGCCTTGCCGTCCTTCTTCTCGATCTCCGGCAGGGCCTTCAGCTGATAGGTGCCGTAATCGACGTTGCCCGAAAGGATCTTGCCCTTGCAGCTTCCGCAGGCGCCGTTGCGGCAGCCATAGGGCAGCACGAAGCCATGGCGCAAGGCGGCCGTGAGGATGGACTCGCCCTCCTCGACCTCGAACTGGTGCCCGCTCGGCTGCAGGGTGACTCTGAAATTGCTCACTGAGAAGGCTGGCTAAAATCGCTGCATGAAGCGCTTGCTGATCGTAGGTTTCGGAGACGTGGCGCGCCGCCTGCTGCCGCTGCTTCCGCCCGGGGTGGCGCTGCGCCGCGCGTCACGCAGCGAGGGGTACGACCTCGACCGGCCTGAAACGCTCGCAGGTCTCGCCGACTGGGCCGACGCCCTGCTGCACTGCGCGCCGCCTCCGGATACCGGCGCTGACGACGCACGAACGGCGCACCTCGTCACGATCCTGGAGCGCGGCATTCTACCAGCGCGCCTGGTGTATATCAGCACCAGCGGCGTGTATGGCGACTGCAGCGGCGCATTGGTGGACGAAACGCGCCCTCCCGTGCCGCACTCGGACCGGGCGCGGCGCCGCGCCGCGGCCGAAGCGCTGCTCGGCGCATGGTGCGCCGCGCGCGGGGTCGCGCTCGTCGTGCTGCGCGTGCCCGGAATCTACGCCGCGGACCGCCTGCCGATCGAGCGCCTGCGCGCCGGCACGCCGGTGCTGCGCGACGAGGACGACGTCTACACCAACCACGTGCACGCGGACGACCTCGCGGCGATCGCGCTGCGCGCCCTGCGCTACGATGCGCCGCCCGGCGCGTACAACGCTGCGGACGACAGCGAGCTGAAGATGGGGCAATGGCTCGATCTCGTCGCCGATCATTTCCGCTTGCCGCGCCCGCCGCGTGTCGCGCGGCGCGATGCGGCGGGTAGAATTCCGGCTGCGCTGCTCTCGTTCATGAGCGAGTCGCGGCGTCTGGACAACCGCAAGATGAAGGAACTGCTCGGCGTGCGATTGCGCTATCCAACGGTAAACGACGGCCTGCGCGCCGCCTCGCAAGCCGCATGAGCGTGCTGCTCGTGCTGACCAATCTGCCCGACCGGGCGGCCGCGGAGAGGCTCGCCGAGCGCCTGGTGGCCGAGCGCGTTGCCGCGTGCGTGAACATCCTGGCGCCGTGCCGCTCGGTGTACCGCTGGCAGGGGGCGCTCGAGCGCGCGGAGGAACATCCGCTGCTCATCAAGACCACCGCCGAGCGCTACAGCGCGCTCGAGCAGGCGATCCGCGCGGCCCACCCTTACGAACTTCCGGAAGTCGTCGCGGTCCCAATCGAGCGCGGGTTGGCCGCGTACCTCGATTGGGTGGAAAGCGAGACCCGTCCTGTATGAAAGCCTGGATCCGCCTTCTGCCGCTCGCGCTGTGCTTCGTGGCCGCTCCCGTGCTCGCGCAGCTCAGGCTCGGCCCTTCCTCCGACGACCTGCTCGAGCCCGAAAAGGCGTTTCAGTTCTCGGCACGCGCGCTCGACGCGAAGGCGATCGAGGTGAGCTTCGCGATCGCCGATGGCTACTATCTGTATCGCGACAAGTTCCGCTTCAAAGTGGATGCGCCCCCCGGCGTCACGCTCGGCACGCCGGAGTTCCCGCCGGCGATCCGCAAGAAGGACGAGTTCTTCGGCGAGGTGGAGACCTACCGCAAGCAGGTGGACATCCGCATCCCGGTGGAGGCGGGCACGGCGCGCACGCTCCAGCTGAGCGTCCGGTCGCAGGGCTGTGCCGACATCGGCGTGTGCTACGTACCGATGGACTCCAAGGCGACGCTCCAGCTCGCCGCGCTCGGCGGCGGCGCCACGGACGCGGGCACGCCGGCGCTCTCGCAAGGCGCGCGCGCGGTCGCGCCGGCGCCGCGTTTTTCGCTCTTCGCGAGCGACCGCGACATCGCAGCCCTGTTCGAGGGCAGCCTATGGCTGGTCATCGTGAGCTTCCTCGGCTTCGGCCTGTTGCTCACGTTCACGCCCTGCGTGCTGCCGATGGTGCCGATCCTCTCCGGCATCATCGCGGGCGAAGGCAAGAGCCTTAATAAGCCGCGTGCGCTCGCGCTCTCCGTGTCGTATGTGCTCGGCATGGCCGTGACTTACGCAGCCGCGGGCGTGGCGGCCGCGTACTCGGGCTCGATGCTCGCCGCGGCGCTGCAGAGCCCCTGGGTGCTTGGC
Organism: Burkholderiales bacterium; assembly: GCA_035624235.1. Taxonomy (GTDB): domain Bacteria; phylum Pseudomonadota; class Gammaproteobacteria; order Burkholderiales; family SG8-39; genus DAHVFK01. Next base: position 21,418 of record DASPRX010000120.1, on the reverse strand, counting down.
GCCTTCGCGCTGGTGTTCGTGTGGCTCGCACTGTCGATGTTCGGCTTTCACGATCTGCAACTGCCGCACTTTCTGCAGCATCACGTGTCGCGCGCGCACCAGAGTCTGCGCGGCGGGCGCATAGCATCGGTCGCGGCGATGGGCGTCCTCTCGGCATTGATCGTCAGCCCCTGCGTGGCGGCTCCGCTCGCGGGCGCGCTGCTCTACATTTCGCAGACGCGCGACGTGGTGCTCGGCGGAACGGCGCTCTTTGCGATGGCGCTCGGCATGGGCGTGCCGCTCATCGCCGTCGGAGTGTCCGAGGGCGCTCTCCTGCCCAAGGCAGGCGCATGGATGAACGGGGTCAAGAAGTTCTTCGGCGTGCTGCTGCTTGGTGTCGCCGTCTGGATCGTCTCGCCGGTGATCCCGCCCGCGGCTCAGATGCTGCTGTGGGCGGTGCTCCTCATCGGCTCGGCGATGTTCCTGCGCGCGATCGATCCGCTGCCGCCGGATGCGTCGGGCTATGCGCGGCTGTGGAAGGGTGCGGGCGTAGTCGCGCTGGTGGCCGGACTCGCGTTGCTCGTCGGCGTGCTCGCCGGCAACCGCAACCCGCTGCGCCCGCTGGCCGGCATCACTGCCGGTGGCGTGCCGGCAGTCGCTCCGCTCAAGTGGACGCCGGTCGCCTCGCCAAGCGAGCTCGACAGCGCGCTGCGTGCTCCCGGTCGCCCCGCGATGCTCGATTTCTACGCGGACTGGTGCGTGTCGTGCAAGGAGATGGAGAACTTCACCTTCAGCGACCCGCGCGTGCGTGCGAGGATGGACGGAATACTGCTGCTGCGCGCCGATGTCACGGCGAACACGGAGGCACACAAGCTGTTGCTCAAGCGCTTTTCGCTGTTCGGTCCGCCCGGAATCATATTCTTCGATGCGCAGGGCCGCGAGATCCGGGGACTGCGCGTGATCGGCTACCAGGACGCAGAACGCTTTCTCAAGACGCTGGACCTCGCGGCTGCGCCCTGAGATGCGACGCCCGATCAACGGTATCGATCACGTGGTCATCGCGGTGCGCGATCTCGACCGGGCGCAACGCACCTACGAACGACTCGGCTTCACGCTGACACCGCGTGGCTTCCATACACTCGGCTCGGCGAACCACTGCATCATGTTCGGCTCGGACTACATCGAGCTGCTCGCACTGCCCCAGCCCCATCCGGCGCTCGCCTATTACTCCGACTTTCTGGCGAAAGGCGAAGGCCTCGCTGCGCTGGCGCTTTCCACCGGGAACGCCGACGCGGCCTTCGCGGAGTTCGGCGCGGCCGGCATCGCCGCCGACGCGCCGCTGGATTTCTCGCGTCCCGTACGCGTTGCCGACGGTGCGCGCGATGCCGCCTTTCGCATCGTGCAGCTGCCTCCGGCTTTGACGCCCGGCTGCCGCAGTTTCATTTGCCAGCACTACACGCGCGAGCTGGTGTGGCGCCCCGAATACCAGTCTCACGCGCTTGGTGTCACCGGCCTGGCGGCAGTGGCGGTCGTCGCCGAGGATGCGGTCGCCGCGGCGCGGGAGTACGCGCGTCTGTTCGATGCCGTGCCCGAGCAAATCCAAGAAGGCCTGCTTGTCGCTACCGGCGGCGCGCCGATTGCGCTCACCACGCGCGGCAAGCTTGGGCGCCGGCTACCTGGCGTCGAGTTGCCCGCGCGCGTGCGGCCCATGGCGGCGGCCCTGTTCCTGCGCGTCGCGGACCGAGCCGCCTCCGCGGCGGCCATGCGGCGCGGCGGCGTGAAGCCGATCGCCCTGCCCGACGGGTCGTTCGCCGTCGGCGCCGGCGACGCGCACGGCGTGGCACTGATTTTCGGCTAGCCCTTCAGCGCTCGCGCGGCGTCCAGCGCGAAGTAGGTCAGAATGCCGTCGGCGCCGGCACGCTTGAACGCGAGCAGAGATTCCATGATGCACGACTCTGGCAGCCAGCCGTTGGCTATCGCGGCGCGCAGCATGGCGTACTCGCCGCTCACTTGGTAGACGAATGTCGGCGCCTTGAACTCGTCCTTTACGCGCCTGAGAACGTCGAGGTATGGCATACCGGGCTTCACCATCACCATGTCGGCGCCCTCAGCGAGATCGAGACCGACTTCCCAGAGCGCTTCGTCTGTGTTCGCCGGATCCATCTGGTAGGTTTTCTTGTCGCCTTTGCCGAGGTTCTTCGCCGAGCCCACGGCATCGCGAAAAGGCCCGTAGAAGCCCGAAGCGTACTTGGCTGAATAAGCCATGATCTTGGTGTGGATGTGCCCACCCCGCTCGAGCGCCGAGCGGATGCGGCCGATCCGGCCATCCATCATGTCCGAGGGCGCAACGATGTCCACCCCCGCCGCCGCCTGCGCAAGGGCCTGCTTGACCAGCACGTCGAGCGTCACGTCGTTGACGATATAGCCCGTCTTGTCGATGACCCCGTCCTGGCCGTGCGAGGTGTACGGATCGAGCGCCACGTCCGTCATGATGCCGAGCTCGGGGAAGCGCTTCTTCAGCTGGGCTACGGCACGCGGCACCAATCCCTTCGAGTTGAAGGCTTCCCGTCCATCGGGCGTCTTGAGCCGCGCATCGATGACGGGGAAAAGCGCGAGCACCGGGACGCGGAGCCTCAAGCAGGTCTCTGCGACCGGCAGAAGCCTGTCGACGGTCACGCGCTCGACGCCCGGCATGGAGGCGACAGGCTCACTGCGCCGCGCCCCCTCCAGAAGGAATACGGGATAGATGAGGTCGTCCGTGGTCAGGACGTGCTCGCGCATCAGGCGGCGCGAGAAGTCGTCGCGGCGCATGCGCCGCATGCGCACCGCTGGAAAGCTCCCGTACACGTTCATGGCCGTTTGGCCTCCCGGAATTGCCCGTAATAGATGTGCGGATATGGAATCGGCTCTTTGATTCCGCGAAGAATTTTCCTCTGGGAACTTTTCTGAGCGGGTTTCATCTTACCGTTAGACGATCCTATCGTCTCCCGCTTCTCCTCCCTGAGCGGGTGCCTTAATTCTGATTAAGGCGTTTTCGCCCCCGGTTTATATCCCCTTTACCGGGGGCTTTTTTATTTTCGGCCGCGCGACCCGCGTCGCGCAGCCATTCCTCGAGCAGGGTGCGCACTTCGGCGACGCCCTCGTGGGTGAGACTGGAAAGCAGGCGCACTTCGCCGTCGGGGGTGAAGGCCGCAAGCTGCCGCCGCCCCGCGCTCAGCGCGGCGACGCGCTGCGAGCGGGAGAGCTTGTCGCACTTGGACAGCAACACGAGCAATCTAAGCCCGAGCGGTGCCAGCCATTTCAGCAAAGCGACATCCTGGGGCGTGAATGGGTGGCGGGCGTCCATGACGAGCACAGCCGCCGCGAGCGACGCGCGCCTGCTCAAGTAGCCGCCGACGAGCTGGTCCCACTGCGTGCGCACGGCCCGGGGCACGCGCGCGTAGCCGTAGCCGGGCAGGTCGACCAGCCGCCCGGTCGCGCCCAGGTCGTAGAAATTGATCGTCTGCGTGCGGCCTGGAGTCTTGCTTACAAAGGCCAGTCGCCGGCGTCCCGTAAGCGCGTTGATCGCGCTGGACTTGCCCACGTTGGAGCGGCCGGCGAACACGACCTCGGGTGGACCCTCCGCCAAGAGCTGGTCGGGGTTACCCACGGAAGCTGTGAACGTGGCCTGTGAAAACGCGCTCATATGCAGGCGTAAGAGCCGGGAATTGTAATAAAATTGCGCGCTTTGAACGGGAACCGAGGGAGTAGCCGAATGATTCGAGTACTGGCGGCGAGCGCTGGCGTGGCCCTGCTTTCCACGGGCGCGGCGTTCGCGCAGGACGGCGCAAAGGCGGATCTCGCGAAGGGCCAGCAAATTGCCACGCAGGTATGCGCGGCGTGCCACGGACCCGACGGCAACAGCGTCGCGCCCGCTAACCCGAAGCTCGCGGGGCAGTTCCCGGAATACCTGTACAAGCAGCTGACTAATTTCAAGCCGCAGGATGGCAAAAAGCCGCTGCGCGAGAACGCGATCATGAACGGCATGGTCGCCAACCTTTCCGATGCGGACATGCACGCCGTGGCGGCCTACTTCGCGGGCCAGACGCTGCGTCCCGACTGGGCGCACGACAAGGATCTTGCGGGGCTCGGGCAGCCGCTCTACCGCGGCGGAAATCTGCAGAGCGGCGTGCCGGCCTGCGCGGGCTGTCATGGGCCTACGGGCGCCGGCAATCCGGTCCAGTATCCCCGCATCGCCGGCCAGTACGCCGAATATGTCGAGGCCCAGCTCAAGGCGTTCCGCGCGGGAATACGCGCGAATGACGCCAACGGCATGATGCGAGGAGTCGCAGCACGCCTGAGCGACGAGGAGATCAAAGGCCTCGCGCAGTACGTCTCGGGTCTGCGCTAGCCGAGGCCCGCGCTCCTCGGGCGGGCGAGGCCCTGCACTTCGCTGGCCATGTTCGACCTACTGGTCATCGGCTCGGGCCCCGGCGGCTACCGCGCCGCGGTGCTGGCCGCGCAGCGGGGACTGTCGGCCGCGATCGCAGAGAAGGACGCCTGGGGCGGCGCCTGCCTGAACCGCGGCTGCGTGCCTAAGAGGGACTGGTATCACACCGCGTGCATTGCCCGCGCGGCCGAGAGCTTCGCGGCGCGCGGCTTGCGCGCGACCCTCGAACCGGACCCCGAGGTGGCCTGGCAACACCAGCGCGTCGTGGTAGGGACCGTGCGCAAGAGCTATCTCGACTACCTTGCCCGCCTTGGCGTGGCGCGCTTCACCGGAGCCGCACGCTTCCTGGACTCTGGGCGCGTCGCAATCGGCGACGAGGTCATCTCGGCGCGCAATTTCGTGCTCGCCACGGGTTCGCGTCCGCAGCTGCCGGAGATGCTGCGCGGCGTGCCGCGCGTGCTCACTACGGACGAGCTGTTCGAGGCGCCGCTGCCCGCGGGAAGGCGCATCGCGCTGCTTGGCAGCGGCACGGTCGGCACGGAGATGGCCTTCATCTTGCCGCGGCTCGGTTTCGAGGTGGTATGGCTTACCGGTCATGAGCCGCTCTCGCGCGCGCGCTTCAGCGCGTCCGCGAAAAGGCGGTTGCGCGATGCGCTCGCCGCAGGGGGAATGCGGGTGCGTACGGGCAGCCGGCCGGAGCGTGCGCACGCGGTGAGCGACGGCGTGGTGCTGCAGTCGCGCGGTGGCATGCGCGAACGCTTCGACTGGGTGCTGGCGGGCACGGGACGGCGGCCCAACACGGATGCGCTCGGGCTGGAGCTCGCGGGCGTGCGCACCACTTCCGATGGATTCGTCGTCGTGGACGACGAGCAACGCACCTCGGTGAACAACATCTTCGCGATCGGCGATTGCGCAAACCAGGCTATGACCGCGAATCACGCGCTCGCCGAGGCCACTGTCGCGGTGGCGAACATCGTCGTCGCAGGAGCGCGGCGCAGCGAGCGCGCCTGGGTGCCGGAGGTGATCTACTCCGCGCTAGAGCTCGCGCGCGCAGGCGCGAACGAGGACGAGCTCGACGAGGCCGATGCGGAATACGCGGTCGGCTTCTCGGCGTTCAGCGTCAACCCGGCGGCGCTCGGGGAGGATGCGCCCGAGGGCTACGTGCGATTGCTCGTCGCACGAGACGCCGGCTCGCTGCTGGGCTGCGAGATCGTCGGCGCTCAGGCGGGCGAGCTCATTCATCTCGCCGGCCCGGGAAGCGCGCATGCCCCGTTGCTCGAGCGCCTGGCTAGACTCCCCTTCAATCACCCGAGTCGCAGCGAAGAGCTACTGAACGCGGCCGAGACGCTGGTCGCTTCCTGGGGCATGCCGGCTCCGCTCTGAGCCGAGCGGAATAGTTCGTCTCGCCCACCTGTTTACGGATCAGTTGCACCAACCCAGGGAGACTCCGATGAGCAGGCGTTACAAAGTCACGATTGCTGCGGCGCTGATCGCGCTCGCTGCGGGCTGCGCGAGCATGGGCGATCCGGCCGGTGTGCGCGTCGCCGACGGCGTGCTGACCGACAAGGCGGGGATGACGCTCTATACCTTCGATAACGATCCGGCAGGCGGCGGGAAGAGCATGTGCAACGGCCCTTGCGCGCAGAACTGGCCACCGCTCGCGGCCGGCGCCGGCGACTCCGCGCGCGGCGACTGGACGATCGTCCCGCGCGAGGACGGCAGCCGCCAGTGGGCATACAAAGGCAAGCCGCTCTATCGGTGGATCAAGGACCAGAAACCAGGCGACAAGGCGGGAGACGGGTTCCGCGGCATCTGGCACGTGGCGCGAACGTAGCTGCGGGAACCGCGGCCGGAGGACGCGCGCGGGATAATGCCTGCATGGCGGAACGGCGCGAAATCGTCGAGCTGATCCCGCGCCTACGTCGCTATGCGCGGGCGCTGGTCGGCGATCGCGCTGCAGCCGATGATCTGGTGCAGGATACGCTCGAGCGCGCGTGGATCAAGTTTCATTTGTACCGCGACGGAACGGATCTGCGCGCATGGCTGTTTACGGTGATGCACAACGTGCACGTCAATCGCCTGCGAGCAGCGCGCAATGGCGATCCGCTGGACGAGGAGATGCCGGAGATGGCGCAGCGCGGCTCGCAGGGCGACGCGCTCGTACTGCGCGATCTGGAGCGGGCCCTTGTGCGTCTGCGGGACGAGCAGCGCGAGGTACTTCTGCTCGTGGCGCTGGAAGATATGAGTTACGATGAAGTCGCGCACGCGTTGGGCATTCCGATCGGCACCGTCATGTCGCGCCTGTCGCGCGCCCGCGAAAAGCTGCGCGCGATGATGCTCGACCTGCCGGCAACCTCGAAGCTGAAGATCGTCAAGTGAGGCGAGGCGATGACGCCGGAACAACCCGTGACTGAACACGATTTGCAGGCGTACGCCGACGGACGGCTCGCCGACGCACGCCGAGCGAAAGTCGACGCGTGGCTCGCTTCGCGTCCCGAGGAAGCCGAGCGACTCGCGAACTATCGCGCGCAAAGTGAAATGCTGCGCACCCTGTACGATCCGGTGCTCGGCGAGTCTGTCCCCGAACGGCTACGTGCCGCCGCCCGCGGCGGGGCACACTCAAGCGCCTTCGCTCGCGCGGCAGGCTGGGTCGCGCTCGGCGCCGCACTCGGGATCTTGGCGGGCTGGCAGCTGCGCGCGGTGCAGGCGCCCGCGCGGGTGGCGCAGAGCGAGGGCCTTTCGATGGCGCGCCTCGCCGCCGTCGCGCACGTGACGTATTCGCCTGAAGTGCGCCACCCGGTGGAGGTCGGCGCCGACCAGGAAGCGCACTTGGTCGCCTGGCTGTCGAAGCGGCTCGGCGCACCGTTGCACGTGCCGGCGCTGCAGCCGGCCGGGTTGACGCTCGTCGGGGGGCGGCTCTTGCCCGGCGACGGCGATCCGGCGAGGGGCGCCAACCCCGCGCCAGTGGCGCAGTTCATGTATCAGGGCGCGAAGGGACAGCGCGTGACGCTCTACGTGCGCACCGAGCCGGAAGGCCATCACGACACGGCTTTTCGCTTCGCGCGCGAGGGCGGCGTGCGCGTGTTTTACTGGATCGACCGCAATTTCGGCTATGCGCTGTCCACGTCCGACCTGGATCGAGCCGAGTTGCTGAACGTCGCGAACCTGGTCTACAAGCAGTTGAATCCCTGACGCCGGCCTGTAGGCCTCTGCGCGCTGGCCGCGCGTATCATCGCGCTGTAAGTTCGCGACCATCTCGTGCGACCCAGCGCGGAAAGGAGATTGCACATGCTGATCCGCAAGCCTTCGGATATCACCCCTTCGGACATCACGCCGCAGTCGGTATACCTGCGGCGGCGAGACTTCCTCAGGCAGGCCGCAGCGCTTGGCCTGCTCGCGCCGCTGCTGCCGGGAGAGGCTCAGGCCAGCCCGGCCGCCAAGCTGCCCAGCCGGCCGGGCCCGTACAGCACCCGCGAGAAGCCAACGCCCTACAAGGATGTCACCGCCTACAACAATTTCTACGAGTTCGGCACGAGCAAGAGCGACCCTGCCGAATACGCGGGTACGTTGCGCACGCGGCCGTGGACGGTCGCGATCGAAGGTGAGGTGCTCAAGCCGCGCAGCTTCGACATCGACGAGCTACTGAAGCTCGCGCCGCTGGAGGAGCGCACCTATCGGCACCGTTGCGTAGAGGGCTGGTCGATGGTGATACCCTGGGTGGGCTACCCGCTATCGAATTTGCTGCGAGCGGTGCAACCCACTGGCAAGGCGAAGTACGTCGAATTCGTCACCCTGCTCGATCCAGCGCAGATGCCTGGCCAGAACAATCCGGTGCTGCAATGGCCGTATCGCGAAGGACTGCGCATGGACGAGGCCATGCATCCGCTCACGCTGCTGGCCTTCGGCCTTTACGGGGAGGTGCTGCCGAACCAGGACGGCGCGCCCCTGCGCATGGTCGTCCCCTGGAAATACGGCTTCAAGGGAGCGAAGTCGATCGTGCGCATTCGCCTGGTCGAGCAGCAGCCCGTCACCTCGTGGATGCGCGCGGTGCCCGACTGGTACGGGTTCTACTCGAACGTCAATCCCAACGTCAGCCCGCAGAACTGGAGCCAGGCGACCGAGCGGCGCATCGGGCGGGACGGTGCTTTCGGCGGACTGTTCGTGCCGCGCATTCCGACGCAGATGTTCAATGGATACGGCGACCAGGTGGCCCAACTGTATGCGGGCATGGATCTCACAAAGTACATTTGAGCGCGTGCCACAAGGACCGGCCTCCGTGCCTCAGCCCGCGACGAGCGTGACTTCGCCAGCAATCCGGCGCGCGGGCGCGGCGAGCAGCACGCTACGCCTGCGACGCGCGACGTTGCAGGCGCGCTGGTTCAAGCCGATCTTGTTCGTGCTCTGCCTGTTGCCGCTGGCGTCGCTCGTGTGGCGCGCATTCGCGGTGCAGCTCGGGCCGAACCCCGAGCAGACGCTGATCTGGACCATGGGGCTCTGGACGCTGCGCTTCCTGCTGCTCACGCTGGCCGTCACGCCGCTGCGCCAATTGACCGGGTGGGGCGAGCTCGCCCGCTTCCGGCGCATGCTGGGTCTGTTCGCCTTCAGCTACGCGACGCTGCATTTCACCTGCTACCTGTGGCTCGTCAACGACTTCAGTCTCGGCGCCGTGGCGAAGGATGTGGTCAAGCACCCCTTCGTACTCGCTGGCATGACCGCTCTCGCCCTCATGCTGCCGCTCGCCGCGACCTCGACGAACGGCATGGTGAAGCGCCTCGGCGGCAGGCGCTGGCAGGCGCTGCACAGGCTGGTGTACCTAGTCGCCGTGGTAGCCGTATTCCACTTCTGGTGGCTCAAGCTGGCCAAGAACAATACGACCGAGCCGAAGCTGTACGCGCTGCTGTTCGGACTGCTGCTCGGCTATCGCCTGATCAAGGCGCTGCAGGCGCGCATCGACCGCATGCGCGCGCTCAGGCGCGACGGATGACGTAGCCGCCGGACTTCTCGTCGCGTTCGAGCGCGACGAGCTTGCGCTTCTCGGCCTCCTCGAGCAGGTCGGAGAAGGCGCGAAAGCCGTAGTAGGACTCATTGAAGCCCGGTTTCCTGCGCTTGAGCGTCTGCTTGACCATCGAACCCCAAATCTTCTCGCCCTCGCCGCGCTCTGCGATCAGCGCATCGACCGTCTCGAGCAGCAGCTCCATCGCCTCCTGCTGCTTCTCGTCGGCTTCCGCAGGTCCCCTGACAGCGGCCGCAGGCCGCGCCTCCTTCCTCTTGCGCGCCGCGCGCCGCTTCGCCTCCTCCTCGCGCACGAGGTCGTCGTAGTAGATAAATTCATCGCAGTTGGCAATCAGCAGGTCGGAAGTCGAATTCTTCACCCCGACGCCGATCACCACCTTGGCGTTTTCGCGCAGCTTGGAAACGAGCGGCGAAAAGTCCGAATCGCCGCTGATGATCACGAACGTGTCGACATGGGATTTCGTGTAGCACAGGTCGAGCGCGTCCACGACCATGCGAATGTCCGCCGAGTTCTTTCCGGACTGACGCACGTGAGGAATCTCGATTAGCTCGAACGAAGCTCCGTGCATGACGGCCTTGAATTCCTTGTAGCGCTCCCAGTCGCAGTACGCCTTCTTCACCACGATGCTGCCCTTGAGCAGCAGGCGCTCGAGAACGCGGTTAATGTCAAACTGCGCGTACTTCGCGTCGCGCACCCCGAGAGCGATGTTCTCGAAGTCGCAGAACAGCGCCATGTTGCGGGTTTCCTGGTTTGCCATTTTGTCAGTCCGGCTCCTTGGGGGCGAGGGCCACTGCGGGCGCGCCGGCGCCGGCGCTAGCAGCCCTGTCGCGGCCGTGCAGCCATCCCTGCAGCCGCTCGAAGTACAGGTAGATCACCGGGGTGATGTACAGCGTGAGAACCTGGGAGAACAAGAGACCGCCGACGACCGCGAGTCCGAGGGGCCGGCGGGCTTCGCCGCCAATGCCGAGCGAAAAGGCGATCGGAAGGCTGCCCATCAACGCGGCCATCGTGGTCATCATGATCGGGCGGAACCGGACCACGCAGGCTTCGAAGATCGCCTCCTGCGGAGCCCTGCCGCGCTGCCGTTGCGCCTCGATCGCGAAGTCGATCATCATGATCGCGTTCTTCTTGACGATGCCCACGAGCATGATGATGCCGACGAAGGCGTACATGTTCAAATCGATGCCAAAGGCCCACAGCGTGACCAGCGCGCCGAGCCCCGCGGTCGGCAGGCCGGAGAGGATCGTGAGCGGATGGATGTAGCTCTCGTACAGAATGCCCAGCACGAGATAGATCACCACGATCGACAGCAGCAGCAGCACCCCCATTCCTTGGATGGACGCCTCGAAGGCCTGCGCGGTCCCCGAAAAGCTGCCGCTGAGCGTGGGCGGCACCTGGAGGTCGAGTGTCAGCGCGCGCACGCTGTCGATCGCCTGCGAAAGCGAGACCCCTGGCGCGAGATCGAAGGAGATGGTGACCGACGGCAGTTGGCCGAGATGGCTCACGGATAGCGGGCCGACGCCGAAGGAGAGCCTGGTGACGGCGGTCAGCGGCACCAGCGCGCCTGACTTCGAGCGGACATAGAGAAGCGGCAGCGCGGAAGGGTCGGCCTGAAAGCGGGGCTCGACTTCGAGGATCACCCAATACTGGTCCGTAGCCGTATAGATCGTGGATACCTGCTGCGACCCGTATGCGGCGCCAAGCGCAGACTCGATCTGCTGAACCGTGACGCCGAGCGCGGCGGCCTTCTCTCTGTCGAATTCGATCAGCACCTGAGGTTGCCGAATCTGCAGGTCGCTGGTCACATCGACCAGGCTGGGCAAGGTCTTCAACTTCGCTTCAATGATCGGGACCCAGTGATAGAGCTCCTCGGTACTCGTGCTGCGCAGCACGAACTGATAGGGACTCTTCGTGAGCAGACCGACGCGGATCGTCGGAATGTTCTGCAGATACGCCTTCATTCCGACGAGATTCGCGAGCTTGGGGCGCAGCTGCCGAATGACATCGTCCGCCGACACGCGCTCGGAGCGTGGCTTCAGCGTAATGAACATGCGCCCGAGGTTGAGCGAGGAATTTAGTCCCGCAGCGCCGATGAACGACATGACTGCTTCGACGTTCGGATTGACGCGAATGATGTCGGAGACTTGCTGCTGCAACTTTGCCATCGCGTCGAAGGAAATGTCCTGCGGCGCCTCGGTAAAGCAAAAAATTTGCCCGGTGTCCTCCGGCGGCAGAAACCCCTTCGGCATGTGCTTGAACATGAATCCCGTCGCGAACGTGATCGCGACGAACGCGACCATGACCAGGGGCGCATGCCGCAACGACCAAGAGAGGGTCTCGCGGTACACGTCGCGCAGCGCGTCGAATCCGCGCTCGAACGCCCGGTAAAGCCTGCCGTGTGCACGCTCGTGCTCGGGACGCAAGATCCGTGCGCACATCATCGGCGTGAGTGTGAGCGACACGAACCCGGAGATCAGCACGGCGGCGATGATGGTCACCGCGAACTCGTGCAGCAGCCTGCCGAGGATCCCACCCATGAACAGCACGGGGAGGAATACGGCGGCGAGCGACAGCGTCATCGACAGGATGGTGAAGGCGATTTCCTTCGATGCGTCGAGCGTCGCCTGCATGCGGCTGTTGCCTGCCTCCATGTGGCGCGTAATGTTCTCGAGCATGACGATCGCGTCGTCCACGACGAACCCGACGCATAACGTGAGCGCCATCAAAGAAATATTGTCCAGGCTGTAGCCGAGCGCATACATGACCGCAAAGGTGCCGACGATAGACATCGGCAGCGCAACGCTCGGAATGAGGGTCGCCGAGAGATTGCGCAGGAACAGGAAGATCACCATGACCACCAGCGCGAGCGCCAGCAACAGGGTGAACTGCACCTCCTCGACCGACTGGCGAATCGTCACGGAGCGATCGAACAGCACCTCCATGCTGATGCCTGCAGGTACCTCGGCGCGAAAGGTCGGAAGCAGCTTGCGGATCGAGTCGACGACTTCGATCGTGTTGGTGCCGGGCTGCCGGAATATCGCGAGCACGATGCCGCGTTTGTCCTTGAACCACGCCGCCACCTTGTCGCTCTGCACGCCGTCGATCACGCGCCCGAGCTGACTGAGCCTGACCGGTGCGCCGTTCCTGAAGGTGACGATGATCGGACGATACGCCGCGGCATCGTAGAGCTGGCCGCTCGCCTGCACCGCGAAGAGACGCTCCCGCCCGTATAGGGTCCCGGTCGGCAGGTTGACATTCGCGTCGGCGATTGCCTGCTGAACTTCGTCTATGCCGACTCCGCGCGAAGCGAGCGCGTTCGGGTCGACCTGGACGCGCACCGCGTACTTCTGTTGGCCGAACACCTGGACCTGGGCGACCCCGCTGATCGTCGAGATCCGCTGCGCGAGGAAGGTTTCGGCATACTCGTCCACGGTCGACAGTGGCAGGGTGTCGGAGGTCAGCGCCAGGTAGAAAATGGCAAAGTCGCCCGGATTGACCTTGCGGAAGGACGGCGGCGTGGTCATCGTCGGAGGCAGCTGCCGCGCCGCCGTGGCGATCGCCGCGCTGACGTCCTGGGCGGCCGCGTCGATGTCGCGATCGAGCGCGAACTGGATGGTGATCTGCGTGATGCCCTGGCCGCTCACCGAACTCATCGAATCGATTCCGGCGATCGTGGAGAACTGCTTTTCGAGCGGCGTCGCGACCGCCGAGGCCATGGTTTCCGGACTCGCTCCCGGCAACTCGGCGCTGACCTGGATGGTGGGGAAATCGACGTTAGGCAGCGAACTTACCGGCAGCAGACGGTATGCCGCGCTGCCGAAAATCAGGATGCCCGCCATGACCAGCACCGTCATCACCGGCCGGCGCACGAAGAGCGCGGACAGGTTCACGATGCGTCCGGCCGCACGATGACCTTGGAATTCGGTTGCAGCCGCAGCTGTCCGCGGGTGACAACCTTCTCTCCCGGGGTCACGCCTTTGGCAATGATCGTTTCTTCGCCCTCGGTGCGCGCTACCGTCACGCGACGTACTTCGGTAGTCGAGTCGGGCTTCAGTACGTACACGTACTCCCCCTGCGGGCCCGTCTGGACCGCGGCGGACGGCACGACAACCGCATCCTTTTGATCGTAGAGCTTGACCTTGACCGCGATGAATTGCCCGGGCCACAGCGCGAGATCGGTGTTGTCGAACTGCGCGCGCAGCTTGATCGTTCCGGTGCTCGTATCGACGGCGTTGTCGATGAATACTAGGCGGCCGCTCGCAATTGGTGCGCTCGCGGCGTCGGAGCCGCTCGCGTCGACTTCGAGCGGACCTTCGGCCATATGCTGGCGCAGTTGAGCCAGCCCCTGCTCCGGAACGGCGAAGGTGACGTAGACCGGCTTCACCTGGTTGATCACCACCAGCGGATTCGTGTCGTTCGCCTTCACCAGGTTTCCAAGCTGCAGCATGATGCGGCCCACGAAGCCGTCGATGGGTGAGCGAATCGTGCAGTATTCGAGGTTCAGCCGCGCCGTCTCGAGCGCCGCCTGGCTCGCTTTGAGTTGGGCTTCCGCGGTCTCGGCGTTGGTACGGAACTGCGCGTACGCCTCCTTCGAGACGAAGTTCTTGTCGAGCAAGTCGAGGTAGCGCCGTTCCTGCGAGCGAGCCTGATTGCGGTTCGCCACGTCGCGCGCGACGTTCGCCTCGGCTTGGCGCAGTGCTGCGGCGAATGGCCTTGCGTCTAGGCGGAAGAGCACCTCGCCGCGGCGCACCGCCTGTCCCTCACGAAAGCCCACCTCCACTATCTGGCCATCGACCCGCGCTTTGACCGCCACTGAGGAGTAGGCGTCGACGTTGCCGATCGCCCGCAGGTAGACAGCGACCGTTCGGCCGGTCGCGACGGCCACCGATACGGGCACCGGTGGTGCGACGGCCGGACGCTGCTTCTCGGTGGCGCGAAGGTCGCCGCCGAAGTGCACGAGCGCCGCGGCCGCGGCGGCAACCAGCAGGCCGCCGAGTGCCAGCAGCGGCGCGCGGCGTTGCGCTTTGAAAGTCATCTAAAGCGCCGGGGACGGGCCGGTCCAAACGTTCATAGTGCGACTCCACCCGGTCTTCACATGCGCCGGGCGATGAATCTACGGCAATGTCCGCTCCAAGGCAAAGAGATTCTCGATCGTTTCGCGGCTACGCACGAGATGCGCCCGATCGCCCTCGACAAGGATCTCGGCGGCGCGCGGGCGGGAGTTGTAGTTCGAGCTCATGCTCATGCCGTAGGCCCCGGCCGACATTACCGCGAGGAGGTCGCCTTCGCGGGCCGCCAGCCGTCGCTCGTGCGCGAGAAAATCGCCGCTTTCGCAAACCGGCCCGACCACATCGTAGATCTCGGTGGAACTGCCCGCGCGCGATTCACGCGCCGGCAGCACTTCGTGCCAAGCGTCGTACAGGGCCGGACGCAGCAGATCGTTCATCGCCGCGTCCACTACCAGGAAGTTCTTGGCGGGGCCGGACTTCACGTATTCGACGCGGGTCAGGAGCACGCCAGCGTTACCGACAACGGAGCGCCCGGGGTCGAAGATCAGAGTCTCGCGCCGGCTACCGAGGGCAGCGACTGCCCCGGCGACGAAATCCGCTATCGGCGTCGGATTCTCGTCCCGGTACCGGATGCCAATACCTCCCCCCACATCGATGTGCCCTAGGCGTACCCCGGCGGCCTCGATGCGAGTCGCAAGCGCCACGAGGCGTTCGACCGCGGAGACGAATGGCGCACGGTCGGTTAGCTGCGACCCAACGTGGCAACCAATGCCGCGCACCTCGACCGCGCTTAGGCGTGAGGCGACCGCGTACAGGCGCTCGGCCTCCTCGTACGGCACGCCGAATTTGTTGCGCCGCAGACCGGTCGAAATGTACGGATGAGTCTTCGGGTCGACATCGGGATTGACCCGAAAGGCAACAGGCGCGCGTCTGCCGAGGCGTTGGGCGACCGCATCGACCCGCGCGAGCTCGGCTTCGGATTCGAGGTTCAGACAAAGCACTCCTGCTAGAAGCGCCTGCTCGATCTCGCGCTCGCTCTTGCCCACGCCCGAGAACAGCGTCCGGCCCGCGTCGCCGCCGGCGGCCAGCACGCGGGCCAGCTCGCCTCCCGAGACGATGTCGAAGCCGGCACCGAGCCGCGCCATGACAGAGAGCACCGCGAGATTGGAGTTTGCCTTGACCGAGTAACAGATCAGCGCGTCGCGCGCCGCCACCGCGCGGGCGAATTCCGAGTAGGCGGCCTCGATCGCGGCGCGCGAGTAGACATAGCACGGGGTCCCGAAGCGTTCAGCAATGCGTTCGAGCGGCAGCTGTTCGGCGCACAGGGCGCCGTCTCGATACGCGAATGCCATGGCGCTAGCGTTGCTCGGACGTCGCGCCGTCGGACGCCGGGCGCTCTGGATATGGAACGGGCTGGTACGGCTCCTGTTTCTTAGGTTTCACGCCTGGCGGGGGGGTGTCGCGCAGGTAGAGTGGCCCTTTCTGGCCGCAGCCGGCGACGGCGAGCGCGGCGCTCAGAACGAGGAAAAGTGCGGTACGCATCGCGCTGCAGCCGCTAAAATTACCATGCTATCACGCGGATTTCATCCGACATGAACGATTCCGAGTTCGAAGCACTCGCTTCTGCGGCACTTGGGCGAATCGAGCGGGCGCTGGAGAATAGCGGCGTGGACGCGGATGTGCAGAGCAAGTCAGGTGGGGTACTGGAGATCGAGTTCCACAACGGCTCGAAGATGGTCATAAACCGGCACGCCGCCGCGCGCGAATTGTGGGTCGCGGCGAAGAGCGGCGGCTTCCACTTTCGCTGGGACGGCGCGGTTTGGCGCGATACGCGTGATGGCAGCGAATTGTTCGCAGCACTATCAAAGCTTGTGTCGGCGCAGAGCGGCGGGGGCGTTGTACTGCGCGGCTGAGGTCGGGACGCTCTAATTGCCAGAGGAAGGCGTCACGAAGTCGTCCATCGGCGTGAACGACGGTTGCGGCGTGTGCGGCACGTTCTCCTCGTAGAAATACTCCGGGATCGGCCCGGAATCATTCGAGATCGTCGGGTCCGGTCCCGTCTCCACGCGTACCACGCCAGGAGGCATCACGCGCGGCATCTCCGGCACGCCCTTGAGCGCCTGCTCCATATATCCCATCCAGATCGGCAATGCGACCGCGGCCCCGGTCTGATTGCGCCCCAACGACTTCGGCTGGTCAAAGCCCACCCAGGCGATACCGACTACGGTCGGCTGGTACCCGCAAAACCACGCATCCACAAAGTCATTCGTGGTGCCGGTCTTGCCGGCGATATCGTGCCGGCCAAGACGCGCGGCACGCGCTGCCGTGCCATAGGTGACCACGTCCTGCATCATGCTGTCGATGACAAAAGCATTGCGCGCGTCGATGACTCGTTGCACGCCTTCTGCGGCACGCTGCGGATGCGCAACGGCCACTTGCTCTCCTCGATCGTCGACTACCTTCTGAATGTAATAGGGCTGTACAAGGTAGCCGCCATTCGCAAACACCGCGTAAGCGCGCGCCATCTGCAATGGCGTCACCGATCCGGCGCCGAGCGCCATCGTCAAATACGGCGGGTGCCTGTCGGCGTCAAAGCCGAAGCGAGTGATGTAGTCCTGGGCGTATTTCGGGCCGATCGCCTGCAGAATTCGGATCGACACCATATTCTTCGATTTTGCCAAGGCTGTCCTCAGGCGCATCGGCCCATCGAACGTGCCGTCGTAATTGCTCGGTTCCCAGACCTGACCCCCGGTCACTTCAGGCTCGATCACGAGCGGTTCGTCGGGGACCACCGTGGCCGGCGTGAAGCCCTTCTCCAGCGCCGAGGAATAGATGAACGGCTTGAACGATGACCCGGGTTGGCGCCATGCTTGAATAACGTGGTTGTACTTGTTTCGATCAAAATCGAACCCGCCCACCAAAGCGCGGATCGCGCCGTCCTGCGGATCGAGGGCGACGAATGCCGCCTCGGCCTCCGGCAGTTGCACGATCTGCCAATGCTTTCCATCCGCAAGCTGCACGCGCACGATCGCTCCGAGCTGGATGCGCTTTTGCGGCGCAACCTTCGGATTAAGCGACGCGGCCGCGAACTTGAGCCCATCGCCCGAAATCTTGATCGTCTCGCCGCTGTGTAGCACCACCGACACCGTTCTGGGGCTCGCCTCGATCACTAAGGCGGCAAGCAGGTCGTCGTTGTCCGGATAGTCCGCAAGGGCATCCTCGTAGTCTTCCTCGTGCGCATCGTCGGGCAGCTTGGCGAAGCCCTCAGGTCCGCGATATCCGTGCCGCCTGTCATAGTCCGAGAGGCCTTTGCGCAGCGATTCGTAAGCTGCCTGCTGGTCAGAGTCGCGGATAGTGGTGTAGACGCGGAAACCTCGCGTGTACGCGTCCTGCCCATACTGCTCGTACATCGACTGACGTACCATCTCCGCCAAGTAGTCGGCGTGTACGGCATACTCTGAGGCAGTTCGAGGCGCGCGCCGCAGCGGCGCTTTGATTGCCTCTTCTTGCTGCGCCTCGGTGATGTAGCCCAGCGCTCTCATGCGACGCAGGACGTAACGCTGGCGCTGTCGCGCCCGCTGTGGGCTTGCGATCGGGTTGTAGCTCGATGGCGCCTTCGGCAGTCCGGCTAACATCGCCGCCTCACCCAACGTCAGATTGTCGAGCGGCTTGCCGAAGTAGGTCTGTGCCGCGGCCGCGAAGCCATAGGCCCGCTGTCCAAGGTAGATCTGATTGATGTACAGCTCGAGAATCTGCTCCTTGGTGAGGCTGTGCTCGATTTTGAATGCCAGCAGGGCCTCATACAGCTTGCGCGTCAGCGTCTTCTCGGATGACAGAAAAAAGTTGCGCGCGACCTGCATGGTTATCGTGCTTGCGCCTTGTCTGCGTCCGCCAGCGAGCAGGTTGGAATAGGCGGCACGTAGCACGCCGGCATAGTCGATGCCCGTGTGCTGATAAAAGCGCTCGTCCTCTGCGGCGATGATTGCGTTCTTGAGTGTCTGCGGTACCTCGGCGATCGAGATTACTGATCGGCGCTCCTCGCCGAACTCGCCGATAAGTTCTCCGTCCGCCGTGTACACGCGCAATGGGACCTTTGGCTGGTAATCGGTGAGCGAGTCGAGTGAAGGAAGGTTCGGGTAGGCGAGCAACAGCACGAGCGCGGCAATGGCTGCGCAGACCACGAACAAACCGGTGAGCAAAGCCAGCGGGAACAGCAAAAAACGACGCCACATCAAGGGAGTTAGCCCGAAGGAATGGGCCTAGGTACCAGGCGCAAGGGGAGGGGCATTATAGGGGTTCTGGTCCTGTGGAAAATTCACTAGACACTGGCTAGGCTTGTTGCTAGCATTTAACGCAATTTCTACGTATTGCGCCTAACACACCGGGCCGCAAGGGAAAATAACGATGGAACTGGACATTTTCAAGCCGAAGACGCCGCCGTTGTTTGGGCTGGACATAAGTTCGTCGTCGGTGAAGATGCTGGAAATCGTCGAAGCCGGAAAGGGAGCCTATCGCGTCGAGCGCTACGCGATCGAGCCATTGCCGCGTGAAGCTGTCGTCGACGGCAACATCAATAACTTGGAAACCGTAGCCGAAGCCGTGAAGCGGGCGCACAAGCGGCTCGCGACGCGCACAAAGCACGTTGCCATGGCAGTGCCATCTGGTGCCGTTATTACGAAGAAAATCATTGTACAAGCTGGATTGCGTGAAGAAGAGCTCGAGGTACAGGTCGAGACTGAGGCCAACCAGTACATTCCGTTCGCACTGGATGAAGTGAACCTTGACTTTCAGCGGATCGGCCCAGCGCCTTCCAGCCCTGACGAAGAAGAGGTGCTGATCGCCGCGACCCGCAAGGAGAAAGTCGAGGACCGAGTTGCGGTCGCAGAGTCCGCGGGACTCAAGGCTCTAGTGATGGACGTCGAATCCTACGCGCAGCAAAGCGCCCTCTCGCTCGTGGTGCAACAGCTGCCTGGCGGAGGCAAAGACCAGAACATCGCTGTGGTCGACGTTGGCGCCAACGTGATGAACGTAACCGTGTTGCGCAACGAGCAGTCGGTCTATACCAGAGAGCAGGCATTCGGCGGGAATCAGCTCACCCAGGACATCGTCAGCCGCTACGGCATGAGCGTGGATGAGGCCGAGAACGCTAAGCGTTCGGGCGGCCTGCCGGACGATTTTGAAGCCGAGGTGCTGCGCCCGTTCATGGATAACCTTTCAATGGAGGTGCAACGCGCGCTGCAGTTCTTCTTCACTTCTACGCAATACAGCAGCGTCGATCAGATTCTCCTCGCGGGCGGATCGGCTGTCATTCCAGGCTTGGACGAAGCGGTGCACACGCGCACGCAGGTTTCGTGCATGGTCGCCAATCCATTCGCGGCTATGCAAACGTCATCTCGTATCCAACTGAAACGTCTGATGGTCGACGCGCCTTCGCTCATCATTTCTTGCGGGCTGGCTATGCGGAGGTTCGATCCGTTATGAGCGCGATTCGCATCAACCTGCTGCCGCACCGCGAGGAGCGACGCAAGCGTGCGCGTGCCCATTTCGCGGTCCTGGGCGCGATGACGTTTGTACTCGGCCTGGTCATCGTGGGAGCCGTGCATATCGTGAACGCGCAGCGCATCGCGGCTCAGGAGGATCGCAACACGTTCCTCAAGGGCGAAATCGCGAAGCTCGACAAGCAGATTGCCGACATCAAGAAGCTCAAGGACGAGATCCAGGCGCTTCTTGCGCGCAAACAGGTAATCGAAACGCTTCAGGCTGACCGCGCGCAAACCGTGCACCTGCTGGATCAACTCGTGCGACAGATGCCGGAAGGCGTATATCTCAAGACGGTCAGGCAAAAGGGTCTTGCCGTGAGTCTCGACGGCTATGCGCAGTCGAATGCCCGCGTCTCGACTCTCATGCGCAATATCGAGTCGTCTCCCTGGTTGGAAAAGCCCGAGCTTGTGGAGATCAAGGCGACGCTGATCAACAAGCAACGCGTCTCCGAGTTCAACCTGAATTTGTCGCTCAAGCCAATCAAGCCCGAACAGGACAAGGGCGGCAAGCCGGGTGACAAGGCGCCGGTCAAGAAGGGGTAGGCCGTGGCGATCAACTTCAACAGATTCGTAGAAGACTTTAGGCGCCTCAACCCGCGCGATCCGGGAACGTGGCCGGCAATCCCGAAGCTGACGGCGCTGGCTGCGGTGCTGGTCGTATTGCCCGTGGCGGCCTATTTCCTCGACTGGCAGTCTCAGCTTTCCGAGCTCGACGCGGGCCAGCAGCAAGAGAAGAAGCTCAAGGAGGATTACGTCAACAAGAAGCGCCAAGCGATCAACCTCGAGCTGTATCGCCAACAGCTACGCGAGATCGACACGCAGTTTGGCGCTTTGCTCCGGCAGCTGCCCAACAAGTCCCAGATGGACGCCTTGCTCGTAGATATCAACCAAGCCGGTTTGGGTCGCGGGCTGCAGTTCGAGCTGTTCAAGCCGGCACCGGCCGAGATGGTCAGGGAGTTCTACGCCGAGCTCCCCATCCAGATAAAGGTCGTCGGCAACTACCATGACATGGGGGCTTTCGCGAGCGACGTCGGCCAGCTCTCGCGTATCGTTACGCTCAACGACGTGTCGATCGCTGCGGCGAAGGACGGCAATCTGCAGATGGAAGCGACCGCGCGCACGTTCCGCTACTTGGACGAAGAAGAAATCGCCGCGCAGCGTAAGGCGCAGCAGGCGGGCAAGGGCCGGAGATGAAGAAGATCATCGTATTGGCAAGTGCGGTCTTGCTCGCGGCGTGCGGAGCCGACGAGCACAGTGACCTCAAGCAGGAGCTAAACGCCCTCACCAAGGACCTGCGCGGACACGTGCCCCCCTTGCCCCAAGTGAAGCCGTACGAGCCAGTTCCCTATACGGCCGAGGCGCTGGTCGACCCGTTCCTGCCCGATCGGATAATCGTCGCGCAGCCCGGCCGCGCGACCGGCGGCAGAGGCAAGCTTGCGCCCGATCC
>DASPRX010000281.1:0-3350 GCA_035624235.1 Burkholderiales bacterium | reverse complement strand
GCCCTGGGCGCCGCGCCTCGGGGCCGGGGGCGTCCTCAAAATAGGGACAGACCCTATATTCAACATAGCGGAAAATAGGGTCTGTCCCCAATTTCGAGGCGCTCATGCAGCCACGTATCGTTCCAGTGATCCTCTCCGGCGGCACGGGCACGCGGCTTTGGCCGATGTCGAGGAAGCTCCTGCCGAAGCAGTTCCTGCCGCTGGTGGGCGAGCGCACGATGTTGCAGGACACGGTGCTGCGGCTCGCAGGGCTGCCCGAGTGCAGCGCGCCGGTGGTGGTGGCGAACACCGAGCACCGCTTCCTCGCCGCCGAGCAGCTGCACTCGATCGACGCCGCGCCGCGCGCGACGCTGCTCGAGCCGGTGGGGCGCAATACCGCGCCCGCGATAGCCGCCGCGGCACTTGCGGTGGCGCGCGAGGAGCCCGAGGCGCTGCTCCTCGTGCTGCCTTCGGACCACCTGATCCGCGACGTGCCCGCGTTCCACGCCGCGATCGCGCGCGCGCGCCGGGCGGCCGAGGCGGGATACCTCGTCACCTTCGGCATCCGACCGGGCGCGCCCGCGACCGGCTACGGCTACATCGAGGCGGGCGAGCCGCTCGAGCGCGTGCCCGAGGCGCGGCGCATCAAGCGCTTCGTCGAGAAGCCCGACCTCGCGACCGCACGCCGCTTCGTCGCCGACGGCGGCTTCTTCTGGAATAGCGGCATGTTCCTGTTCGGCGCCGCGCGGCTGCTCGACGAGCTGCGCCGCCTGCGTCCCGAGATGCTCGCGGCTGTCGAGCGCGCGCTCGCGAGCGGCGTGCGCGACCTCGACTTCCTGCGCCTGGGCGAGGCGGCGTTCGCGGCCTGCCCGTCCGAGTCGATCGACTACGCGGTGATGGAGCACACCGCGCAGGGCGCAATGGTGCCGGGCGAATTCGGCTGGAGCGACGTCGGCTCGTGGTCGGAGCTGTGGGAGGTCGGCGCCAAGGACGCGCAGGGCAACGTGACAAAGGGCGACGTCGCGCTCGCGGATGCGAAGGGTTGCTACGTGCGCGCCGATGCGCGCCACGTGTCGCTGCTCGGGGTCGAGGGTCTGCTCGTGGTCGAGACGGACGACGCGATCCTGATTGCCGCGCGCGAGCGTGCGCAGGACGTGAAGGGCGTGGTCGAGAACCTCGCGCGCGGCAATCGCAGCGAGCACGTGTCGCACTCGCGCGTGTACCGGCCGTGGGGCTACTACGAGTCGGTAGACGCCGGCCCGCGCTTCCAGGTGAAGCGCCTGATGGTGAAACCGGGGCAGGCGATCTCGCTCCAGCTGCACCGCCAACGTGCCGAGCACTGGGTGGTGGTGGCGGGGCGTGCGCGCGTCACGCGCGGCGAGGACACGCTGCATCTCGATCCGAACCAGTCGACCTACATTCCAGTCGGCGTGAAGCACCGGCTGGAGAATCCCGGCAGCGAGCCGCTCTTCATCGTCGAGGTGCAGTCCGGCAGCTACCTCGGCGAGGACGACATCGAGCGCTTCGACGACCGCTACAACCGCGCGCAGGACAAATAAGCAAAAGCGTTGTCGTGGACGCACGACGCGCCGGCAAATCGGCGACGCGCGCGCGAGGAACTAGTTCTTTCTTGACGGCCCGGGCACGGCGTTAAATTTCGTCAAGAGGAGGTGCGCGCCATGAGCTTAGACAGCGAGAAGATCCTGGCTTCATTGAAGGCCTTCGAGGAAGTCTGCGGCAAGGCGTCCTGGGAGGTCAGGCACCTGACTTCGATGCGCCAGGCGATACAGGCCGCCGACGTGAAAGTACCTGGCGAACTGCGCGGCGCGGGCTCGTCTTCGCTGGTGGGCCGCCGCCGGCTGACGCGCACGCTGTGCAACCGTCTCGACGAGCTGCTGCGCCTGCAGCTCGAGGACGCCTCGCGCATCCGCGATCACTACATGCTCGAGCGCGAGCTCGACCGCCTGAAATCGCGCGAATGGTACGTGCTGCGCGGCGAGTACCCGGACCTCTACACCAAGGCGCTGAAGGAGTCCACGGCGCTGCTGCGCCGCGCGCAGGCGCACTGAAAAATAGGGACAGACCCTATATTCAACATAGCGAAAAATAGGGTCTGTCCCTAATTAACGCGTACGGGCAGGCGGCTGAAGCCGCGGAAGCGAATGCGGCGGTCGCGCACCGGGTCGCCGGTGAGCTCGATCTCGGAAAAGCGCGCGAGCAGGCGCGCGAAGGCGATGCGGCCTTCCATGCGCGCGACGTTCATGCCGGCGCAGGCGTGCTCGCCCTGGCCGAATGCGAGGTGGCGGTTGGGCTTCCTCGCGACGTCGAAGCGCTCGGGATCGGGAAACTGCGCCGGATCGCGGTTCGCCGCGCCGATGCCGATGGTGACGAAGGTGCCCGCGGGCAGGCTCTTGCCGCCGAGCTCGAGCGGCGCGCTGAGGCGCCGGTTGTTGAGCTGGATCGGGCCCTCGTAGCGCAGCATCTCCTCGACTGCGGAGGGCACCAGCGCGGGATCGCTTCGCAGGCGCGCGAGCTCATCGGGCCGCGTGAGCAGCAGCCACAGGCCGTTGCCGATCAGGTTGGTGGTGGTCTCGTGCCCGGCGTTGAGAAGAAAGATGCACTGGTGCAGCAGCTCCTTTTCCGTCAGCCGCTCGCCATCCTTCTCGCCTTGGATCAAGCGCGTGAGCACGTCGGATTCGTAGTCGCCGGGTTTTTTTCTTCGCTCGGCGACGAGCATCTCGAGGTAGGCGAGGAACTCGGCGACCGCGCGGTTGCCCGCCTCGTGCATCGCCGGCGTGAGCCTGGGCTCCAGGCCCGAGAGGATCGCGACCGACCAGCCGCGCAAGGGACCCCGGTCGCTCCTCGGCACGTCGAGCAGGTTGCCGATCACCTCGATCGGGATTCTCGCCGCGAAGGCCTCGATGAAGTCGATCTCGCGCCGCTCGGCCATCTCGGCGAGCAGCCGCTCGACCAGGCGCACGACGTCGGCTTCCATGCGCGCGATCGCCTTCTGGTTTAGCGCGCCCAGGATGATCCTGCGCACGCGCGTGTGCAGCGGCGGGTCGTTGAACACCAGGCTCGTGGTGTGGTGCTCGTAGAGCGGCGTCTGCCCAAGCTTCGGCCCGAACTCGGCCTTCTTGTCCGAGCTCGCGCGCGCATCGCGGTACAGCGCGAGGCAGTCCTCGTAGCGTGACAAAAAGACCCCGCCGCCCTCGAGCGGGTGCACCGGGTCGTGCGCGCGCAGCGCGGCGTACCAGGGATAGGGGTCGTCGATGAAGCCGGCCGGCGCGCGCGTGAGCTGGAAGTCGCGTACCTCGTCGGCGGAGGGCATTCGGTTATTATGCCGCCATGCAGCGGGTCCCGATGGCCGA